>JAFUVR010000024.1 GCA_017477485.1 Bacteroidales bacterium | reverse complement strand
CATAGGGGTGATAGTCTGAGTATCAGGCTGGCTGCTCATGGCGACCACATACAGCAACATGGGCAGCAGCGTGTTTTGGGGCACCAATCGGCAGTTATACAGAATCGCGTTGAGCCAAAAGCCTTCCACGCCGATGATCAGGAAGGCGACAATAGATGCCAGCAAGGGCACGCCATGAAAGATATTGTAAAAGAACTGGTAGATGAAACCCGACTGCATGACAGGCATCTGTACCGGATGGATGAAAGCGCCCAACCACATGACAATCATCACCACGAGAATGATGACGAACTGAAAAGTCATATTAAACTTAGAAAAAGCCATTTTTGTCTATGTGTTGCGTTATTTCATGTCGACAGAAGCCGTCGAATGGTTTTTTAGGTGATCAGGACGACAACTTATGGGATGTCCATCAATCGTCCGAAGAGAGGCCAGCGGCAATACGTGCACGCTTTCGTTCCGTCTCGTCAAGAATGATTTTGCGTATACGGAGGCTCTGCGGAGTGATTTCGAGATACTCGTCTTCGCGAATGTATTCCATTGCCTCTTCCAGCGAGAACTTGATGGCAGGCGTACAGGTAGACTTCTCGTCGGCGCTCTTGGTACGCATGTTTGTTAGGTTCTTGGCCGTGACGACATTGATAACAATATCGTTGCCCGGTCGAAGACTTTCGCCAATCACCTCTCCGGTATAGACCATGTCGCCAGGCTCAATAAAGAACGGCCCCCTGTCTTGCAGTTTGCTGATGCTGTAAGCCGTAGCCTCGCCCGTTTCCTTAGCGATGAGAGCACCCATCTTATGTGTGTCCATATCGCCCTTCCATGGTTCAAAGTCGCTGAAACGATGAGCGATGATGGCTTCGCCATTGGTGGCGGTAAGGAGCGTGTTGCGCAGTCCGATGATGCCACGCGAGGGGATAGAGAATTCCAGTTGCACACGGTCGCCCTTGGTCTCTATAGTGCCTACTTCGCCCTTGCGACGTGTGACGACATCAATCACCTTGCTGGAAAACTCTTCGGGCACAAGAATTGTCAGCTGCTCGATGGGTTCGCATTTCTTGCCGTCGATCTCCTTGATGATTACCTTTGGCTGTCCGACCTGAAGTTCGTAGCCCTCACGGCGCATCGTCTCGATAAGCACCGAGAGATGGAGGATGCCACGGCCGTAGACGAGAAGAGCATCAGGAGAATTGGTTTCTTCAACACGGAGTGCCAGGTTCTTCTCCAATTCCTTAAAAAGTCGTTCGCGGATGTGCCGGCTGGTGACGTATTTACCCTCTTTGCCAAAGAAAGGAGAATTGTTGATGGTGAAGAGCATACTCATGGTAGGCTCGTCAACCTTGATAGGGGGCAGCGGTTCGGGATTGTCGATATCGCAGATGGTGTCGCCAATCTCAAACATCACATTTTTATCTAAGTCAAGCAATACGGCACAAATCTCTCCTGCCTCTACAACATTCTTAGTGCGTTCCTTGCCGAGGCCTTCAAATGTGTATAGCTCCTTGATTTTGCTGTCAATACGGCTGCCGTCGCGTTTCATCAGTGCAATGCTCTGTCCGGCCTGCAGTGTGCCACGGTGTAAGCGTCCCACGGCAATACGTCCGAGATAGGAAGAATAGTCGAGCGAAGAGAGCATCATCTGAGTGGAACCTTCTTCCGTCTTAGGAGCAGGAATATATTGTACGATAAGGTCCATCAGGTAAGAGATGTCCTCGGTGGGGGTGTTCCAATCGGCTCCCATCCAGCCCTGTTTAGCGCTTCCGTAGGCCGTGGGAAAGTCCAGTTGGTCATTGGTAGCACCCAGATTGAACATCAGGTCGAAAACGGCCTCCTGCGTCAGTTCTGGGTCGCAGTTGGGTTTGTCGACTTTATTGATAACCACAATAGGTTTCAGGCCCAGTTCGATAGCCTTCTGAAGGACAAAGCGGGTCTGTGGCATGGGGCCTTCAAAGGCGTCGACCACCAGCAGGACGCCATCGGCCATGTTGAGCACACGTTCCACCTCGCCACCGAAGTCGCTATGGCCTGGAGTGTCGATAATATTGATTTTGCAATCCTTATAGCGGACAGACACATTTTTAGAAAGGATAGTAATACCGCGTTCGCGTTCGAGGTCGTTGTTGTCGAGGATGAGGTCGCCAGTTTCTTGGTTTTCGCGGAAGAGTTTTGCCTGATGAAGCATGCGATCCACCAGCGTTGTTTTGCCGTGGTCCACATGAGCAATAATGGCAATATTACGAATATTTGTCATAGTTTATAGTTGGTTAAATCATGCAAAGATACAAAAAAAAGAGGAAACGGGCTGCGGCACCTACAACAGGTACATCCAAACATCACCATATCAATCAATTATTACAGATTGTATCTCCCTAAAAAAGAAAACAATCTCGGAGTGAACAGCCAAGTGGACGCACCACAACGCATACAAAACCTGCACAGATGCAAAAAAACGCCCCGCCTTAAAGGGCAGGGCGCAGAAGGGGAACGAGTACTGGCGACGATGTTTACCGGTGTTCTAAAGAGGTTACCAGCGTTCGAAATGGATTCGAGACTCATCCCATTTGTCTTTGGGTTGGGTAGTCCCGTCATGGTGGCCCACAGGAATCACGCAATAGGGCACCACCTCATCGGGAAGGGAGAGTTCTTTTTTGACAGAGGGCATATTATTCTCGAACGGGTAACAGGCCGTCCAGACAGCGCCAAGCCCATAGGCTTCGGCAGCAAGGAGAAGATTCTCGGTGCAGGCGCCCATATCATCACGCCAAATACGGTTGGGAACACGTTGGCCATCGACGCCGTTGCGTTTGGGCATAGTGGTGTCGGCACAGACCACAATGACCACGGCAGCCTCTTGATATTTCTTCAAATTCATATTGCCAGCAAAGATCTGGTCGAAATTTGTCTTGTCTTTCAGAACGACAAAACTCCATGGACGGACATCCATGCCAGAAGGGGCAGCCATGGCAGCACGAAGAAGTGCCTGTATGGTGTCGTCGCCAATAGTTTGTGGGAGATAGGAGCGCACACTCTTGCGAGCCATGATATTATCCATCACGACCGAGGCATTATCGGTTGAGGAGGCGGAGTCGACGTTCTGCTTACAGGCCGAAAGCGACAGAATGGCTGCGATGGCAGCAAAGAAAAAGATTTTTTTCATGATAAAAAATATTTATGAATAAGAATTGTCATTCACTAACAAACGTCTATTTGAGGATATGCAAAGGACTACGATTATTTATGGATAGAAAATGTCATTCACTAACAAGCACCTTCGGGGCCATCATGCGCCTGCGCCAATTATTTATGGATAGAAAATGTCATTCACTAACAAGAAAGCCGACGCATGACCATGTCAATCACATCATGTATCTGGGCATGGTAGTCGTTGAGGAAAGAGCCTGCCACGCGGTTGGCAATGACGAGACAGACGGTAAGAGCCTCGTGGCCCATGATTTTGGAAAGACCATATATGGCCGATGTCTCCATCTCGAGATTTGCCACACAGAGACCATCCCACTTGAAGTCGGCAATACGACTGGTGAGATCCGGTATCGTCGGGGCAACGCTGACATTGCGGCCTTGCGGGCCATAGAATCCTGGAGCGGTAACGGTGATGCCGGCATAGAGGTCGTGGGCCACCTTAGAGAACAGCGTGTCGCTACATGCCGCAGCATACGGCCGCGCCATCTCCCGGCACACGCCAACCTTGTGGTCGAAATCGGCAGCCATGGCTGATTCCAATAAAGAAGAATCATGGGAATAATAGTGTATAAGACCATCTAATCCAATAGCATAACGGCTGGCCACCACGCTGCCAGCAGGCAGATCTGGCTGTAGTCCGCCACAGGTGCCAATGCGGACAAGATTGAGATGACGCTGGACAGGGAGTCTCTCGCCCGTGTGGAGGTCGAGGTTTGCAGCGGCATCGAGCTCGGTCATCACAATGTCGATATTGTCGCAGCCCATACCCGTGGAGAGGGCTGTGAAACGGGTGCCATGATAGACACCTGTAAGCGAGTGCATCTCGCGGTTGTAGGCCTCGTATTCAATACTATCAAAAATGCCCTTGAACATATCAACACGGCCAGGGTCGCCAACCAAAAGGACATTGTCGGCAAGTGTTTCGCTATTGAGATGTATGTGATAGAGGCTACCATCAGGGGCCAGAACAAGCTCGCTTTCTTTCATGGTGTTGGGAGTTAAAGTTGATAAGGTT
>JAFUVR010000023.1 GCA_017477485.1 Bacteroidales bacterium | reverse complement strand
GCAAAGACAGTCACTACCATCAGCGTCTATATGCCACAGAACAAGAAACACCTCTCCAAGACCATGCCCATGAAAAGGCATAAGCCTATTGCCAAATTATTCGATGAGGAATTCTGGGAGGCGCAATGACGAAGTCAGGAGGACATTGGCGACACTATAGGAAGCACAAAGCCGTTGCAGAACAGTGCAACGGCTTTGTGTGTTTTTTATATGTTTCTTCTGTTATCAGAAAGGGCGTGTGTCTGAACTGACGGGGGAGAACGCAAAAAACGTCCGCTCGATGCGCAGACTTCCCTGCCCTATCACTTGAAGCGCACCATATCGATGAGACGCACACCGTCGAGCCATACGGCGATGCAGCCCACGATACCTTCGGCCTCGTCCCACGAGAGGATGGGCTGTAGCGTGGCATCGTCGACAATTTCGAAGTATTCGGGCTCGAAGCGGAGACCGTCGGGCTGGGGGTTGACCTCATGGAAGGAGGAGAGCGTGGAGAGTGTCCACTCGATGACCTCTTCGACAGACTCGTAGCGGCTCATCTCTACAGCCTGAGAGAGGGTTGCGTAGATGGTAGGGGCGATGGCACGGGCCGCAGGGCTGAGGCGCACATTGCGGCTGGAGAGTGCCAGCCCGTCGTCGGCCCGCACTATGGGACAGGCAACAAGCTCTATGGGGTACTGGATTTGCTGCAGGAGGCTGCGGATGATGGCAATCTGCTGGAAGTCCTTCTCGCCGAAATAGGCCCGTTGCGGCTTGACGATGTCGAACAGACGACGCACTACGACGGCAACACCCGAGAAATGGCCCGGACGGCGCGGCCCTTCCATGACTTCTTCCACGGGCCCGAAATGGTAGACCTCGTCCACCGGACGGGGATACATCTCCTCGACCGAGGGGGCGAAGACAAAAATCTGGCAACTGGAAGCAGCCGTGGCACGCCCGATGACCTGGAGGTCGGTCTCAAGGGTGCGCGGATATTTTGCAAGGTCCTCTTTGTTGTTGAACTGGATGGGGTTGACGAAAATGGAGACCACTACCACGGGATTGTCCTCGATGGCACGCATGATGAGTGAAAGGTGGCCTTCGTGAAGAGCCCCCATAGTAGGCACAAGGCCTACACTATGCCCCTGTTGCTGGGCAAGTGCCTCTTGCAATGAGGCTACGGTATTGAAAACTTGCATGATATTGTTATAAGTGATTGTTTTTGGTGTTGCTATGTTGACAGTCGCTGACAGCGGTGTCATTCCTCGTCGGTCACGTCCTCATATTGTGCAAAGCCGTCGTCAGACTTTGGTGGTGTGGTACGTTCCACATAGCGGGGACGACGCATCAGACGGTTGGGAATCTCGAGAAGATAGTTGAATGCCGTCAGTACGATGCTGAAGAGCAGTGCGTTGCCAAATCCGTTGACCTGAAAGCCCGGAACAAGGGCGTCGGCAACGAGAATAATCAGCGTGTTGACGATGAAGAGGAAGAGCCCCATGGAGAAAATCATGAACGGCAGCGTGAGGACGATGAGGATAGGGCGGATGAAGTTGTTGAGCAGCGCGATGACCACCGCGGTGATGATGGCCGTCCCGACGCTCGGCAGCTGCACTCCGGGAATAATCCACGAGGCCAACAGTACCGAGAGGGTCATGACGATGACCTGGGCCACGAACCCCCATGGGCCAGAATAGAGCGGGCTACGATTGTGGAAGGTGATCTGCATGGTGAAACTTGTTATTATCGGTTGTGCAAAGTGTGATTCACTCTGATGGAGTGAGGTGATGGGTGCGGCCTGCCATAGGAAAAGACGTGCGGGGGCCGCCTTCTTCCGGCGCCTGTGCAAGTCGACGGCAGGACGTATGTCTACATGTCAATGATGCCTTTTCCCTGCCGGACAATCTCAAAATCGCCGGCGGAGCAATCCACCACCGTGGACGGCACGTCTTCGCCCACGCCGCCATCGACAACCATATAGACGCGAGAGCCAAGCAACTCGTGAATGAGTTCGGGATCGGTGAGATACTCCTTCTCCATCTCCTCGTTGACCAGCCTCACCGAGGTGGACACCAGCGGGGTGCCCACGGCCTCGATGATGGCACGACACACGTTGTTGTCCGGCACACGAAGGCCGATGGTCTTGTTTTGGTTCTGATAGTGGCGCGGAACGCTGTTGTTGGCATCCATGATGAAGGTGAAGGGCCCTGGCAGTGCCCGCTTGAGCAGCGCGAAGAGGTCGCGGCTCATCGGGCGCACATACTCGCTGAGCTGGCTGAGCGAAGAGCACAGCAACGAATACTTGGCCTGCTTGAGCGAGAAGCCCTTGACGCGGGCCATCGCCTCGGCGGCCTGCTTGTGGGCCATGCCGCAGACAAAAGCATAGAGCGTGTCGGTAGGGATGATGATGACGCCGCCGGCCTCGATAGCGTCGGCAGCCTTGCGCACCTCGCGCTCATTGGGATTGTCGTTGTAAATTTTTAACAACATAGGCACATTTTTTAAGACTGCAAAAGTACAAATATTTTGGCAGACACCAATATAGACGAATGCATTTGCCAACAATTTATCAACAAAAAATCGTACATTTGCACCATTATGTCTCATCGCCACAGGCCCTCCATGGCGACACATCAACATATAACACAGAAAGATATGAAAAAGACAATAGCCCTATATACTCTTATTCTTATATGTTCCATAGGTGCGTGGGCACAGGGGGTCCCTGCCTATGTTCCCACATCGGGACTGGTGGCCTACTATGGTTTTGAGGGCAACGCCAACGACCTTTCGGGCAACAACAACAACGGCACCCTTCAGAGCGAAACCGGAGGGACCAATCCGACTCCCACGGCCGACCGTTTCGGCACTGCCAACAGCGCCTATGCCTTCGGCGGCGTTGACAACCGCAACTGGGTCAAAATCAACAACAGTTCCTCACTGATGTTCAGCCAGGCCATGAGCGTCTCTTTCTGGATGAAACAGACCTCGGCACGCGGCGAGCTGATACCCACAGGCACCACCACCGTGCAGACCGTCAACAACGGAGCCCACTTCACCCTCATTGCCAAAGGAGGCGTAGGCCAGCCCGAAGGCGTCACCCCGCCAGTCTCGGCCGGATTTCGCCTGCAGAGTTCCCTTTCGGCCACCTACGATCAAGACTTCCAATTTGCCAACACCAACACCAGCTATGTAGCCTCCGACGTGGTGGCGGCCTCCACGTTCCACTGCTATTCGCCCGACCAATGGATTCACGTGGTCTACACCCTCTCGGCCACCCACAGCCGTTTCTACATCAACGGCGTGCTCTATCAGGAAGACGTGCTCGCCACGGCCCCCAACTTCACCGTGGCCAACACCAAGCCCCTCTACATCGGGCGTCTCGACGGCGGCGACTACATCTATTTCCCCTTCAGCGGTGCCATGGACGACATCGCCTTCTACAATCGCGAAATCACCCACGAAGAGGTGCACCAGCTCTACCACGACTACAACGACCCCCTCGGGGCCAACAACCGTATCGTGATGGACAGCGTGCGCGTCATCAATCCCTGCGGGGCCAATGCCGGACAGATACGCCTCTATCCACACCCGCAGAGCGGCGTAACCTATCAGTATGCGCTCAACCAAGCCGGCTCGCCTCAGGCCTCCAACCAGCTCACCGCCGACCCGGGGACAGTACGCGCCTACGTGGTCAGCAACTGCGCCCTTTGGGACACCGTCATAACCCTCGTCTGCGACTGCACCAGCGACCCCACGCTGACCTTCTACGACTCTATCTGCCCGGGCGAGAGCGGACAACGCGGCAGCGTGGTCACCGTGGTAGACTACCAGTTCAACAGCAACGACGGATGGACCTTCGGCGGCAACTGGGAACGCAACAACGTCAACAGCAACTACTCCTCCACCCCCGACGGATGGGGCTGGTATCTCGACTCGCCCACCCATCGCGGCTATAGCGGCTTCTCGGCCATGTGCCCCACCTATTTCTACATGGTAGGCTACTCCGAGACCCACATCCTCACCTCGCCCGCCATCAACATCACCTGCGACCCTTCACGCGCCACCCTCACCTTCTACTACCTCAACGAGGACATCATCGACGACCAATCGGGCTATGGTAGCAGCACCCTCTATCTCGAATGGGCCCGCTCCGCCAGCGGTCCATGGACTGCCATCGGCGGCTCTATGGGCAACTCCAGCACCTGGCGCTTGAAAACTGTCTCGCTCGCACCCCTCGGTTCCTCTGGCACCTACTATTTCCGCATCCGCAACGTCGGCAACGGCTATGTGGCTGGCATCGACAACTTCAAGATCACCTGCGACACCCGCTGGACCATCCCCACAGCCGTAACGGCAGCTGCCGGCGGCACGACGGTGCCCATCTCCAACGTGCTCGAAAACACCGGCCTCTGCCCCATCACCGAGACCACCCTATGGTTTGTCAAGCCCAACACCCAGTCCGAGACCACCGTCTATCAGCCTGAGTCCTACACTTGGAACGGCCGCACCTACTCCGAGAGCGGCACCTACACCAAGACCGGCATGCGCAACCACTACGGATGCGACAGCAGCGCCGTGCTCCACCTCGTCATCGACATCGACAACCGCGAAGAAATCTTCATCGACGCCTGCGACAGCTACCAATGGCAGTCCAACGGCCGCACCTATACCACCTCCACCACCGACTCCATCACAGGGCTCACCAACATCTTTGGCGGCGACAGCGTGGCGGTGCTCCACCTCTCCATCCATCCCAGCTCACGCGAAGAGGAGACCGTCCACCAATGCCAACCCTTCTTCTGGGAAGGCACCTCCTACAGCGAAAGCGCCGATGCCACAGTAACCCTCACCAGCAGCTACGGATGCGATAGCGTCCGCACGCTCCACTTCTTCCGTCACCACAAAGACACTACCGAGCTCATCGACTCCGTCTGCGACGGCGAGACACGCTTCTTCGACGGCAGTTATATCGCCGAAGAAGGCCACTACACAGCACACCTCACCAATATTGCCGGATGCGACAGCACCGTCTTCCTCTCCCTCTCTGTCATTAGCCGTCCCGACCTCAACACCGGCTTCTCCTTCGACTGCGCCACCGGCCGCTACATCCTATGGGGCGAGACATGCAGCGAATGTATCCACCGCTGGTCGTGCGAGCCCACCAACGACGAACTCGCCGGCCACGAGACCGACGACAGCCTCTTCCTCCAACCCAAGACCAACACCATCTACACCTTCCTCGCCGACCGTGCTGCCGGGCGCAGCTGCCCCTCCTCGGTAGAGGTAACACTGCCCACCATCATCGATACCCGCGCCATCCTCAACCTGCAACCCACCTACCTCTCCATCGACCAACTGACGCTCACCGCCATCGACGCCAGCGTAGCCGACGGCACGCGCGAATGGTACATCAACGGCGAACTGCTATCCGCCGCCGGACGCGAGTTGCGCTACACAGCCCGTCCGGATGTAGACTCTGTGCTCGTAACCCTCGCCATCAACAACGGCGTGTGCAGCGACACCACCTCGGCAGTCATCCCGCTGATTCGCACCTCGCTCTACGTGCCCAACGTCTTCATACCCACCCTGCCCGGCACCAGCGATGTGCTCCACGAGGCCAACAACCGATTCCGCGCCCAGGGCACTGGCATCACTGCCTTCGAGATGAACATCTATAACCGTGCCGGAATCCTCATGTTCCACTCTACCGACATCAACCAATACTGGGACGGCACCTATCAAGGCATCCTCTGTCCGCAAGGCGCCTACTCCTTCATCATCAAATACAAAGACCCCATCACCCCCGGCAACTGGCAGTACACCACCGGCACCGTAACACTGCTCCACTGACACACACGTACGCTCCCCGTTTTTTGCATTCACTCTCATAAGGCACCACGCGACACTCCCATGGTGCCTTTTCCCTACCAGTAGAGGCTCATAAATCGCAGTACTCCTTCCATCCACGACGAATACTATCGGCTCGCACAGCCACCCACAATGTCATTCAACCTCTTTTTCCATATCCCCATGAAGCAAATCCTATCCCTCTCTATCAGCCTTCTGGTTGCCATAGCCACGCTCTCGGCACAGAACAACATCGACACCAAACAGATGAACCGTTTCATCGACCAACTGATGGCGAAGATGACGCTACAAGAAAAGATAGGCCAGCTCAACCTCGTTGAAGGCGAAGACGTCGTCTCCGGCGGCAAAGAGAAGGCCGAGTACGTACAGATGGTCAAGCAGGGAATGGCCGGTGCAATGCTTGACATCATGGATGTGAAAAAGATCTATGCCGTGCAGCGCATGGCCGTCGAAGAGAGCCGGCTGCACATACCCCTTTTCTTCGGCCTCGACGTCATCCATGGCTACAGCACCGTCTTCCCCATCCCCCTCGGTCTCTCCTGCTCGTGGGACATGAAGGCCATCGAGCGTAGCGCACGCATCGCCGCCACCGAGGCCACCAGCGAAGGCATCTGCTGGAACTTCAGCCCCATGGTAGACATCTGCCACGATGCCCGCTGGGGACGCATCGCCGAGGGCTCGGGCGAGGACCCCTATCTGGGCAGCCAGATTGCCGCCGCCATGGTGCGAGGCTATCAAGGCACTGACCTCGCTGCCGACAACACCATGATGGCCTGCGTCAAACACTTCGGCATGTACGGCGCCTCCGATGGCGGACAGGACTACAACATCGCCGACATGAGCCGCTGGCGCATGTACAACGAATATCTTCCGCCTTATCGGGCCGCCATAGAGGCCGGTGCCTTCAGCGTCATGTCGTCGTTCAACGTCGTCGACGGCATACCCGCCACCGGCAACCGATGGCTCCTCACCGACCTGCTGCGCGGCCAGTGGCATTTCCCAGGCTTCGTGGTGTCCGACTACGAGAGCATCACCGACATGACCAACCACTCCATCGGCGACAGCCTCGACTGCGCCACAGCGTCCCTCAATGCCGGACTCGACCTCGACATGTGCAGCTATGTCTACATCCGCAAAGCCGAGCAACTGCTCCGCGAAGGCCGCATCTCGATGAAGACCATCAACCAGTCCGTCCGTCGCATCCTCGAAGCCAAATACCGGCTCGGCCTCTTCGACGACCCCTACCGCTACTGCCGCGACACCCTGCGCCGCGACAGCATCATCCTCTGCCCCGAACATCGTGCAGAAGCCCGTCGCATTGCCTCCGAGACCTTCGTACTGCTCAAAAACCACGACAAAATCCTGCCCCTCAAAAAGCAGGGCAAGATCGCCCTCATCGGGCCCATGGCCAACGACCGCCTCAACATCAGCGGCACATGGAGCTGGTGTGCACAGCCCGACCGCTACCTCACACTGCTCGAAGGTATGCGCAATGCCGTCGGCAGCCAGGCCGAAATACTCTATGCGCGCGGATGCAACCTCATGTATGATGCCGCCATGGAAGACCGCCTCGTCCGTCGAAAAAAACTGCGTGACCCACGACCTGACGACCAGCTCCTCCGCGAAGCCCTGCAAGTGGCACAAAAAGCCGACGTAATCGTCTGCGCCATGGGCGAATGCTCAGAGATGTCGGGCGAAGCCGCCAGCATGGTCCACATCGAGATACCCGACGCACAACGCGACCTCCTCCAAGCTCTCGCCAAGACAGGCAAACCCATCGTGCTCCTCAACTTCTCCGGACGCCCCATGGTGCTCAACTGGGAGAACGACCATCTCGACGCTATCCTTCAAGTATGGTTTGCCGGCAGCGAGACTGCCGACGCCATTGCCGACGTCCTTTTCGGTGCCGTCTCGCCCTCTGGCAAGCTCACCACCACCTTCCCCCATCACGTAGGCCAATATCCCATGACCTACGCACGCTACGCCAGCGGACGCCCCATGGGCGAACGCTTCCAACGTTTTAAGACCAACTATCTTGACGTTCCCGTCGAAGGACTCTTCCCCTTCGGCTATGGCCTCAGCTACACCTCTTTCCACTATTCCCCCATCACCCTCAGCGACACCACCCTCAACTCCCGCAGCTCAATCACCGCCACTGTTACCATCACCAACACCGGCAACTTCGATGCCGACGAGATAGTGCAACTCTACATCCGCGACATCAGCGGCAGCGTGGTGCGTCCTATCAAAGAACTCAAAGGCTTTCAACGCCTCACGCTCAGGAAAGGCGAGAGCCGCCAAGTGCAGTTCACAATCGACGAACCCATGCTCCGCTTCTACAACAAAGACCTCGTCTATACCTCCGAGCCCGGCGCCTTCACCCTCATGATAGGCCCCAACAGTCGCGACCTCCAATCCCGTTCTTTTACCTTGAAGGCCAATTAACCCCCTCCGACATTATTGTCTGATAGAAAAAAATGCAAGAGGCTCTACGATTATTTAGAGCCTCTTGTTTTTTCAGAGACCGTTGTTTTTCCCTAAAGCCTCCATACTATCTAAAGCCTTTAGCTATTACTCCCTTCCAGTCCTGTAACGCAATCCTCCAATGAAGAGAAGAAGAGGATGTCTCATAAGTGTCTATTTCCTTATGAGTATTGCTTATATAGACCAAACCTCAAACTACTGGTTAAAAAGAATGAGGGTGTCCTTGACTTTTGGGACACCCTCTTCATAAAAGAAAGACTATTCTATCTTATTTCAGGTTAGCCAGAGCAGCCTTGATGCGACGCATGGCTTCCACGAGAAGGTCCTCACTGGTGGCATAGCTGAGGCGGATGCAATCGTCATCGCCAAAAGCAGCACCCATCACGGTGGCCACGTTGGCCTCGTTGAGGAGATAGAATGCCATGTCGGTGCTGTTCTTGATCACCTGGCCGTTGAAGCTCTTGCCGTAGTAGGCACTCACATCGGGGAAGAAATAGAAAGCACCCTGAGGCAGCGTAACCTTCACGCCCGGAATCTCTTTCAGAAGACCATAGACAAGGTCGCGACGTTTGAGGAACGTGTTGCGCATATTGATGACATCGGGGCTCTTCTTGGGATCCATCAGCATGGCCTTGACCGTTGCCTTCTGGGCTATGGAACAGGTAGCGCTGGTCACCTGGCCCTGCAGCTTGTTGCAGGCCTTGGCAATGATCGGAGCAGCAGCAATGAATCCGATACGCCAACCCGTCATAGCAAAGCCCTTAGCCACGCCGTTGACGGTGATGACACGGTCGCGAATCTCTGCAAACTGAGCTATGCTCTCGTGCTTGCCCACAAAGTTGATATGCTCGTAAATCTCGTCGGCCATGACGAAAACATTGGGATGCTTGGCCACGACGTCGGCTATACCCTTCAGTTCTTCCTTGGTGTAGAGCATACCCGTCGGGTTGCTGGGCGAGGAGAACATGATGAGCTTGGTCTTCGGCGTGATAGCGGCCTCAAGCTGTGCGGGGGTTACCTTGAAGCTGTTCTCGATGCTGGTCTTCACAAAGATCGGAGTGGCACCGGCCAGACGCACAAATTCTTTGTACGACACCCAGAAAGGTGTGGGGATGATGGCTTCGTCGCCTGGGTTGAGCAGCACCTGGGCCAACTGATAGATGCTCTGCTTGGCACCCGTGGAGACAACGATCTGTTCGGGTTTGAAATCAAGGTCGTTGTCGCGTTTCAACTTGGTGCAGATAGCCTCGCGCAGGTCGGCATAGCCGGGTACGGGAGGATAGTGCGTAAAGTTGTCGTCAATGGCCTTCTTGGCAGCTTCCTTCACCTCGTCGGGGGTGTTGAAGTCGGGTTCGCCAATGGAGAGGCTGATGACGTCCTTGCCCTGAGCTTTCAGCTCGCGAGCTTTAGCGGTCATGGCGAGGGTCTCACTCTCCGCCATGTTGAGAATACGATTGCTTAAAATTTCCATAGTTATTGATTATTAGATTTTTATGTTATTTTTTTATCCTTCTTTCGCTTCTGCTAATTTAGCATTTTTTCGTAGATAGCTACATTTTTTGTCATCCCACCGAGCAACCCGGCGTCACCATCTGCGAGGGACTGAGCAACACGAGACGTCCGTCACGGTCTTCGGCACTGAGTATCATGCCCTGACTCTCTACGCCCTTCAGCTTTCGAGGAGCGAAATTGGCAATGAAGCACACTTGCTTGCCCACCAGAGCCTGCGGATCCGGATAGTATTTGGCGATACCGCTCACGATGGTGCGCATCCCCATACCGTCGTCAATCTTGAACTGCAACAATTTGTCGGCCTTGGGTACCTTGCTGCATTCCACTACTGTACCCACGCGGATGTCCACTTTTCCGAAGTCGTCGAAAGCCACCTCTTCCTTCACGGCTGAAGGCCGCCAGCTTTCGAGCTCGTTCTGCTGTTTGATCTGCTCAAGGCGCTGAATCTGTGCGTCTATAGCGTCGTCCTCTATCTTCTCGAAAAGCAACTCGGGGCTGTTGATTACCGCACCCTCCGCCATCAGCGTAGCCACTCCAGCCTCACGCCATCCCTTGACGCCAAGGTTGAGCATCCGGCGCAGCTTTTCGGCCGTAAACGGCATAAAAGGTTCACACAGGATAGCAAGATTGGCACATATCTGCAACGAGAGGTTGAGCGATGCGGCGGTGCGTCCCATGTCGGTCTTGACAAGTTTCCACGGCTCGGTCTCTGTCAGATACTTGTTGCCCAGACGCGCCAGATTCATCAATTCCGACAAGGCTTCGCGAAAACGATAGGTCTCTATGCTGCGTCCTATCCGCTCGGGGTAGCCGGACAATTCACTGACGGCCTCCCGCTCCGTAGCGGTCCAGCAGTCCTCATTCGCTGCTGGAACCCGTCCTTCGAAAAACTTGTGGGTCAGCACAAGCGTGCGGTTGACAAAGTTGCCGAGAATGGCAACCAGCTCGCTGTTGTTTTTGAGCTGAAAGTCCTTCCACGTAAAATCGTTATCCTTCGTCTCAGGGGCATTGCTGCACAGCGTGTAGCGCAGCACATCCTGCTTGCCAGGGAAATCTTTCAGGTATTCATGGAGCCATACCGCCCAGTTGCGTGACGTACTGATCTTGTTGCCTTCGAGATTAAGAAACTCATTGGCTGGCACATTGGCCGGCAGTATGAAACTGCCCTCGGCCTTGAGCATGGCAGGGAAGATGATACAATGGAAGACAATATTGTCCTTGCCGATAAAGTGTACAAGCTTCGTGTCATCGGACTTCCACCACTTCTCCCAGTCGGCGCCACAGGCCTGCTTGGTAAAGCTGATATAGCCTATCGGCGCATCAAACCACACGTAGAGCACCTTTCCGTCGGCGCCCTCCACGGGCACCTTCACGCCCCAGTCCAGGTCGCGTGTAACGGCTCGTGGCTGCAATCCAGCGTCTATCCATGACTTGCACTGCCCGTAGACATTGCTTTTCCAGTCGTCACGATGGCGCTCCAGGATCCACTGTCGCAGCCATTCCTCGTCCTTGTCGAGCGGCAGGAACCAGTGCTTCGTCTCCTTCAACACTGGCTTGGCCCCGCTGAGCATCGACTTGGGATTGATAAGGTCCGTAGCATTGAGCGACGTGCCACAGGCTTCGCACTGGTCACCATAGGCATGCTCGTTGCCGCAATGCGGGCAAGTTCCGGTAATGTATCGGTCGGCCAGAAACTGATGGGCCTCCTCGTCATAGTACTGCTGCGACACCTTCTCCACAAACTTGCCCTCCTCATAGAGCTTCTTAAAGAAAGCCGCTGCCGTCTCGTGATGCTCTTTCGACGAGGTGCGCGAATAGACATCAAACGAGATGCCAAACTCCTTGAACGAGTCACGAATAATCGCATGGTAGCGGTCCACAATATCCTGAGGAGTACATCCCTCTCGTCGTGCCTTGATGGTGATAGGGACACCATGCTCGTCACTGCCACCTATGAAAAGCACCTCCTCGCCCGCCGAGCGCAGATAGCGTGCATAGACATCCGCCGGCACATAGACGCCAGCCAGATGCCCTATGTGTACCGGCCCATTGGCATACGGCAACGCCGAGGTCACCGTGTAGCGTTTGGCCCCTTTTTCGGTATACGTCATAATATTTTTCGTTTGTATTGATTAAAAACTAAAAGAAAAGACCATCCGCACAGCGGTCTGTCTTTAGGCCCTTATGACCTTGCATCTTTACTCCCTATTCTTGAGCGCCTTCCTGTTGCTCCTTCTGGGCCTCCTCTGGCTCATCTTCCAACTTGCCAGCAGCCAACAAGATGTTGTACCAATAAAGCACCTTCTTCACATCCGAGGCATGCACGCGGTCAGTATCATAGTCTGGCAGCACCTCGCCAAAGTAGGCAAAAAGCTCTTTGCCTTCGGCCTTCTTAGGGTCAAAGGCAAGAGGCTGCGACTGCTGCTTCTCGCGTATGCTTTTAAACACATCTTCGAGAGCCGCTTCACCGCCATTGGTATAGATACGGATTTCACCAAGCGAGCTGATACGGTCGTTCTTAAACACGGGGAACTTCTGGCCGGTCACGATGTTTTTCACAATAGCACCTCCTCGGGTCTGCGAGATAAGTTCATTAAGGTCCGGCTTGCCGGAGATGACGAGAATGTTGGATAATTGCATAGTGTTGTAAGTATTTAGTATTTACTGATGTTTCAAATGATAGTCTACCAGCCCGTCAATGGGCGAGGCCACAACCTGTTCCACATTATAGCCCTCGACAGCCGCAGCATCACGTAGCTGACGCTCGAAGGCCGACGCCACGCCGCCCACGAAGGATAACCTCCGCTCCGTCAGACGGCTGGCACTGAACGTATCTCTTACAGGCCCACACATATAAGAGCAGAAAAGAGAGCGGACCAGAGAACCAGTATATGTCTCGGCTATCGTCTCATAAGCGAAAGAGGCTATCGACCCAAGAAATCGTGCCGCATGCGGCTCATCATAGATAGCCGAAACATAGCGGTGCTCTATATCGGGGAACTGCCGTGCAAAAAGACGCTCCAGCCGCTCCGGCATCCTGTGCCGCAGGTAGTCGTACAGCAGACGCTTCCCGATGAGTGCTCCCGACCCCTCGTCGCCCAGCACATATCCCATCGTCGGAGGGCTATAGACCACCTCTCCACACTTGTAGTAGCACACATTGCTACCCGTCCCCACAATGCCGACGACACCCTCTCCCTCACCCAATACGGCACGGCAGGCGCCCAGCAGATCGCTCTCCACCGTCACATTAGCGCCGGCAAAAAACTCGGCAAGGAGTCCTTCCACATATTGTTTCGACTCCTTACTGCCGCATCCGGCACCATAAAAAAAGACTTGCAATACGCCCGTTCCCATCCGTGGTGCTACCTCCTGCAGCACCGACCGGAACGAGACAGCGTCAACATCATGTGGGTTCAGTCCGACAGACTCCGCCACAGCCACCATCCCCCCGTGGTCGCACAAGCGCCACGACGTCTTAGTACTTCCACTGTCAGCTATCACTATCATATCTGCGGAGGATTGTGTCTGTCCCTTGTTATTATCCGTTGTCGATAGTCCATTAAAGAATGCAAAGATACCACATTTTTTTCATTCCTAAAGCCAAAAACTCACCCTCGCTCCAATCAGACGCATTGGCACGTCCGCCACCCTTCATTTCAAAAAAACAACCTCCATCCTCATAATCCATCTCGGCCTGAGAAGAGGGTCATCAACATCTCCGCAATAGTAGGTAAAACTTTTTTTCGACTCGGCAAAAGACGCTAACGTCCTATGCCGAGTCGAAAAAACGTCAAATAAGAGGACAAAACATCATCTGTCACCACTACGCAGATGTTGTGATTTGCTTAAAAATCAGAATATTTGCATAATTGAAGAACAACTGGATTACAGTGAGAGATTGACAGCGTTCCTTAAACGGGTGTACGAGTATTTGGAAAACAATTAACAAACAACATCTTGCTGTATAGTAGGAATATCTTTAAGGGTGTACGAGTATTTGGAAAACAATTAACAAACAACTAAACTTTCCCGCAAACGTACAATATATGAGTTGTACGAGTATTTGGAAAACAATTAACAAACAATAGTTATGATAGTTTATAGCAATCCTTTGATGAAGAAGGAGGAAGAGATTAATGAAAAACTGATTAATGTCTTCCTAAAAGGCAGTGAAAACGAGTTTACACGTTGGATGGACAAACAGAATCTTTGCTACCCGAGCAATATTGCG
>JAFUVR010000002.1 GCA_017477485.1 Bacteroidales bacterium | reverse complement strand
CAGCAAAATACGGCGTGACATAACGTTTGGTGACAGATGATAGTCTATAACAGATAGAAACTCTCAATCTAAGTTGAGACATTTATCCTTGGCATTCATATTATGAATGCTTTGCTGCCGATGGAAGTAACAGAATTGGGCATAGTAATGCTGGTCAGTCTTGAGCAAAAATTAAAGGCTTCTTGCTCGATGCCTATAACGGTATAAGTCCTTCCTGAAGAAGTTACGGTAGAGGGAATAACTAAGTCTCCTGAGCAATAGTTGTAACCATTCGAAACAACTGTAACTGCATCTCCGCTCCAATCGGTTACATAGTCAAAGTATAGCCTTTGGCCACTTGGGACGGTGACGGGAAAATCATAGGCGAGTAATTGCTGGGGGAGGAAGGTCGGGAAGAGGAGCAGGAGAACAAGGAGTGACTTGTGAAGAGGCAGGCGAATGATTTTGGGAATGGGGCGGGGTACTTTTTTGAGAGGTTTCATGTTTTTTTGTTTTTGTGCAGAATAGACCCCGGAGTTCTACAAGCCATATAAGGTATTATAAAAGGCATAAAAAAAAGCGCGGGATCTTACTGCTTGCTTATCCCGCTGCTTGAGGCCTTCGCATCGCCCTGATTACACAAGATAAGCAATGCCGGAGCCCACGCTGGACATATATACGGGATGTATATACCCAACAATGGACGCGGACTATTGCTTTATCGCGGTGTAATCATGAAAGTTGCGAAGTTCCAAGCAGCCGCAGATAAGGCGTAGTACACGTCTTTTATGTCTTGTCGTATCCCTCCCACAGGCCCGTCTTGCCGGTTCCGGCGGTCGGGGAAACGACGGGGCAAAGCTACAAAAGTTTTGGGAAATGGCAGGGATATAGGGTTGATGTTGTAAAGTTTCGCAACGGCAGGAGGGTAGAACGGACTCCTGAAATGAGTTTGACGCGGTTGGACTATGGGGATTGGTAATAATTTTGTATTTTTGCATGGTTTTAATTAAGCATTGAATAACAAAAAGTAATCCCTATGTCGCCTATTGTATTGGCTATTATCTTGGTGCTGACAGTATTGTTGGCCGTGGCCCTGACGGGCTATATTTTTTACCGTGTGTCGAGTCGCTATTTCGACAATCAGCAGAAAGAACGTCTGCTGCAAATGAAGATTGACGAGCGACGTGAGACACTGCGCACCGTAACCCCTATCCGTCTGCAAGCCTACGAACGTATGGTGCTTTTCTTGGAGCGTATCTCGCCCAGCAGCCTTGTCATGCGTTGTTATCAGCCTGGCATGGACGCCGTTCAGTTGCGAGGAGAGATGTCTGTCCGCATCCGCAGCGAGTGGGAGCACAACCTCAGCCAGCAAGTCTATATGTCGTCCGAAGCATGGGACAAGGTCCGCAAAGCCAAAGAGGAGATGCTCAGCCTCGTCAATGCTTCGGCTCAAGCCATCCCGGCCGATGCCACACCCGACGCCCTGGCAGGTGTCATATTTGCCTCGGTAGCCAAGGATCACAATCCTATCGACGAGGCTGTGGAAAGTCTGAAAAAGGAGATTAAGGAGTATTTTGAATAGGATGGCTTCTCCTCGTCTTATATTGCCCGAAGGTCGGCTTTCGCCCTTGGCACGCCTCAACCGCTATCTGAAGTCGTCGGCTTTTGCGCAGAGCCGATTCTTCATCTTTGTGGATGAACACACCTATTCCCATTGCCTGTCACAGACGGTGGCTCAGGTGGAGTCGTTGCAGGATGCGGAGTTCATAGAGTTTCCAGTAGGGGAGGAATTCAAAAGCGCCGAAGTGGCCATTCAGGTGTGGCAGTCGCTCATGGAGAGTGGCGCTGACCGCCAGAGCGTTGTCGTCAATCTGGGGGGCGGGTGTGTCTCCGATGTGGGTGCTTTTGTGGCCTCCACTTATATGCGAGGCCTTCGTTACGTGAACATCCCTACCACGCTGATAGGTATGGTCGATGCTGCCATAGGTGGCAAGACGGCACTCAATCTGGCAGGGGTAAAGAATGTTGTAGGCACCTTCCACATGCCGTCGGCGGTATGTGTCGAGCCTTCTTTTCTGACGTCGCTTCCCGAGGCCGATGTCAGGGCGGGGTGTGTGGAATTGCTCAAAACGCTCGTCGTGGGCGGTGCGATTGACGAGATGCCCTCGACAGGATGGAAACGGCTGCTCACCGTTGACAATATCTCTACGGCTTTGCGTATCAAGGCCTCTGTCGTGAGTCGAGACCCATTCGATAGGGACGTGCGGCATATCCTGAATTTTGGCCACACTTTTGGCCATGCCATAGAATCTTACTCCCTTGCTCAGCAGCGTCCCCTTGCGCATGGTTTTGCCGTAGGTGTTGGGATGCTTTGCGCCTTGTATCTTTCTGTGCGCAAGCTGGGCCTGTCCCAGCGCCATTATGATTGTTTCCATTCATGGATTTCTGAACTAATGCCGTTGCCACATTTCTCGCTTCGCGATGCCGAGTCCATACTACAACTGATGCACCACGATAAGAAGAATGCCGACGGAAACCTGCTCTGTGTCTTGCTCCAAGATATGGGTGCTCCTGCCGTTGATGTGCCCGTAGACGATATGGAGGTGAGGGATGCGCTTCTTGCTGCGGTCAAGTAGGCGCCCTTGTTATTGATTCCACCGACCCCTCCTGTGCACTCCCTTTAATCTTCAACGTTTTGTCCCTATGCCGCATGATATAGCCATCAGAGAGTCCTCCGGGCGGCGTGAGGTGCTGGATATAGTCCGTCAGCGGTGGGTGGCTCTTACGCCCGAGGAATGGGTGCGTCAGAATGTCATCCGGCACCTGCATTTCATATTGGGTTATCCGATAGAAGTGATGCAGGTGGAGGGAGCCATCTCGCTCAATGGGCTTACCAGAAGGTGCGATGTGGTTGTGTATGATAGTGGGCTGCGCCCCGTGATGATTGTGGAGACCAAGAAGCCCGAAGTGAATATCAATCAGAAAGTCGTAGACCAGGCCTGTCGCTATAATATTGTGTTGCAGGTGCCCTACCTTTTGCTCAGCAACGGACGGCAGACCCTTGTATTGAAGGTGTCGTCGAAGGAACCCCACCTGCTTCAGCTTGCCGCCATCCCTCGGTGGGACGATATCAAAGAGCCATGTTAAAAAAAACGTTGAGGAGTCCTCTTCCATCGGGTGGCCTATATGGTGTGCTGAATGATAGGGCCTTGTTTGACAGACGCTGAATTGAATCGCTTCGGCGCGACAAAAGACTCTTCGATGAGGCTTTTTTTTTATTGAAGGCTTTTATATCACGATTTTTGAGTATCTTTGCAACGGAATATAGTGTGCACTATGACTAAGAAATTTAACTTTTTGATTGTCGCCATACTGCTGACTATGGGTCAGATGGCTGTGGCTCAGGAGTATATCGCACCCGTCGAACAGTGGGACTGCGAAGAGGTAAATGGTAGCAACTACCATGGTTTTTCGTTCAATGAAGGCTGGGAAGTGGATTTCAAGGTGGAAAACCAAGACGGACGTTATTCGCTTACCTCGGAAGATATTGTGCTGACAGAAGCCTTGATACAGAAGCGACTGGCCTATGTCAATCGTGAACATGAAAACCAAGGTGGCATGTGCCCTGTGGTGGACGAACACTTGCTGAAATATCGTCGGCAGTATGTTGGATTCACCGATGCCGACGGCTTCCGTATTGCCTGGGTGAATTTCTTGTGGGACGACAATCTGACCGACGACCAGTTGGCACAAGATATTATCCTGACCAGTGGCGGTTGTGGTCATTATTGGCATATCAAAGTCAATCTTGACACCGAGAAAATCTATGGGCTTGAAGTGAATGAGCCAGGCGAGGCACAGTATCTGCCGCGTGCCAAGAAGCGTGCGCCTCGCATCAGCCGTCCCAAGCGTCCTGGCGACGACCAGCGTATTCGTAAGACCGGAATCATCCACACCGAAGAGGAGAAACAATTCTAAGCAGGCCTCGTGATGGGTGGTGTCGTGTCTTTTGTTCAGAAACTATTGCAGAACGATCTTATCGCCAAATTCATTAAGTTTGGTGTGGTGGGTTTTTCTGGAATGCTGGTAGACTATGGGGTGCTTTTCGTTTGCAGAGAGCTGCTCGGCATCCCCGATCTCTTGTCTAACTCCATCAGTTTCACCGTGGCGGCATCTTCTAACTACGTGCTCAACCGCATCTGGACTTTTCGTAGCGAAGAGAAACAGGTGGGAGTCGAATATGCCAAGTTTTTTGCCGTGTCGCTCGTGGGGCTCGGCATCAGCAACCTGACGTTGTGGGGCTTCGGGAAAATGCTGCCCGAATGGTCCGAAGACTACCGTTTTTATATCTTGAAATTCTTTGCCATTGTGGTGACTACGATGTGGAATTTCTTGGGTAACATACTTTTCACCTTTCGCCATCGGTAGTCTGAACGGTATGAGGCGTATTGTCGGTTTCTTCTTTCTGCTGCTCTCGACGTCGTTGATGGCACAGCCGCATGTACGTCCCGACGCATTGCCGCCAGCCCCTCTCAAAATGCCCAAGAGCCTTGACATGGCTTCTACGGTCGACCAGATGTTGCAGTGGCAGTCCTATCCTACCTATGAGGCTTATCTTTCGCTGATGGAACACTATCGCGATCAGTATCCTTCGCTATGCCATATAGACACGATAGGTCGCTCGGTCGAAGGGAGACTGATACTGGCGCTGGTGCTGGATGGCGGTGCATCGGCAGGCAAGCCGTCAATGCTTTATTCGGCATCAATACATGGCGACGAGGTTGTCCCTTACTACCTTTTGTTGCGCTTATGCGACACGCTGCTCAACAGCTACGGACGTGTGCCAGAACTGACCGACCTTGTCGATGGGGTGTCTATCACCATCAATCCTCTGGCCAATCCCGACGGGACCTACCACGGTGGCAACCACTCTGTGAGTGGCGCATGGCGGTATAATGCCAATGGTGTAGATTTGAACCGCAATTATCCCGATCCGTTTGGCTCCATTGCATTAGACACGTTGCAACCCGAGAACCGTCAGTTTATAGATTATATTGCGCAACGTGACTTTGTCCTTTCAGCAACGTTACATGGCGGTGCCGAGGTGTTGAACTACCCGTGGGACAGCTTCACGAGCCGGGAACGTGAGGTGGAGCAGGCCTCGTGGTGGAAGCAGGTATGTGCCCGTTTTATACATCGCGGACGCCAGCACGATGCGTCATTCATGACGGAAGTGAGCAGCACTGGATATATTGCGGGCGGCGATTGGTATGTGATTCATAATGGTCGGCAAGACTATATGAATTATTACCATGACATCAGGGAACTGACGATGGAAGTGTCGACGACGAAGTTGTCCGCCTCCTCGTTGCTGGATGCCAAATGGGGCAGCATGGCCCCTTCGCTCATCGGCTATATCGGCGAAGCCCTTTCGATCAATAGTCTTTCGGCATCAGATACCGGACTCTCGGGGCCTGCTGACGACGCTCGTGTGTTTCCCAATCCTACTCGTGGAACGGTCTATGTGTCCACTCCTCATGCTACCCGTGTCATCAACCTTCACCACCTGCCCGCAGGGGTCTATATGGTAGAAGTGGATGGGGCACTGCGCAGGGTGGTGAAACTATAGGAGGCAATATGGCAAGATATAGTCATATCGCGGTTGTGGTGCCTCTGCTCGATGAGTTAGAGAACATCGTATCGTTGGTCTCGATGCTAAGACGTCAGACGTCCACTTCGTTTACGCTCTATGTATGTGTCAATCAGCCAGAGCCTTGGTGGCAGTTGCCGGAGTCCGATTGGCGTCGGCAGGCGTGTGAACATAATCGTGACACGCTGGCATTGCTATCCGATGTTGACGATATCGCTCTTGTGGTGACAGACCGCTCGACGCAGGGGCATGGCTGGAAGGGCAAGCATCAGGGTGTGGGCTGGGCTCGTAAAACACTTATGGATTGTGTGGCAGAGCACTGTGGCGATGACGAGCTGGTGGTGAGCCTCGATGCCGACACGCGGGTGGGGGATGACTACCTTCAGGCTGTCTTGACACTCTTCAATGCCGAGAGGGACGCATCGGCGATGGCAGCCCCCTATTATCATCGTCTGTCGGGCAATATGTCGGTGGACAGGATGCTTCTGCGCTATGAGTGCTATATGCGTAATTATCTTGTAAGGCTCCTCCGTATCGGTTCGCCCTATGCGTTCACCGCGCTTGGGTCCGCCATGGCATTTCCTGTGTGGGCCTATCGTCGCGTGGGTGGCATCACGCCGCTTCCTGCTGGCGAGGATTTCTATCTGTTGCAGAAGTTTGTCAAAACAGGAAGTGTGCTTCTTGACGGGGTCCCGACTGTTTTCCCCGAGGGGAGGCTATCCCGTCGGGTGCCTTTCGGAACGGGACCGGCTCTCTCGCTGACGATGGACGAGATGGAGCGTCGTTATCCTATGCTCGGTCCGGAAGCATTCGACGCCGTGAAACGAACGTTCGATGCCTTCCCCGAGCTCTACGATCGTGACATAGACACCCCGATGTCCGAGTTTCTTCGTCGCCAGCTGAAGACGGACGAACTATGGGGGCCTCTCCGCAAAAACTACAAGCAGCGTGACCTCTTTGTCAGGGCCTGCCGCGAAAGGGTTGACGGACTCCGCATCCAACAGTTTGTCAAGACCTATGCAGAAGGAGGGGCGTTTGTCGATGTGGACTTCCGCAGCGACTCCCTGCAGGTGCTTGACGACTACCGCAACCAGCTCTTTTCCGAAGAAATGATGCTGAGGAAGCAACACCACAGGGTGGGGTGTGCAGTCCCAATGCCTTAGGCCTGCTACGGCCTCCACGCCGTTAGGACATGAACATGACGTGGTCCAAATAGATGTCGCGGGGACCTTCGGCTGGTGAAAAACTATCGAGAGCGCAAGCCAGCTTACGGGCCATTGAAACCGTGCGCATGAATAGCAAAAGGAGTGTTCATTCTGGCTGGAAAAAATAGATTATAATTTGTAATTTTGCAGTTGCCTTTTTTTTAATAAACCAACATAAATAACATACAACAATATGATTACCAAATTAGACGATATCCTCCAGCTTGCCAAAGCTAAGGGTAAGAAAAGACTGGTGGCTGCTTATGCCAACGATGCTCACACTATCTCCGCCGTCAGCGACGCTATCGACAATGGCCTCGTCGATGCTATCCTTGTGGGTGACATTGAGACCATGAAGAAGGTTTGTGCCGAGCAGGGCATCAACCCCGAGAAATTCGAGATGGTGCAGGAAGCCAACGACACGAAGGCCGGCGCCAAGGCAGTGGAACTGATTAACGAAGGCAAAGCCGACATACTGATGAAGGGCCTGCTCAGCACCGACAAGATTCTGCGTGCTGTGTTGAACAAGGAGAAAGGCATTATGCCCGGAAAGAAGAACGACATGCTGACGCACATCGCGGTCATGCAGGTGCCGGCCTATCACAAGCTGCTCATCTGCTCCGATGTGGCCGTCATCCCGCTGCCCGACTTCAAGCAGAAACAGGGCATCCTGAATTATCTGGTTTCTACTGCCAAGAGTTTGGAGAACAAGCAACCTAAGGTGGCCGTTCTGGCTGCTACCGAGCAGGTGTCGGTAGGCATGCAGGCTTGCATCGACGGCGCTCTGATGAGCAAGATGAGCGACCGTGGCCAGATTGGCGGTGCCATCGTGGATGGCCCGTTGGCCCTTGATGTGGCTATCGACGCCGAGAGTGCCAAGACCAAGAAGGTCGGAGGCGAGGTGGCTGGCGATGCTGACTGCCTGCTCTTTCCCAACATCGAGAGTGGCAATGTCTTCTATAAGGCATGCACCAAGTTCGCTCATGCCGAACTGGCCTGCATGATTGTGGGCGCCAAGACCCCCGTGGTCATTACCTCCCGCGGCGACAGCACCAAGTCGAAGCTCTATAGCATCGCTTTGGCAGCCCTTAACACGAAATAGGATTACGTCCAACCAAAATTCTTAACCATCATATCATCGGTGGGCAAGGTGTTCCGAAAAGCCCTGCCCACCGATTTTGTTCTTGGTCGGCGCCATGCGATGTCAGCCTTTATGTAAGCTGCAACGCTGCCGGCTCCAGCCGCGAACGCCGTTTCCGTCTTCAAAAAAACAATCAAAATGGAAAACAGATTTAAAGAATTGCCCCTCGCCATCACCATCTGCGACCGCGAAGGCAATGTCCTCGACATGAACGACCGCTCAGCAGCCACTTTCGCCAAGTCTGGCGGGCTCTCCCTCATAGGTGGCAACCTGCTGAACTGCCATCCTGAGCCAGCTCGTAGCAAACTGATCGACTTGCTGAACAATCCCCGTGTCAACGCCTATACGATTGAAAAGAATGGTGTGAAAAAACTCATCTATCAGACCCCTTGGTATGATAATGGCGAGTTTGGCGGCTTGATGGAAATCTCGATGGAAATCCCCTTCGATATGCCGCACTATGTGCGCCAGCCAAAACCCGACCAGCATTAGTCTATTCCCCTCGGACGTGAGGGACGTGTGATTTTCATGTATTGCCATCATGGGCAAACATGAGATCCTTTGTTGCTGGTGTGTCCTTCCCGCTGTGCAACGGGCTTCGGTATGACCAATGGAGTCACATGTGTGTGTGCATGGCCGCGAGATGATACGTCGATGTATTTTGTTTCTTTTTTCGCCATGGGGAAGCAATAAAACCCTATCCATGGGTACTAAAATTAGTTACTTCTACTCTATATTCTAACGCATTAATCTATGAAATTAAAACCTGGTTTTCTCCTCGTGCTGTTCTTCTTATTGGCAGTGGCTGGCATGGCACAAAGCAAGGGAAAAGGAATAGTCAAAGGTCGTGTGGTGGATGCCAAAAGCGGTGAGCCTGTTGAATTTGCATCGGTAGCGTTGTTACATGTCAAGGACTCATCGATGGCCACGGGCGATGTTACGTCGTCCAACGGCTCTTTCTCGGTGGCAGCCAATTATGGAAGCTATATAGTGCGTGTGACCTTTATGGGCTACAACGCCTACTTCCATCCCGGAAGTGTGAACCTTTCGGCCAAGAATGCCACCGTGTCGCTTGGAAAGATAGAGCTGCGTCCATCGGCCATGATGATGGAAGAGGTTACTATCACTGCCGAACGCTCTATGGTGGAATACCAGTTGGACAAACGTGTGATCAATGTGGATAAAAACATCGTTACTGGCGGCGGCACCGCTACTGATGTTTTGGAAAACGTTCCTTCGGTGGCCATCGACAACGACGGCAACGTCACCCTTCGTGGCAGTAGCAATGTCAAGGTGCTTATCAACGGACGTCCTTACGAACTTCTGGGCAGCGACCTTGAAACGCTGCTGGAGCAGATACCCGCCTCCACGGTAGAGAATGTGGAGGTAATCACCAATCCCTCGGCCAAATACGATCCCGAAGGCATGAGCGGTATCATCAACCTGAAGCTTAAGGAGAAGACGGCGGGTGCCCTGGGCCTTAACGGTATTGTCAATGCCAATATTGGTGCCCCGCTTCCTTTCATGGTCCCCGACGGGCTGCCTCGCCTTATCCCGACGGGCATGGGCAGTCTCAACCTCAACTATACCACCGAGAAGTACAACCTCTTCTTCAATCTCGACGGAGGTATGCGTAGCCGTGCCAACAAGGGAAACAGCGAGATAGAACGTCGTCGCAACGGTCTTGCCTATTCGCATGAAAAACTGACCCAGCTCAACAGCAACCAGCACTATATGCTGAGTGGCAAGTTCGGCGGCGAATACTATTTTGATAGCCAGACCTCGTTGCTCCTCTCCTATCAGATGCGCTATGGCGACCACCGGCGCACCAGTGCCATCACGAGCGAGGACTTGTTCAACTCCAACGACAGCCTCTCCTACGACCAGTCCGACACCAATACCAACGACCATATCAATCATGCAGTAAACCTCAGCTTCGTCAAGAAGTTTAGCCGTCCCGAACAGCAGCTCAATGTCGACGCCACCTATAGCATCCGCACCGGCGGCGGCAACGGATGGCAGGAACAGCGCTACACCATGTTCCCCAATGCGCAATGGGATAACTACTACTTGCGAGAAACCGAGTCGGACAACACCAACCATCGTGCCAACCTGCAGGTCAACTACGTACACCCTTTCAGCGAGACAGTGCGTCTCGAGACAGGCTATGAGGGACGCATCGTCTCGTCCGACCAGGACTACCGCTACTATATGTCTACCTATGACAATGCGCACACTCTGAACTCACATGTCCTCGACAATCAGTCGTCCACGCACTACGTCTACAGCCAGCAGATACATGCTCTCTATGCCACCTTGGGCACCAAACTCTTAGACCGTCTCTCGGCACAGGCTGGTCTGCGTGGCGAATATAGCAACGTGGCTGGCAACGATGAAAACCACCCCACCACGCAGCGTGTCGACAAAACATATTGGCAGCTCTACCCCACGTTACATCTCTCCTATGAAATCAATAAGGACCAGAGCTTGCAGGTGAGCTACAGCCGCCGTGTGCGCCGCCCCCGTATGTGGGACCTCAATCCCTATCTCAATATCCGTGAAGGTCAGGAACTCAGTTTCGGCAACCCCGGCCTCGACCCCGAGTTTACCAATGCCTATGAGGTGTCCTACAACCTTGGCATTGACAAGGTGAATATCTTTACTTCGGCCTATTTCCGCCAGACCAATAACCGTATGACGCGCTATGGCTTTGTGTGGGATGCCGCCTCGGCAGCCTACTATTCGCCCTGGATGGCCTACAATGCCGAGTACGACGGCTATTGGGCTTCTACATGGCAGAATCTCAACAAGGAACTCAACTACGGTATGGAATTTATCGTGGACTATCAGGCTACTGCATGGTGGAAACTTAATGCCAGTGTCAACCTTTTCCAAAGCTATATTGAAGGCTCTTCCCTGCTTGGCGGAGATGATAGGAGTGCCTTCCGTGCTTCGGGCAAGCTGAGCAGCTTCATGACGCTGCCCCATGGCTGGACCATCCAGCTGAGTGGCCAGTATCGTGCACCGTTCATGGACCTGCAGACCGACATGTACGCCTCCTATTGGGCCGACCTTGCGGTGAAAAAAGATGTCCTTCAGAAACGTGGCACCATCAACCTGCGTATTGGCGATGTGTTCTGCACCGGCGGTTTTGGCCACAAAACCAATACCGACCAGCTCTACCGCACGTTCCGTATGCGTCGCATCTCGCCCACGATTACGCTTGGCTTCTCTTACAAAATCAATAACGGACTCCGTCAGAAACCGCGCAACAACGAGTCCGATGACGACGAAGGCGGCGACGAATAATCTGACGGCATCTTCTGCAGTTCTTCATTGTTCATTTTTCTCAAACAGAACGTTTCCGATAAGCCGCAACCAGACGGGCTTGCTCGTTTGGTGAGGCGGAAACCGAAGGCCGTGAGCACCTTTGAATCAAATACTGAACAAAACGGCCTAATGAAATTGAACGTTTTCGATAAGCCGAGAGCAATGAAAGCTTGCTTTCATTGCCGAGGCGAGAACCGAAGGTCGCGAGCACCTTTGAATCAAATACGATCAAGCGAGCAAAATGGCCTAATGAAATTGAAGGATATACTGCCGTCAGGTATGACGAGATAAACAACGAGAGGGAGGCTGCTATGCGCTCCCTCTCGTTGTTTTTTTGGCGTTCGCTGTAGATTAGTATCCGAGGCCGTTGAGCCATTTCTGCACGCGTGATTGTCCGGTGCGTACATCGTGGCCGGCAATGGCGAAGCCGTTGAGCACGTCGGCCTTCGGATATGCCTTGCGTAGGTCTTCCACGGTGTTGCCCAGCCCGCTGCCCTCATGCGTGGTGAAGGGTACGATGGTCTTACCGTTGAGGTCATTGTCGCGAAAGAAGGTGAACATCACCTGAGGATAGGTGCCCCACCAGATGGGACCGCCGATGAAGACGGTGTCATACTGTGCGAGGTCGGGCACGGTGCCTTTATAGGCCGGCAGTTCGCCACGTCGGCTCTCTTCCTTAGCCACATCTATGAGTTGCATATAGGGCATGTCGTAGCTCTTTTCTGCTACGATTTCAAACTGGTCGGCTCCAGTGGCCTCGCTGATGTAGTCGGCCACAATCTTAGTATTGCCCTCAGTGATGTTGCCCACGCTGTAGTTCTCACCAGCGTGGGAGAAGAATACTACTAATGATTTTCCTTTCATGGTGTTATTGTTTTTTGTTGTTTCGCTGTTTTTAGGCTGGGCGCTGCATGCGACAACGGCCAGCATGGCCAATACGGCAAGAAGTGTTCTTTTTATTCTCATGATGTTGTGTTTAATGGGTGTCAGAAGGTGGAAGCCCTCGATTCGATGATACGCCACCCTTCGGGACGGCGCATGAGACGAAAACGAAGCAGCAATGGCCACGTGTGTCGTCCGCCCCCGAATACAGCCGCTGTAACGTGGCTCTTGCCCGTCATGGTGGCTGTGTCGCCCTCCACATCGATGTCTATCTCCACGGTCTTCACGTCGTAGTAGTTGAGTGTGCCGTCGGCTATAGCCTCGATATATTGTTGTTTGGTCTGCCTCATGCCTGTCATGTGTATCAGTTGGAATGTGTCGTCGTGCAGACGGCTGAGGACGGCGGTGTCTTTGTCTATCATGGCGCGATACATCTGTTCGTAGACCTGACGTATCTGTTGTTGGGCGTCAGTCTGTGCTGTCATGGCTAAGGGGATGAACAATAGTGTGATGATAAGTGGCTTCATCGGATGAAGTTGGTGTAGACGGTCTCCTCTTGCTGCGGCAGTCCGTTGCGGTCGCGTTCGGAGGCTATGGCCTTGATGAGGAATGCCATGTTGCGTCCCAGAATGCGCATGATTTGTACGCCTTCATGGTCTTGCATGACATCGTCAGGCGTATGTCCGTGGACCATGGGCCAGTAGCGGCTGCTGACTATGGGCATCTCGCAGATGGTGAAATATTTGTTAAGTTGGTCGAGAGTGGCGGTAGTGCCGGCTCGACGGGCTGATGCTATAGAGGCTCCCACCTTCATACGCTTGGAGAAGGGCGTGCTGAAGAAGAGCCGGTCGAGGAACGATGTGATGGCCCCCGAAGCAGAGGCGTAGTGCACGGGCGACCCTATCACAAGCCCGTCGGCCTGTTCCAATCGGCGTGCGGCTTCGTTGACGGGGTCGTCGTCGAACACACATCGGCCCAGCTCTTGACAGCGTCCGCAGGCCAGACAGCCACGAATGTTGCGATGCCCGATGTTCATAATCTCGGTGTCGATACCGTTCTCCTGTAGTGTGGCAGCTACTATATTAAGCGCTGTACGTGTGCATCCGTTGGGATGTGGACTCCCGTTGATTAATAATACGTTCATATTGATTTGTATTAGTTTTTCTATTTCAGGGTGGCGTTTTCCTTGACGGCTCCAACAATTTGGTGTGGACGGTAGGGGGCTTCGAGGTAGGCTATGTCGTCATCCGTCAGATGCAGGTCGACGCTGCGGACGGCTGCATCAAAATGGGCTACTTTGGTGGCGCCTACGATGGGCGAGGCCACGCCCTTGTGTAGCAGCCATGCCAGCGAGACCTCCGTCATGGTTACCCCCATCCGTTGTGCCACCTCGGCCACGCGAGCTATGATTTCCATGTCGTTTTCTTTGGCATGGTCGTATTTGCTGCGACTTACTTTGTCGGTAGCCGAGCGTGAGGAATCGCCGTCCCATGTAGCGCGGCTCAGATGACCGCCGGCCAGTGGCGAGTAGGGGATGAGCGATACCTCGTATTGCTGGCAGATAGGTATCATCTCGCGCTCGTCTTCGCGGTAGAGCAGGTTGTAATGGTTCTGCATGGTGGCAAAACGAGTCCATCCGTTGCGCTCGGCAGCCACCTGCATGTTGTGGAACTGATAGCCATACATGGCAGAAGCGCCTATGGCACGTACTTTGCCGGCCTTCACGAGGCTGTCAAGGGCTTCCATGGTTTCTTCGATAGGTGTAGTGTAGTCGAAACGGTGGATCTGATAGAGGTCCAGATAGTCAGTGCCTAACCGTTGCAGTGTACCATCAATTTCGCGACGAATGGCCTCGCGCGAGGGAAACCCGTTGTTGAAGTAGACCTTCGAGGCTATCACCACTCTGTCGCGAGCCACGCCGAGGTGCTTCAGCGCCTGTCCCAGATAGGTCTCGCTGGTGCCAAAAGAGTAGACGTTGGCGGTGTCAAAAAAGTTGACACCCAGCTCTATGGCGTGTGCTACCATGGCCTGTGTCTCTTCGGGTCCCAGCGTCCATTGATGAAATGCCTCCGACGCTTTGCCGTAGGACATACACCCTACGCAAATGCGCGAAACCTCGATATCTGTATTTCCCAGCTTTGTGTATTTCATGCTATTGATTTTTTTGGTATATAAACTATTATGGTGTTTTTGTCGGTAGAATTTCCAATATGCAAAAGTACCACTATGTCGTAGAATAGCGGTTACCCAGATTGCTGAAAAAATGATATTTTTTTCAGCAGAGTAACAATGTCGTTCTTGTCGGAGCGCGTCTGTGCCCCTTCTTTGATGACTACTCTGATGCTGGTTTGTGGAAGAGTGGCTTTGCTCCTGTTGTAGTGGATGAATCTGTATGCCAATCCAGAAGGGCACTTAGCGTTTGTGTGTCCTCTCCCATTCTTCGACGCGTTGCTGATAGCGGTGGTTGGCAGCCGTCAGTGCGTCGTCGGCATTGATGCCGTGCCGATGGGCTTCGTGGAGCAGGCGGAGCAATGCGTCGCCAAAGGTCTTCTCGTCGGCAAAGATGTTGTTTGTGGTGTCCGCTGTCGTTAGTGGCTGGTCGGCCAGCGTTGGCTCGCCGTATCCTATGCCTTCGGCCTTCTCTTGCATACGTACGGATTTTACCAGCGGCGGAAGGCTTTGAGGCACACCTTCAAGCACCGATGTCCGTCCTTCGCGCATCTTTACCCGTTCCCATGGCAGTTGTTCTCCACCGGCAAAGATGTGTGGATGTCGACTCACCAGTTTGTCGCACACGGCATTGGCTACGTCAGTAAGGCTGAAATGGCCCCCGTCGGCAGCTATCTTGGCGTAGAAGTAGATGTGCAACAGGATGTCTCCCAGTTCTTTCTTGAGGTCGTCATAGCGACGGGCATCGTCGGGATGTTCGCCGACAGCCACGATGGCTTCGCTGAGTTCGTAGACCTCCTCGATGCTTAGATAGCGTAGCGATTTGAGCGTCTGCTCGCGGTCCCACGGGCATTCGTTGCGCAGTCGGTCGAGGATGTCGCTGAGCCGTTGTAGTGCCTCTTGTTGGTCTGTAGTGGATGATGCCATGGTTTTGTGTGATGTGTGGGGTGGGGGAGCGCGGTATGTCAGATTCTTTTCACCTCGCCGACGCCGTCAATGGAGCGGAGCTTCTCTATCAGGTCGTTGAGAACCTGCAGGTCGTTGACATATACCATGATGATGCCGCGCCCTACGCCTTCGGATGCTTCGAGGGTGATAGCGCGGATGTAGAGGTCCATGTCGTCAGAGATGAGACGCGTGATGTCTTGCAGGAGCCCTTTGCGGTCTATCATGGTCATCGATACGCCAGTGAGAAACGACACCGTCTCGCCCTCGCGCCATTTGGCACGGACTATGTGGTTCTCGTGGCGGGCCATCTCGTTCATGGCCACCTTGCAGTTGCTGCGGTGCACCAGTATCTTGTCGTCCTCCACGATGCCCACCACTTGGTCGCCCTGCACGGGTTTGCAGCAAGTGGCGGGGATGGTCTCGAAGCGTTCATAGTCTTTTTCGAGCAGGAAGGCACGTCCGTTGGCGGTGTTGAAGGTCTCGTGGATAGGAGTGTCTACTTTGCGTCTCCGAGCATCGAAAAGGTCCTTGTAGCGGTCGAGGAAGATGAGGCGTGGATTTCCTTGGTCTTTGTCAAAACAGAGTGCCATGTCTTTCTCCGTCACATTGCCTGCTGCCAGCTGGTAGTAGAGGTCTACGTCGCTGGTGATTTTCATGTAGTGGCGCAGCCGTGCTATGTTGCTGGCGTTCACCGCCACGTCGAGCCGTCGAGCCATCTCGGCAAATTTCTTTTCGCCTTCTTCTCTATAGCCTTTGCGCTGCTCGCGCAGGTAATCTTTGATGGCCTCCTTGGCGTGAGGGGTGCGGGCTTGCGACACCCATTCTTCCGTCGGGACGGTACGCCGACTTTTCAGCACCTCCACTTGGTCGCCGCTGTGCAGCACGTAGCCAATGGGCACCACTTTGGCGTTGACTTTGGCTCCGATGCAGTGCAGTCCTAAGTCGCTGTGGATAGTGAAGGCAAAGTCGAGTACGGTGCTGTGGGTGGGCAGGGTGATGGTCTCCCCTTTGGGCGTGAAGATGTATATCTCTTTGGTATAGAGGGTCTCTTTGAATTCCTCAACGAGGTCGAGGGCACTCTTCTCGGTGTTCTCCAGCCGTGTGCGTATCTGCATAAGCCACTCCTCCACGGGGTTGTTGTCTATCTGCTCGTCGGGGTGCTGCTCTTTGTAGAGGAAGTGGGCTGCCATGCCTTTCTCGGCTATGGTGTCCATGCGTTCGGTGCGTATCTGTATCTCTACCCATCGTCCGATGGGGGTCATCACCGTCGTGTGGAGTGATTCGTATCCGTTGTTTTTCGGCGTGGTAATCCAGTCTCGGAAACGATCCGGATGCGGGCGGAACTTCTGCGAGATGAGGGCGTAGACGCGGAAGCATTCTTCCTTCTCGTGCTCCTGCGGCACGTCGAGGATGATGCGCATGGCATAGAGGTCGTAGATTTCGTCGAAAGGCACCCCCTTGTTCTCCATCTTCTTCCAGCAGGAGTAAACCGACTTGACACGCGTCTTGATGGTGTAGTGGTAGCCGCTGGCGTCCAGCATGTTGCAGATGGGCTGTGTGAGACATACTTTCAGCTGCTGCTCCGTGACGCCAGCATTCTTTATTCTTGCTGCTATCTCATTATATCGCAATGGATTGGTGTATTTCATCACCAACTCCTCAAGTTCTGTCTTGATGTTGTAGAGGCCGAGGCGGTGTGCTATGGGAATGTAAAGATATTGTGTCTCCGACGAGATGGCCAGCTTTTTGGTGTCTTTCATCGAGCCGAGGGTGCGCATGTTGTGCAACCTGTCGCATAGTTTGAGAAAAATGACATAGGCGTCGTTGCACATCGAGAGCAGAATCTTGCGGTAGTTCTCCGCCTGCTTCGACTCGCTTTGCTGCATCAGCATCACGTCTTCGATCTTCGTCACACCATCCACGATAACTGCCACCCGGTCACCAAAGAGTTCGCGCAACTCGTCGAGGGTAATCTCGGTGTCCTCCACAACGTCGTGCAGCAGCGCGCAGATGGCTGCCGTGGGTCCTAATCCCACTTCTTGTACGGCAATGAGGGCTACGGCCAGCGGATGAAAGATATAAGGCTCGCCCGACTTACGACGGGTGCCGCTGTGGGCTTTTTTGGCCAGTGCGTAGGCTCTGAACACATCCTGCCGCTCCTGCTCGCTGAGGGGGCGCACGGCGTTGCAGGCTGCCACCAGCTCCTCGTATTTGGCTTGTATTTCGCGTTCTTCGCGTTCTTCGTCGATGACGTAGGGCTCTTGCTGTTCGGAATTCATCGTTGCTCTTTTTTAGTAGATATGGAGATTGAATGGTGATGCTCTCGAGAGGAGGTGTCGTGGGTCTGTCAGGTCAGTTGTTGCCCGACATGTTGTGTCGTCCGTTTGCCCTGTCGGCCTAAAGCAGCAGCCACAACAAGGTGGCTCCGGCCGCCAGCGCCACGCTGAGTCCTCCTGTAACGAAGATGCCCCCGCTCATGGCTCTCAGACCTACCGACCCGCTGATGGTAGCAAATTTGCCGTGGTTCACCTCGGCATTCGTGGCTACACGCAGTCCCACTTCGCCACCCACGCCGCGACCTATGGCCACGCCGCCATAGCAGTGCCAGTCCACGCGGTCCCACGGCGACGAGAGTCGGTATTCAGCACCGCCCGAAAGCCACCGATAGTGGATGCCGTCGTGCCCCATGATATATCCACCCCACACCTCCGGCACATAGGCCACACTCAGTCCTATGGCCCTGTCGCGGCTGCCCAGCAGTGTGGAGACCTCTACAAAGATGGTGCTGAAGTCGTGACCGAAATAGTAGATCGGGTTACGTTTGCCAGCCCTCATGCTGTCGGGCTCCACAAATTGGTCGTAGTCGACATCCTCTATGGCTATGCCCGACTCGTCGAAGTCCAGTGAGTCTACGGCTATGCCCGACTCGTCGAGGTCCAATGAATCTACGGCTATCGCCGACTCGTCGATAGACATCGTGTCGCGGGCCATTCGTGCGGCAAGGCTGTCAGTCTGCGCCACGGCAGTCTGCCCCAGCGTCAAGGCCAGCAATGGCAACATTATTTTTACGATAAGTCTTTTCATAACAGAATCCTTATTTGAAGCGATACGGAAGAAAAATTAATCTGCAAAAATACTCTTTTTTTCAAACTCTCCAGCCCTTATTTATCGCTCCATATCACTATTGCGGAATTACCACCTCCGCCAGCCTTCTTTGTTGGTGTTTGTGGATGTGGTGGCCGATGACTGCATAGACGCATTAGCGCTGTCTTCAATCGGCGATAAACCATCTGTTTCTACTATTGCGGCCTTCCGTAATGTGGTGTCGTGTCGTCTCTCTTGATGTGACCAGGCTGGATGCGATTGGGTCGCTATATTCGTGACATAAAATTAGCCCTATGATTTACGATAAAAAAAGTTACCCATACGTCTGATTGTGGTCTGTAATGTCGGGCGCGAATACATGCTGGTTCGCGGCGGATTTGTCGGTCTGCTGTTTTTGCGTTTTTTTGTATATTTGCAATTCTGCTTATGAGACCATGCAAAATGTTGATTGTTGAGAATTAATGTTTTGGTGTGGCTTTGTGGCATACATGACGGTTAATGGCCAAATGCCTGAATGGTTGTATTTTGATAATATTAATATGATGATTATGAAAAAGATTATTCTGACTACTGTTTTATCGCTTATTGCGATTGTCTCGATGGCTCAGTGGCAGCCTGCCGGTGACAAGATCAAGACGCCGTGGGCCGACAAGGTGGACCCGCAGAACCCCCTGCCCGAGTATCCGCGTCCTATCTTGCAGCGCACCGACTGGCAGAACCTCAATGGACTGTGGGACTATGCTATCCTCGATAAAGGCAAGGTGGAACCTGCCCAGTATGACGGCAAGATTCTGGTGCCTTTCTGCGTGGAGTCGTCGTTGTCGGGCGTGCAGAAGAGCGTGGGCGAGAACCAGGAGCTGTGGTACCATCGCGAGTTCACCGTTCCGTCAGCTTGGAAGAACAAGCATGTGATGCTTCATTTCGGCGCCGTAGACTGGAAAACAGATGTCTATATCAACGACATCATGATTGGCACCCATCAGGGTGGCTATGCTGGCTTCTCGTTCGACATCACACCTTATCTCAATAAGAAGGGCAGTCAGAAACTCGTAGTGCGAGTGTGGGACCCGACAGACAAGGGCTATCAGCCTGTCGGCAAGCAGACGTGGAATCCCCGCAGCATCTGGTATACCGCTGTTACAGGCATCTGGCAGACGGTGTGGCTTGAGCCCGTGGGCGAGAACCATATCAACCACGTGGAGGCTGTGGCCGATATCGTTAATGGCACGTTTGAATTTCATGTCAAGACTGCCTGTAGCCGTAACCACGATATTGTCGAAGCTATTGTGCTGGACGGCAGCCGCGAGGTGGGACGTGCTAAGGGTGTGGCCAATGGTGCACTGCGTGTGGCCGTAGCCGATGCCAAACTGTGGAGCCCCGAGACGCCTTATCTCTACAATGTGAAACTCAGACTCTATCGCGATGGCAAAGTCATTGACGAGGCCGATTCATACGCTGCCATGCGCAGCATCGCCGCCGTGCGCGACGACAATGGCGTGGTGCGTATGCAACTCAATGGCAAGAACTATTTCCACTATGGGCCGCTGGATCAGGGTTGGTTCCCCGACGGACTCTACACTGCCCCCACCGACGAGGCTCTGCTCTACGACATAAAGAAAACCAAGGAATTAGGTTTTAACATGATTCGCAAGCATGTCAAGGTGGAGCCCGACCGCTGGTACTACCATTGCGACCGCGAGGGCATCATCGTGTGGCAGGATATGCCCAGCGGCGACCGTGGCAACGAGTGGGAACCCCGCACCTACGGCGGTGGTACCGACCGCAAGCGTACCCCTGCCTCGGTGAGCAATTTCTACCACGAGTGGGGCGAGATCATCAGCCTCTGCCGTCAGCATCCTTGTGTGGTGGTGTGGACCCCCTTCAACGAGGCTTGGGGCCAGTTTGCTACCGAAGAGGTGGTGGCATGGACGCAGGAGCAGGATGCCTCCCGTCTGATCAATACCGCCTCGGGCGGCAACCACCGCAACTGCGGCGATATCATCGACTTGCATAACTACCCCGGTCCTGCCATGTATCTCACCGACCCCAACCGAGTGAATGTGTTGGGCGAATACGGCGGCATCGGCTTCGCCATGGAGAACCACCTCTGGTGGGACAAGCGCAACTGGGGCTACATACAGTTTAAGAGCAAGGACGAGGTTACCGACGAGTATGTTAAATATGCTGAGGAGTTGAAGGGCTTTGTGCGCCGTGGATTCTCTGCTGCGGTCTACACCCAGACTACCGATGTCGAAGGCGAGGTCAACGGCTTGATGACCTACGACCGCAAGGAGATGAAGGTGAATGCCGACCGAGTGAGGAAGGTGAACCAAGAGGTGATTGCCATAGGCAGCAAATAATATGGAACCGACAGAACTCACAGAACCTCTATATCCTCTAAAGAATAAGACAGTCCAATCCAAAAAACACTCAATGAAATACAACGAATATAAACAGCTGGACCTGACCCGCATCGGCGAGGAAGTCCGCAAATACTGGGAAGAGAACGATATTTTTGAGAAGGGACAGAAATTGTCCGAAGGTCATCCCTCCTATGTCTTCTACGATGGTCCTCCGTCAGCCAACGGCAAACCGGGCATCCATCATGTCATGGCCCGCACCATTAAGGACCTCTTCTGCCGCTACAAGGCTCTGCGGGGCTATCATGTGGACCGCAAAGCAGGATGGGACACTCATGGCTTGCCCGTAGAGCTGGGTGTGGAGAAGAACCTCGGCATCACCAAGGAGGATATCGGCAAGAAGATTTCGGTTGACGAATACAACAAGGCCTGCCGTACCGAGGTGTTGAAATACAAGTACCTATGGGATGAACTCACCAAACAGATGGGCTATTGGGTGGACCTCAAGAACCCCTATATCACTTTCGAGAACGAATACATCGAGAGTTTGTGGTATCTGCTCAAGATGCTTTATGACAAAGACTTACTCTACAAGGGCTATACCATTCAGCCATTCTCGCCTGCTGCCGGTACCGGCCTCAGCAGCCATGAACTCAACCTGCCCGGCTGCTATCGCGACGTGAAGGATACCACCTGTGTAGCCATGTTCCGACTGACGGACAGCAACACTGCGGTGGATGCCAAATTCACGATGCAGAGGGCTGCCGCAGACCTGCCTACCTATGCCGTGGCGTGGACCACTACGCCGTGGACGCTGCCTTCCAACACTGCCCTCTGTGTGGGCCCCTCCATCGAATATGTGATGCTCCGCACGGTCAATCCCTACATGGCGCAGCCCTGCCGTATCATCATGGCCAAGGCGCTTGTCGGCTCTTTCTTCAAGGAAAACGACACGCCTATGGACGAGCGCTTCGCTGCCTTCAAGGCTGGCGACAAGGACCTGCCATTCGAAATCTTGGGCGAATGTAAAGGCCGCGACCTCGAAGGCCTGCGCTATGAGCAGCTCATCCCCTGGGTGAAGCCTACGGGCGACGACGCCTTCCGCATCATCCTGGGCGACTATGTTACCACCGAGGATGGTACTGGCATTGTCCATATCGCACCTACCTTTGGTGCCGATGATGCCCGCGTGGCTAAAAAGGCCGGCATCGGCGAGTTGCTCCTCTTCGACCGCGACGGCAAGCAGATGCCTATGGTGGACCGCTCCGGACGCTTCGCACGCATCGAGGACCTCGACCCCGAATGGGTCAAGGCCAACATCAACCAGACGCTCTATGCCGCCTATGCTGGCAAGTATGTCAAGAATGCCTATGACAGCACTAAGACCGAGAAGGATATGTCGCTCGACATCGAGATCGTGGTGATGCTCAAAGGCGAGGGCAAACTCTTCAAGAGCGAAAAACACACCCATAGCTATCCCCACTGCTGGCGTACCGACAAGCCGGTGCTCTACTATCCGCTGGACAGCTGGTTTATCCGCACTACGGCAGTAAAAGACCGCCTCATCGAGCTCAACAAGACCATCAATTGGAAGCCTGAGGCCACGGGCTCGGGCCGTTTTGGCAACTGGCTGGAGAATATCGTTGACTGGAACCTCAGCCGCAGTCGCTATTGGGGCACCCCGCTGCCCATCTGGCGCACCGAGGATGGCAAGGAGGAAATCTGTATCGGCAGTGTCGAGGAACTCCGCAGGGAGATTGACAAGTCGGTGGCTGCCGGTTTTATGAACGACAATCCCTACAAGAGCAACGACTATAAGGCTTTCGACCTCCACCGCCCCTATATTGACGGCGTGGTCCTCGTCTCGCCCTCGGGCAAACGCATGATGCGCGAGCCCGACCTCATCGACGTGTGGTTCGACAGCGGCGCCATGCCCTACGCGCAGATGCACTACATGGGCGAGGCTGGCAAGCTCAACGAGAGCAATTTCCCGGCCGACTTCATCGCTGAAGGCGTCGACCAGACGCGTGGCTGGTTCTACACCTTGCACGCCTTGGCCACCATGTGTTTCGACAGCGTGGCCTTCAAAAATGTTATCAGCAACGGTCTTGTGCTCGACAAGAACGGTAACAAGATGTCCAAGCGCTTGGGCAACGGCGTCGATCCCTTCGAGACCCTTGCCAAATATGGTCCCGATGCTACACGCTGGTATATGATTACCAACTCGCAGCCGTGGGATAACCTGAAGTTCGACGTGGAGGGTGTCGATGAGGTGCGCCGCAAACTCTTTGGCACGCTCTACAACACCTATAGTTTCTTTGCCCTCTATGCCAATATCGATGGCTTTGAATATAAGGAGGCCGACCTGCCCAAAGAGCAGCGTCCCGAGATTGACCGCTGGATTCTCAGCCAGCTCAACACCCTCGTCAAGGATGTTCAGGCGGCCCTCGATGACTACGAGCCCACACGTGCCGGCCGTGCCATCCAGGAATTTGTCGATGCCTATCTGAGCAACTGGTATGTGCGTCTCTGCCGTCGCCGCTTCTGGAAAGGCGACTACAGCACCGACAAGATCTCCGCCTATCAGACCCTCTATACCTGCCTCGAAACCCTTGCACGCCTCATGTCGCCCATAGCACCTTTCTTCAGCGAAAGGATGTTTGCCGATCTCAACGCCGTCACGCGTCGCTACAATGTTGAATCGGTGCACCACTGCCCCTTCCCCACCGTCGATGAGAATCAGATCGACAAGGATTTGGAGGAACGTATGCAGCTGGCACAGCAGATTTGCTCCATGGGCCTTTCGCTCCGTAAGAAGAGCAACCTGCGTGTGCGTCAGCCGCTGGCCAAGATCACCATCCCCGTGCGCAGCGAGCATCAGCGCCATCAGATTGAGGCTGTGTCCAACCTGATTTGTTCCGAGCTGAACGTCAAGGCGGTCGAGTTTCTTGCTGCCGACAACAACCTGCTCGTCAAGAAGATTAAGGCCAATTTCAAGACGCTCGGCCCTCGCTACGGCAAAATCATGAAGACGCTGGGCAACACTATTGTTGCTTTCTCGCAAGAACAGATCAACCAGCTGGAGAATACTGGCCGCTATGAGCTCACTGTGGATGGACAGCCCGTCGAGCTGACATTGTCCGATGTGGAGATTGCCACTCAGGACATCCCCGGATGGGTGGTAGCCAATGAGGGCAGCCTCACCGTGGCCCTTGACATCACGCTGACCGACGAACTCCGCGAGGAGGGCATGGCCCGCGAATTGGTCAACCGTATCCAGAATATCCGCAAGGAGGGCTTTGACGTTACCGACAGAATCCGTGTCGAACTGCAGCAAGGCGAATGGAACACCGCAGTGGAGCATTTCCGCACCTATATCTGCAACGAGATTCTTGCCACCGAACTTCTGCTTGTACCTGCTATCACCGATGGCGGCAAGCAGCAAATCGAAATTGTCGAGGGACAGCCCGTCGATATTCTCGTCAAGAAGGCCTAAGCAATCTCACCGCCTAAAAAAACACTTCCCATAGAATCCCTTTTATCTGTCGCTATAGTAGGCTATAGCATCCAACTATGAAAAAAACAAAGATTGTAACCAGCATAGGCCCTGCCAGCAACACCCCCGATATCTTCGAGCAGATGGTGCTGGCAGGTGCCAATGTGGCTCGTATCAATTTCTCCCACGCCACCGAACAAGAAAAGCAACAGGCCGTGGCTACCGTCAAGGAGGTGCGCCGTCGCACGGGCAAGACAATTGCCATTATGTACGACACCAAGGGGCCTGAACTCCGCAACGGACTGATGGTGGACGATGGTGTTACCCTGTCGGAAGGAAACCTGGTCCGCATCGTGCGTCAGACGGTGGTGGGCGACGAACACCGTTTCTCGCTCAACCATGCACAGGCCATCGACAATATGCAGGTGGACAACATCGTGTTGCTCGAAAACGGATTGATGGAGCTGCGTGTTGTGAGCATTGAAGCCGACGGCGTGACCTGTCGGGTGCTCAAAGGTGGCTATTTTGGCAGCCACAAGAGCATCAGCGTGCCGGGCGTCTTTCTTAATCTCCCGTTTATCTCCGAAGCCGACCGCGAGGATATCAAATACGCCTGTCATCACGACGGCGATTTTCTCGCCTGTTCGTTTGTCTCTACTGCCGACGACATCCGCGAAGTACGCCAGCTGCTGGCCGAAGAAGGCCGCTCTGACATGCGTGTCATCGCTAAGATAGAGAATCTCCACGGCATGGACAACCTCAACGATATCACGGCAGCCGCCGATGGCATCATGGTGGCACGTGGCGACCTCGGCGTGGAGGCTCCTATGGAGGACTTGCCGATCTATCAGAAACGCATCGTCAGCACCTGCCGCCGCTATGGCAAGGTGTGCATCATCGCCACAGAGATGCTCGAAAGCATGAAACACAACGTGCGTCCTACACGTGCCGAGGTTACCGACATCGCCAATGCCGTCTACCTGGGCGCCGATGCCGTCATGCTCTCCGGTGAGACCACTACTGGTGACTATCCTGTCGAAGCGGTGCGCTACATGGCTCGTATCTGCGAGCATATTGAGGAGTCTCACGAGTACAGCAATATCTTTGCCAAAACAAAGGCTACCACCATTGCCGAGGCCATGTGCTATAATGTGGCCGAGAGTGCCAATGAGCTGAACGCCAAGGTGATTATCGTGCCGACAAAGAAGGGCGTCAGCGCTCGGCTGATCAGCAACCTGGCTCCTATCTGCCCCATCGTGGCCCTCACCTTTGACGACGCCATCGCCCAGGGCCTTACACTCAACTATGGCGTTTATACTATTGGCATCAAGGACCTATACTACTCACTTGACCATATCCTGGAGATGTCGAAAAAGATGGTGGCTGACGAGTTTAACCTGCATCCAGGCGATATTGTCATTATCAGTGGCGGGTTCCACGCTCGTCCGGTAGGTGCCGAAACCAATTTCATGAAGATTGACGTGGTTTAATCCCAATGATGGCACTATTCGAATACTAATTATTTTTGCTCATGATCGAAAAAATCAAAGACTTGGCTCATGCCCAGTTCGACGAGGTCATCACCTGGCGCCGCTACCTTCATCAGCATCCCGAATTGTCGCAGCAGGAGTTTGGCACGATGCACTATGTTGCTGAACGCTTGCGCGACATGGGCCTTCAGCCCAAGGAGGGCATAGGCAAGACGGGAGTTATGGCCATGATACGTGGCGGCGTGAACCCTGACGGCTATTGTGTGGCCCTCCGTGCCGACTACGACGCTCTGCCTATCACTGAGTGTACCGGACTACCCTTCGCTTCCGAAAACCCGGGTGTCATGCACGCCTGTGGACATGATATGCACACCAGCACCCTGCTGGGTGCCGCCAATATCCTTTCGCAGCTGCGCGACCAGCTCTATGGCAGCATCATGCTCATCTTCGAGCCCTCCGAAGAGATGTATCCGGGTGGGGCACGCATGATGATGGACGATGGCCTCTTCGACGAGGTGACACCCAATGAGATCTATTCCTTCCATTGTCTGCCCGAGATGGACTATGGATATGTAGGAATGCGTAAGGGCAAGTATATGGCATCGACCGACGAGTTATACTGGACCATCAAAGGCAGGGGCGGCCACGGTGCCACGCCTCATCTCAGCGTCGACCCTATTCTTGTGGCCTCTCATATTGTCGTCGCCCTTCAACAGCTGGTGAGCCGCAATGCGTCGCCCATGATGCCTACCACCCTCTCCTTTGGCAAGTTTATAGGCAATGGACGCACCAATATCATACCCGACGAGGTGAAGATGGAGGGTATCATCCGCACCTTCGACGAGAAATGGCGTCTCGAATGCCACGAGAAGATACGCAAGATGAGTTGCGGCATTGCCGAGGCCATGGGGGCCGAATGTGACCTTTTTATCGATTATGGATATCCCTATGTTTTTAACGACGACCGCTGCACGCAACAGGTTCACGACCATGCTGTGGAGTATCTGGGAGAAGACAAGGTGGAATGGCTCGATATGCGGATGACGGCAGAGGACTTCGCCTTTTTCGCACAGAAAATCCCCGCCTGCTATTTCCGCGTGGGCATCCATCCTCCGGGAACGCCGTTCAGCAACCTGCACCGCCCCAATCTGATTGTCGACGAGCGCAGCATCGAACTGGCCAGCGGTTTCGTGGCCTACAATGCCTGCCGCGCACTGCAACGGGCCTCCGAAAGCAACAAGGCTTAATCTCTCACTCTCTTTCTTTATCTTTATTCATAAGACTATGATAGCAATGTTAGGCGATGGCAGCTGGGCTTTGGGCCTGACCCACGTTCTCGTAGACCAGAACGGCCTGCGCATCAACTGGTGGGTACGCGAGGACGAGCGCATTGACGACTTCCCGTCAACACCGCGTCTGCGCGTGCATAAAGACATACGTACCGTCATCGAGTCTTCTGACGATATTTTTGTGGTCATCCCATCGGCTTTCCTCAGCTCTTCGATGTCGTGTATCACCCCCGAGATGCTCGAAGGGAAGAATATCATCTCTGCCGTCAAGGGCTTCTTGCCCGACCAAAACCTCACTGTATCGCAGTTTTTCAACCAGGTATACGGCGTGCCGGAAGAATGTATCGCCGTTGTCAGTGGCCCTTCGCATGCCGAGGAGGTGGTGCAGTCCATGCTCACCTACCTGACTGTGGCCTCGTCCAACAGACATCTGGCCGAACGGGTGCGCGACATGCTGGAATGCGATTTCCTTCGCACGCTCTATAGCAATGATGTCCTCGGGATAGAATGTGCCGCCATCATGAAGAATGTCTATGCCGTGGCGGTGGGTATCTGCCATTCCCTGGGCTATGGCGACAATCTGATAGCGGTGCTTATTGCCGCTGCCCTCAAGGAGATGGCCAGTCTCTTCGACAGTTTCGCCCCCGTCGAACCTCGACGCGACCTCTCCTCCTATATCTACCTGAGCGACATGCTGGCTACATGCTATTCCAAGCATAGCCGCAACCATACCCTTGGCGAACTTATCGGCCGTGGCTATAGCCCCCAGCAGGCCCGTATCATGCAGAAGATGGTGGCCGAAGGCTATTATGCCGTCAAGGCCGTCTACGAACTCTCGCAGCAAAAGGGAGTACGAGCCCCTATTGTCGAAGCTCTTTACGCGGTCCTCTACCGCGGTGCGGGTGCCAACCGCGAGTTCAACGGATTGGTCCACCAGTTCGCCAGTCGCAACCTGATCTAATTCTGCCTGACTGCCATAGCAATACCACTTGATTGCTTCTCTTTTTTTTACACATTACACTACTTCAATTACTAAGCAATGTCCAGTTTGCAAGACCATCATCCTGTCTCCGATGCGGAAATCCCGTCGCTCATGACCAAAATCATGTCCGACCCACTTTTCTCGTCGGTGGCCCGATATATATATCCAGATAAAGCACTCGACGAAGTCAAGGCTTTTCTCTCCCAGATACGCACTGTGCGTGAACTCCAAGGCAAGGTGATGCGCGTCAATCTCGGCCGCATCCTGTCGGCTTCTCATTCGTCGTACACCTATCATTTCAGCCCCGAGGTCAAGAAAGGGCAACCCTATCTGTTTGTTTCCAATCATCGCGATATAACGCTCGATGCCATGCTGTTGCAATGCGCACTGTACGATGAGGGCTTTGAGACTTCGCAGATTGTTTTCGGTACCAATCTCCTCGCCATTCCGCTGATGGAATGGGTCGGCAGGGCCAATAAGATGGTGGGCATTGAGCGTGGGGGCAATCCTAAGGAGTTTTTCCAGTGTCTAAGCTATCTGTCTGGTTTCCTCCGCTCCACTATTGTCGGACGCAGGGAGTCGGTGTGGATCGCCCAGGGCAACGGGCGCACCAAGGATGGCAACGATACGACGGCCCCCGCCATCATCAAGATGTTCGGCATCAGCAGCGACAAGCCACTCTCCGAGGCTGTGGCCGAGCTGAACCCGGTTCCGGTGTCGGTGTCCTACGAGATTGAACCTTGCGACGAGATGAAGGCCATCGAATTGGCCAAGACTCGCGGCGAAGGCCACTATGAGAAGTCCGCCGATGAGGACTACATGAGTGCCCTTTCGGGCATCACTAAGGAGAAAGGACGCATCCATATTGAAGTGGGTAGCCCGCTCACGGCCCAACAGCTGGAGGCCTGTCATGATGATGCCAATCGGATTGCCGCACTGTTCGACGATGCCATCCGTGGCAACTATCACCTGCATCCAAGCAATTATGTGGCCTATGACTTTAAGCATGGCACCACTTCTTTCTCCGACCACTATTCGGCTTCGGAAAAGGACCGCTTCCTGCTCCGTGCCCTCTCATTCAAAGACAAGGTGAACAATCCCGACGTGGCGCTTTCCAATGACGAACGCATCCTCGCCAAACAAATCTTTCTCGACATCTATGCCACGCCCATTGAAAACAAGTATGGCCACCTGCATTAATGGCTGACACGGTGGCACTACGGAAGGGTACGGCCCATCTTTTCGACTCCGCGTTTGTTTCTTGGGCCTCCATGCTCCAATATTGCCTCGCCTTACTATGGATACCACACAACAATTAGAAACCGAAAAAATATCCAAACTACTCTGGATCTACGCATGGCCTGCTATCATCAGCCAGATTATCTCGTCGGTCTATAACATCTGCGACCGAGTCTTTCTGGGGCAGTACGTGGGGGCCATGGCTATTGCCGGATTGGCAATCACCATGCCGGTGATGAATATCATTCATGCCTTTGGTTCGCTGGTAGGTGCTGGTTCCAGTGCCCGTATGAGTATCGTACTGGGACGTAAGGATATACGGTGGGCTGAGAAGATTTTGGGCAACAGCCTCCTGCTGACTTTTTTCTTCGGTTTTATTTTTGTCCTGGGTGGCTATCTTTTCATGGAGCCCATCTTGCATCTCTTTGGTGCTTCTGACGGGACTATCGCCTATGCGCAAGAGTATATGGACATTGTGTTGCCTGGCATGTTTTTCGTAACGCTGACGTTCAATCTCACTGGATTGATGCGTGCCACGGGCTATCCTACCAAGGCCATGCTTATCCTCGCAGGGGGCGCCATTCTCAACATCCTGCTTGACGCGCTGTTCATCATTGTGTTGGACTGGGGCATCGCCGGAGCAGCATGGGCAACAACTGTCTCTATGTTTGCCTCATCTCTCTTTGCTGTGGCACACTTCATACCTCGTCGCCATCTTTCGACGGCACATCCCAAAGTCAATCGCTTCAACTTTCGCCGTCCCGTGATGACGGCCACGCTCACAGACCCTTCGGGCGGCATGTCGTCTTCTTCGGGAAGCGGCGCCAATGAGGCTTTCATCTGTTTCCGTCGCCACGCGTGGGCTCCAAAGCTGTATATTTTTCGCAATATCTTGGCCATCGGTATCAGTCCGTTTTCGATGAATGTGGCGGGCTGTGCCGTGGTAGCACTGCTCAACAGTCAGTTGATACGCTATGGCGGCGACCTTGCCGTGGGGGCTAACGGCATCGTCAATTCGGCCACGTTGATTATCCTGATGCTTTTTCTGGGCATTTGCCAAGGAATGCAACCCATCGCAGGCTACAACTATGGTGCTGGCCATCAGCACCGTCTTAAGGAAATCTATCTCCTCACCATGAAGGTTACGCTACTCATTGCCTTTGTGGGTACGCTTGTCGTGTTGCTCTTCCCCGAACCTATTATCCGCTGTTTCACCACCGACGACGCCATGGTGGCCATCGCTATCCCCGCCATGCGCTATCTGATTGTCCTTTGTCCGCTGATAGGCTATACGGTGGTCAATTCGCAGTTTTTCCAGTCTATCGACAGTCCGTGGATCGCCATTGTCACCAGTCTTTCGCGTCAGGTGCTGTTCCTTATCCCTATGATGTTCATTGTCCCCTCACTCTTTGTCCGCAATGGTTTGGACGGACTGACGGGGGTGTGGGTTAGCTGCACTATATGCGATTTTTTGGGAGCGGCTCTCTCCACCGCTCTCTTGCTCACACAACTCAAGGTGTTCCGCCCCGGATATGTGGCTCCCGAGCGAAAACCTCGCAAGGAACACGGACCACAATAAGGTTCTTCTTCTCCGATAGCGTCCTACCCCCTAAGCCATATTTGAGCTAAAGATTATCAGCAACGGATCTTATTGCTCCTTGTGGATTTCAGAACACGTCTTCAAATCTCGCCGTTGATCTCAACAGGGTTAAGCCCCATTGCCATGACTTGTTTGACGATTTCTTTTTCATGGTCGGGTAGGGTAGAGAGTTCCTTTTCCGTAACGGGGTGTGTGTCTACTGTCCCGACGATCGTTTCTGTTCGGTCCACTTTATTGACCGGCAGAATCTTGCTAAACCGTTCGTCAATAATTTTTTGCAGTCTTTTCTCGCCGTATCGCCCTTTGCGTGCACTCTCTTTCAATGCTTCAAGATGCTGAGTTACGAACTCCCATTCCAATGGTGCACACAGCATCAGGATGACAGCCGCCGTGGCATCGTGATATTGTTGCCATGCATTCCATATCGCGTAGAGCCGCTTTAGATCGGCTGCCGAATATGTAGCGTCGCACCAAACATGGTTTTGATAAACCCACTGTCGGACCTTCTTCGATTTCTGACTGAGCAGGCAGACGTATATAGGATGATAATAACGCATTATGCCAGTTAGGCCACAACCGCAGTAATACTTTTCAAGAAGGAATAGGCATTCCTTTTCACTCAAATCCGTTCTGCCCGAATTGACTAATTCATTCACTTTTTGCTTCTCCTCATCATAGAGAGCATCGTAGCATCCCATCGGCTTAGCTACGTATGGGTTATAGGTGTTTTCTATATCTTCCTCGGTCATGGCAATAGGTATTGAGTAGGGTTTTCATTATCTTTCATGATATTCCCAGCGGTCATACATGTCATCCCATTTGTAGTATCCCACCATCGTCCCGTAGGAGTTGAATACCTCATAACGCTCATATAGTGAGTTCCATTTTCGATAGCCGATCACATTGCCGTTTCTATCTTTGATGTCTTCTCTACCATATAGAGAATTATAATTTCTTGTCTGCTGGATGCTACCGCTACTGCTTTTGGTTTCGGTCCTGTTGTATAGGCTGTTATAGTTTTCGGTCTTGACTAATGAACCATTGGCATTATAGTATTCCGTGCGGTTGTATAACTCGTTGTATTTTGAATAGCCTATCATCCTTCCGTATGAATCATAGTATTCTGTGCGGTCGTACAGGCTGTTGTACTTTTGGGTATAACTCTGAGCAAAACAAATGCTGTTAATAATAACGAAGGCTATTGCTACAATTATATTTTTCATACATGTTTTATTTATTGAGATGAATACAATCTACTATGTAGAATCCATTGGATTGTTCTATCAGGATTACATGAACGTCTCCTCGCTGTTGCCAGATGACAAATCAATCGCCCCCTCACCCAATTACCCCATAGCCCTACGGTACTGCCTGTTTTTTCTTCCATGGCCTACCGTAAAAGACTAAAATGGTGGTTCGTCGTCGCCAAACGGCAGGCCGTCGTCGGCAGACGTGTAAGTCGGCATTGTCCATGGTGTAGTGTTAGAGCTCGGAGCCTCGGATGGCGGCATATATTGGTCTCCGTTTTTTTTCTTCGGCTCCACCGCCATGCATCGCAGTGAGGTGCGATAGCCGCCATTTTGTGTCTCGCTACTTGTGATATAGAATGAGACGTCCACCTCGTCGCCGACACTCAGCATGGTCAGCATCGATGCCTTCCCTTCCCCCCACATTTCAAAAGCCACAGTCTTAGGGAACTCTTCTCCGCACATCACGACAAAACCGTTCTTTATTCGTTTGCTGCCATCTTTCAGGGAGATTTCTTCCTGCGGCAATAACTTGTGTATTTTCCCTGTTAGTCTCATGATAGTGT
>JAFUVR010000022.1 GCA_017477485.1 Bacteroidales bacterium | reverse complement strand
TGCAGGCTGTCCTGTATGGCCCCAAGGGTGGTGGGAAAGTCGGTGCTGAAGGTGGTGCTGCCCACGTAGACGTTGTTCTGGTCGTCAACGATGAGTTCGCCGCGCGCCCCGTCGCCGTAGTTGTAGTAGAGCGAGTCGTTGCCGCCCATCAGGACGATGGGGTCGCTGTTGTAGATGTGACGGAAGTTGAGACCGTCGTTATCAGACCCGCCTACATAGGTGGAGGCCATAAGCTGCGACCCGTCCTCGCTGAAGCGGCTCACGAAGATGTCGCTCCCATAGGGATAGGGAATGCCCGAAAACTCGTAGTAGAGGGCGTTGCCGCCGTTGAAGGTGGTGTCAAAGGCGCCGGAGGTTACCGGGAAGTTTTGCGACCCCGTGGTGCCATAGATTACCAGCTCGTCAAAGTCGTTGACAAAGAGACTGTGCGGCATGTCTGCGTAGCTGCCGCCCAGATAGGTGGCGTAGAGACGCTGGCTGCCGCTGGTGTCGAACTTGAAGATTCCGATGTCGGCACTGCCCGCAAAGGAGGTGCTGTAGGCCCCCAACGAGGCCGGATAGCCTTCGTCGAAGACGATGCCCGACGTGTAGGTGTTCTTCTTGGAGTCGTAGGTGGCTGTAGTGCCCCAGTTGTCCGCGCTGCTGCCGGTGTAGGTGGAGAAATAGAGCAGGGGGTCGATTACCAGCGGAAGTGAAGGGTCGTGGCCCTCGGCCGTTATACGCACCTCGTTGTCTTTCACCACGTAGCGCACCGCCACGGCGCGTTGCCCTGTGTCCGTCGGCTGGAAAGCCCTCGGCATCAGCTCCACGACGTCCGTTGCCGAGGTCTTGACGAGCAGGCTCCCGTTTTTTTGCAGCCGCACACCGTCGGTGCCCTCGTAGCGCATGACTATCTGGTTTATGTCGGCTCCGGGATGTACGTAGAAGTCGTATTTCATGGCCTTCTCTGCCGTGTAGAGATAGAGGTCTATGCCGTTGTACAACTGGTCGTAGATGACGCGCTCGTAGTGTCTCACATGGCTGCGCCACCGTTGCCGATCGCGGCCTATGAAGTAGTTGTCATAGGTGTCCATCGGTTCGTAGCCCTGGGGCTTGCAGCCTTCGCGGGCTCCGGCAAAGTGCATGCGGTAGGCATGGTAGCGCATGGGCCTTACGTGATGGGCTACCGATAGTTCTTTGTCCCCCGTCGCATGTTTCACCACAAAGGTGAACGCCCGATCTTCGACAAAGAGTGTGGCGTTGTGCATCCCCGCCTTGAAACGAACCTGCGGCTCCCATTGGCCAAGGTTTTCGATGAAGTCCACTTGTCCCCCGCTGAACAGGGTGTCTCTCGTGTGGCGTGCTTCTGCGCTTGCAAGGCCTATTGCCCATAACATCAGCAGCACTATTGTCGTTGTTGTTCTCGGCATCTCTCTTGTGTGGCTATAGTGGTGGAACGAGAGTCCGCACCGCCACACCTCTTTACCCCGTCTCTTTCACACGCTGTGGGCGATGCACTCATCTCAAATGCAAAAATAATATTTATTTCTCAATCGGGAAAATATAGTAACTTTGCACACGCAAAAAAACACCACAGCGCTATTGTTTTTCCGCTTCTAAAATCTGAAAACAACCATGAGAACACCCGAAGAATTGGAGGGTATCTCCCTCTTGGGCAACCAGCAGGTGCGCTATCCCGACAACTACGCGCCACAGATACTGGAGACTTTCGTCAACAAACATCCGGAAAACGAGTACCTCGTAACATTCAATTGCCCCGAGTTCACCACGCTCTGTCCGCTGACGGGACAGCCAGACTTCGCCAAGATCGTTATCTCTTATATCCCGAGAGAACGTATGGTGGAATCTAAGTCTCTGAAACTATACCTTTTCTCGTTTCGCAACCACGGCGACTTCCACGAGGACTGCATCAACATCATCCTCAACGACCTTGTCAGTCTTATGAATCCGCGTTATCTTGAGGTGACGGGTCTCTTCACGCCCCGTGGCGGCATCTCCATCTATCCTTTTGCCAACTATGCCGATGCTGACCATCAGGAACTGAAGCATTCCCGTCTACAGGCACAAATGAACCGCGTCATCCAATGAAAGATTCCCTGCTTATCCTTAGCGGCGGCATGGATTCTACTACCATGCTCTACGACTACCGCGACCGCATAGCCCTTGCCGTGGGTTTTGACTACGGCAGCAATCACAACGGCCGTGAGATTCCCATGGCCCGTCTGCATTGTCAGCGCCTTGGCATTCCATATATGGTTGTGCCGCTCGACTTCATGCCGCGATTCCTCAAATCCTCGCTCCTTGCCGGTGCCGACGCGGTGCCCACGGGCCAATACGATGAGCAAAACATGCAGTCCACTGTCGTTCCCTTTCGCAACGGCATCATGCTCTCCGTTGCCGCTGGTATAGCCGAGAGCCGTGGCCTCCGTCATCTTATGATGGCCAACCATTCGGGCGACCACAGCATCTATCCCGACTGCCGTCCTGCCTTCGTGCAGGCCATGAGCCAGGCCGTGTCCGCCGGAACCTACGAAGGCATCGATCTCGTTGCCCCCTATACGGGACTCACTAAGACTGACATTGCCCTGCGTGGCAAGCTTCTTGGCATCGACTACAGCGAGACCTACTCCTGCTACAAAGGTGGAGAACATCACTGCGGACAATGCGCCACATGCCTCGAACGCCGTCAGGCGCTCCGCGAGGCCGGCATTGCCGACACCACGCTCTACGACTCCGACACCCATTAGGGCATAGCGGCTCACCGACCTCCCTTTTGTTAAAAAATAATACCCAATTTCTTCATATCATATTTATATAACAATGTATTACGTTCAGAAAACCCTTACCATATCGGCAGCCCACAACCTTATGCTTTCCTACGAAAGCAAGTGCGAGAACCTCCATGGCCACAATTGGGTTATCACTGTCTACTGTCGTGCAGCCCAACTCAATCAGGATGGTATGGTTACCGACTTCACCCACATCAATCGCATCGTCAAAGAGAAATTCGACCACCGCTACATCAACGAGGTCCTCGACGTCAACCCTTCCGCCGAGAATATGGCACGTTGGATATGCGACAATGTGGAAAACTGCTACAAAGTAACAGTGCAAGAATCAGAGGGCAATATGGCTTCCTACGAGCGCGACTGATGTATCGTATCAACGAGATATTCTATTCCCTTCAAGGTGAGGGCGCCAACACCGGTACCCCCGCCGTCTTTATCCGCTTTAGCGGATGCAACCTTCGCTGCCCTTTCTGCGACACCGACTTTGAAGACTACCGTCCTATGTCGGTGGCCGACATTCTCGATGCCATAGCTCCCTATCCGTCACGGTTTGCGGTTCTGACTGGCGGCGAGCCCTCTCTTCAGGTCGACACTCTGCTTGTCGAGGTGCTCCACTCCCGTGGCTATCGTATTGCTGTTGAGACTAATGGCACTCACTTGCTGCCTCCCGGTATCGACTGGGTAACGCTCTCGCCCAAAAGCGATGCTACACTTGCCATTCACGAGGCCGACGAGCTCAAGGTGGTCTACACAGGACAGAACGTAGAACACTACTATCAGTCCATTAAAGTCCGCCACTATTTCCTTCAGCCATGTAGCCAGACTGTCGATGGTTCACGTACAGACAATGCACCCGCAGTCATCGACTACTGCCTCCGTCATCCCCACTGGCGTCTCTCTCTTCAGGTACATAAATTGCTCAACATCCAGTAGTAACAACGAGACGTCGGTGATTAGAGGATGTCGCATGTCTTTGCTGTCAATACTGTATGGCGGCTTTCACTTTTGTCCGCTATGATTGGGTGTTCGAGCCCGTCTTTGAAGGTCAATACTGTAACGGCGTCTTTCGTGATGCCGGTTAACAATACCATGGCCCACCCCATTTTCTCTGTCACGGTCCCTATGCTTTGTCTCCTCTCCACTTCTACGGACAAGCAGTTTTTTTGGTCGGAGAGGCATTTATCTCTGCTGGAAGGCCCATTCGCAAAGCTGAAGGCCGTCGGAATGGGTATAGACAGCGTAGGAGCGGTGGTCGAGCCAGTCGCCAACATTGACATAGAGTGATTGTCGTCCATTGTCGGCGGTGATGATGCGCGAGAGGGGGGTGTGGCGATGGCCAAAGACGCAGAAGTCTATAGGCTCGTTCATCATTTGTTGGCGGCAATGCAGGACAATGCCCTCACGGCTGTCGCCCATGTAGCGTTCGCTTTCGACAGGGTGCGAGCTACGGCTCTTTCGGCTCCAGCCCGTGGCGATGCCGAAGGTGAGCCACTGAGGAAGACAAGAAAAGAGTCGCTGGTTGAGACGGCTGCGGAAGATACGGCGCAGCCGGTCGTAGTGTGGGTCGAGATGCCCCAGGCCGTCGCCGTGGCCTATGAGGAACCGTTTGCCGTCGATCGTCATCAGTGCCGGATCATCGTGCATGGTGATGGACATCTCTGATGTAAGATAATCGAAGAGCCACATGTCGTGGTTGCCCAAGAAATAGTGTAGTTCCACTCCGTCGTCAGCCATTTCGGCCAGTTTGCCTAAGAGACGTATGTGCCCACGGGGCACCACATATCGATAGGTGAACCAATAGTCGAACATGTCGCCCAAGAGGAAGAGCATTCGAGCGTCGGCACGTATGCTTTCCAGCCACTGGCAGAGCTGATGCTCGCGCTGTGCCGTGTCTGGTCCAGTTCCGAGGTGAGCGTCGGTGATGAAATAAATCTTGTCGCGCATGGGCTCCTGCCGTTTATTGGTCGCCTACCGAGATGGACAGATCTTGCTGCTGTTGCTGCTGATACTGCTCCAAACGGTGCTGTAGATAGGCGACGGAGTTTTTGAAATGCATGGTGTGTGGGTTGTCGGGGTGAGACTGCTCAAGACCCTCCAGCACCTGCTCGTAATAGACGAGGAGGCCCGGGTCGCGCTCGATGTCAATCAATGCGTGCGAACGGCCAAAAGGCTTATAGAGCGCTATGAGCGTTGCCAGAGAACCTTGATTGTCATTGATGAACTTTTTGATGTAGTCCGACTGTTCGGTGTAAGCCTCGTAATACATCGAGTCCGTAACCTGTTTGGCCATGCGGTAGGCTGCCGTGTCGGTGGCATAGGTCTGCCGGTTCTGCTGGTCGATGCTGACGATCTCGCTCAGCTTTTCGCTGCCCATATTGCTATAGGACTGTAGCTGCCACAGGAGCATGGTGCCATAAGAGCCGCGCACCTCGTAAGTCCCTTCCAGATTGTCATACTGGCCGCTGAGCACTATCTTGTCGCCTCCTTCGGGCAGGAGCATGACGTAGTTGGTCGGCGTAACATGCAAGTTGTAGAACGTGGCATAGGGCAACTTGCACGAGTAGGAGAATTTGCCTTCATTGTCGAGGCGGATACTGTCGAGGAAGAGCGGTTCGGAGGGTGTGAGTTCTTCTATATAGACCGTTTTTCCTGCTCCTCCCTCGAGGGTACCTTGGATAGTGAATGTGTCGTCGTGGTGACATGCTGACAGCAGGACCAGCAAAAGGGATACTATCAATGGCGTTGTTTTTGTGCTCATAGGCAATAGATTGTTCGACATAAAGTCTCGCTGAGTTTTATTTTTGTTATGGGTTTGGTGTTTTTTTTTCCTCATTTTTGCAGGAGCACATCGAGGAGGGTGATGGCTGCCATGGATTCGACGATGACAGGGCAGCGGAGGACATGGCAGCGGTCGTGGCGACCGGTGATGGCGATGGTCTGTAGGGTCCCGTCATCGGCAAGACATTCGGTGGCTCCGAGTTGTGTGGCTGCTGGATGAAAGGCCACACGAAATGTAACCGGCATACCATTGGTGATGCCGCCCTGTAGGCCGCCGCAATGGTTGGTTTGGGTGAGTGACGACGGGTCCGCTGGGTTCCATGGGTCTACAAACTCGCGTCCCGTCATGCCGGCAGCGGCAAATCCAGACCCCATCTCGAAGCCTATGGCCGACGGAATGGACATCATGGCAGCAGCAAGCAGTGCGTTGATTTTCCCAAAGACAGGGTTGCCCAACCCGGCAGGGAGTCCAGCAATCTCGCATTCTACCACTCCCCCGTAAGTGTCGTCGGCAGTGCGTCGTTCTGGCACATGCGCCGTGGCTTGGATGCTGACATTCTGCTTGTGGAGCAACTGTTTGGCTATAGCTCCGGCCACCACGCGAGCCACGGTCTCGCGTCCCGACGCGCGTCCGCCGCCCCGATGGTCGCGCAGGCCATAGCGTTGCTGATAGGTATAGTCGGCGTGTCCGGGACGATAGCAGTGACGGAGATTGTCGTAGTCGGAAGAACGTGCATCCTTGTTGCGGACAATGAAGGCTATCGGCGTGCCCGTCGTCTGTCCGTCGATGAGACCCGAAAGCCATTCTACCTCGTCGGACTCATGGCGTGACGTGGTGTCTGTCATACCATCTCCACGACGTCGCGAGAGGTCCCTTCGAATCCATTCCCTATCGATAGTGAGTCCCGCCGGACATCCATCTATGACGCCCCCTATGGCGGGGCCGTGAGACTCTCCAAAGGTGGTAAGGCGGAAGTGTGAACCGAAAGTATTCATTATGACGGCAGAAAGATGATAACAGCTGTGGTATAGAGTCGTGAAAAGGACCTCGGAGCGTGGAATAGGAGAGAAAATCTCGATGGCAGAAGTGCGAATGGAAAAACGATGGTCGTCGGTAACGAAAAAGGAGCCGCAAGGACTCCTTTTTGATGAAAAACCAGCGAATCCCTTAGGGAAGCCAACGAGAACGTCTTTTATTGTTGGTCCTTAGGATTGATTTCGAGTAGTTGAACCTCGAAGATGATGGTAGCTCCAGGAGGTATGATGCCAGCACCCATCTCGCCGTAGGCAAGGTCGTAGGGGATGAAGAGTTTATAGGTGCTGCCTTCGTCCATGAGCTGTACTCCTTCGCTCCAGCCCGGAATGACTTGGTTGAGAGGGAAGGTGATAGGCTCGCCGCGCTCTATACTGCTGTCGAAAGTGCGTCCGTCAATCAATGTGCCGGTGTAATGCACCTTCACCATGTCTTCGGCTTTGGGACGTTTCCCGTTGCCGGGTTTAATCATTTTGTACTGCAGGCCGCTGGCGGTAGTCTGTACGGAGGGATCCTTGGCATTCTCGGCGAGGAAAGCCTTGCCCTTGTCTATATTCTCCTGCACGCTGGCATGCTGGCGCTGCTCAAAAGACTGCTGGAAACGCATCAGCAGGGAGCGCATCATCTCATCGTCCCAGTCGTGGGTGCCGTCGGCACAGGCTATCAGTGCGGCTGCCACAGCTCTGACGTTGATGCCGAGGTCTTGGTTTTTCCAACTGTTGAACATGTCCTTCCCGATGGCGTAGGAGGCCGAATCGTTGAAGTCCTTGAGCGGATAGGATGCCTTACCGGGATTCTTGGCGTTCTTCTGGGCTATGCCGGCAAAAGTTAGTGCCATGAGGGCGAGAGTCAGAATGATTTTTTTCATGATTGTAACATTATAACGGATTATGAAAAAAAGGGACAGACGAAAACGTGCTGTCCCGATATGAGTAAAAGACTGATTAGACAAACTCCTTGATTTCGGCACTGCCATCGAGGATTTCTTTTCCGCAGATGGCAAGGGCAAGCATTTCGTTCTCGCCTTTGTAGACCTTGACGGGGGCCACCCAGTCAATCTGCTCGGTGATCTGTGCCATCCATGGCTTGCTGTAGGCGATACCGCCGGTGAGCAGAATGGCGTCAACCTTGCCTCGCAGCGAGGCAGCACACTTGCAGATTTCCTGCGACACTTGATAGCAGAAAGCATCGACGAGAAGCTTGCAGCGCTCGTCTCCGGCCAAGGCTTTCTTCTCCACCTCGTAGGCATCGTTGGTGTTGAGGTAGGCTACGAAGCCGCCGTCAGCGGTAACCATTTTGAAGATCTCCTCTTTGGTGTATTTGCCACTGAAGCAGACATCCACCAGCTTGCTGGTGCTGATGTAGCCGCTGCGCGTGGGCGAGAAAGGACCATAGCCACAGAGAGCCTTGTTGACCTCGATGGCTTTGCCATGAGCATGGGCTGCCACGCTGACACCACCACCCATGTGGGCAATGATGAGGTTGAGGTCCTCATAACGTTTGCCTAGTTCGCGGGCGTAGCGCTTGGCCGTCATCTTCTGGTTGAGGCAATGCCAGATGACACCCTCGGTACGCGGGTCGAGGTCGAAGACGGGATGCCCGCTCAGGCGAGCATATTCGGGACGTTCGTCAACGATGCCGGGGTCGGCAATATAGGCATATTCCATGCCGAGGTCGTGGGCGATAGAGTCGCCGATGAGGGCACCGAGGTTGCATGCGTGTTTTCCCTGCACGCCCTGACGGCACTCCTGCTTCATCACCTCATTGACACGGTAGATGCCGCTCTCGCAGGGACGGGTGAGTCCGCCACGGCCCATGACGATGGCGATATCGCTGAGGGCGATGCCGTTCTTTTTGACCATCTCGAGAATGGCGTTCTTGCGGAAGTCGAACTGGTCGGCTACCTCTTTGTAGCGTTTCACCTCTTCGATGGGATGGTTGATGTTTTCGGTAACGATTTCGGTCTCGCCATCATAGATGGCTACCTTTGTTGAGGTTGCACCGGGATTGATAACCAGGGTGTACTTTTTGGGGCTCATTATATTGTTTTTGTGTTAAATTATCGAAAGTGCAAAGATATGTTTTTTATTGCATACTGACAAAAAAATGTGCGATATCGTAAGGCCTGCAGGCTTTTTTGCCAAATAATCGGGGATAATGGCAAGGCCCCTTTCTTCTGACGTGATTAAAAACCGAATGTTTTCGATAAGCCGAGAGCGATGGAAGCTTGCGTACATTGCCGCGGCGAGAACCGAAGGTCGTGAGTCACTATAAATCAAAAACAATCAAGCGAACAAAACGGTTCAATGAAACGGAACGTCAGGTGAGGTCAGAAATGGCGTGAACGTTTCAGAAGGAATGGCAGCATGACTGGCTCGAACCCTTTGCCCACGTCGACAGGTTGGTAATCGATGCGATACTGCACCGCCTGTCGTTTGATTTCGGATGTTTGTCGCGCCGCCGCCTCCCGATAGTGCTCGGCCACTTCGGCTGGCTGCACCTTGAGATGGCGTCCGGTTTCGAGGTCGATAAACTCGGTCGGCCTATTATCAAACTCGAAAGAGACTTCGTGTCGGTGGTCCATCGTGTGGAAGAGCAACACCTCGTGTTTGTTGTGGCGCAGATGTCGCAGTGCATCCATGAGGGGCTCCCGTTCTTCGTCGCGGACAAAAGCATCGGTGAAGATGACCACCAGTGAGCGCCGATGGAGCCGTTCGGCAGTGAGGTGCAGGCTTTCGGCGATGCTTGTGGTGCGGGGCTGTCTGTGCGAATCGACGGGCTGATGAATGAGGGCTTCGAGAAGCTGCATGACATAGCGCCGATGGACCGAGCTGCTCCGGCATTCGGTCTGTTGGTCGATGCCGTCGGACAGCAACGTCAGACCGAAGGCATCGCGCTGGCGCGAGAGGAGCTCTACCAAAAGGGCTGAGGCATAGACCGCAAAAGTGAGTTTGTTGGGTCGGTCGAGCCGTCCATGTCCCTCCAAGGGGAAGAGCATGGAACTGCTTTGGTCCACCACGAGCTGGCATCGCAGATTGGTCTCCTCTTCGAAACGCTTGACGAAGAGCTTGTCGGTGCGGGCGAAGAGTTTCCAGTCGATATTGCGTGTCGATTCGCCACGGTTGTATTGGCGATGTTCGGCAAACTCGACGGAGAATCCGTGAAAAGGACTTTTGTGGAGTCCCGTAACGAAGCCCTCTACCACCTGACGGGCAAAGAAATCGAGTGATTTATAGGACTCTAATTCCGAAAAAAGCGGTTTATCGGTTGTCACGACGAAAGACTTGGGCTTAGAGCAGTGCGTTGAGTTTTTCGACGATCATGTGTTTGGGTACATTGCCGATGCTCTTGTCCTTTACCTCGCCGCCTTTGAAGAAAAGCACTGTGGGGACGCTGCGGATGGCGAAACGGGCTGAAAGTTCGGGGCATTCATCCACGTCGGCTTTTGCCACAACGGCACGCCCCTCGAATTCGGTGGCGACCTCTTCGATGGTGGGCGCCAGTGCCTTGCACGGACCGCACCATGTGGCGCTGAAATCGACAAGGACGGGTTTATCGGTTGCTATCAGTGATTGGAATGTCTGGTCGTTTACTACGATTGCCATAGTTGTGTGTGTTATAATGGTTGAACAATTATTGGAATTTTGTTGCAAATTTACTCAATATTTTCAAATCGTTTCTAATTATTTTGTTTCGCCATTTCCCCCTCATTTTATCAACAATTTTTCAACAAATCAGATACGAAATAAAACAAATATGACGTTAATAATATTACATCTTGTCTTTTTTTGCAACTATCCAAAGAACAGCCGCTATGAAAAACTACCTTATCATCCCACTGCTTCTGTTATTCACCCTGCTATCGCAGCGGGTTTCCTCCCAGACCGATGTTGAGCGGATGGGGCATGTATATGTGAATGCCTACGACAGTTTGATGGACAGCTATTACATGAAGAAATACGCTACGGGGCACACGCGCCATGTTCGTGAAGATGTGCTCGAAGCCTTCGATCAGATGCCCGACTCTATCATCATCCGCCGGCTGAAATCGATGCACACTGTCTTCCCGCTGACCTACAACAGCGAGGTGCGTGCATACATACGCCTGTATTTGAAAATCATGAGCACACGTCTGGATGTGATGCTCACTCTTTCGGAATACTATTACCCTATGTTTGAGGAGGTGCTGACACGCCACGGGGTCCCGGAAGAGCTGAAATACTTGACTATTATAGAATCAGCAATGAATCCCATGGCAACCTCACGGGTGGGGGCTGCCGGACTATGGCAGTTTATGTATAGCACGGGAAAGTTGTATGACCTCGAAGTCAACTCTGTGGTTGACGACCGTCGCGACCCGTTCAAATCTACTGTGGCCGCTGCACGCTACCTGAAAGACCTCTACGGGGTCTTCAACGACTGGACGCTCGCCATAGCTGCTTACAACTGCGGGCCGGGCAATATCAACAAGGGTATTGCTCGTTCGGGAGGTAAGACATCGTTCTGGGAGATTTATCCCTACCTGCCGAGAGAGACACGCGGGTATATTCCTGCATTGATTGGCGCCATCTATGTGATGAATTTCTATCCCGACCACGGACTCCGTGCCACCGAGTTTGAACTTCCTATACATTCTGACACCGTGACGCTGCACCACGACGCCCTCTTCTGCCACATCGCTCAGGCAAGCGGCGTAAGCCTGTCGGAATTGCGCACCCTCAACCCGCAGTATCGTGCCGACTATATCCCTGCCTCCAGCGGTGCCTATACGGTGTGCTTGCCCTCTCGCCACCTCCAGCCTTTTCTGATGAATATTGACAGCGTCTACACTTGGACGCGCGACTCGCTGGCACGCCAGCCCATAGTGGTGTCAGTATCGAAGGGGGCCAGGGGTGGACACGGTGGCGGTGCTCGCTATCACGTGGTCAAGAGAGGCGAGACGCTCTCTTCGGTAGCGCGTCGCTACGGCACTACCGTCAAGGCATTGAAAAAGAAAAACAAAATCAAAGGAGACAATATTCACGTAGGTCAAAGAATACGTGTTAAATAGAACCCCATGGATGTCAAGAAAGGAAAGCTGATTGTCGCCTGGCGGGTCATCAAAAATCCATACGTCGCCACGCTCATCATTTTCGCATTGCTTATGTGCTTTGCCGAAAACAATATCTTCGTCACCTTCAGTCTGCGGAGAGAACTGTCGCAACTCAAACGCGAGGAACG
>JAFUVR010000021.1 GCA_017477485.1 Bacteroidales bacterium | reverse complement strand
GTCGCCCGTAGTGCTACGGTTGATGGTCAGATGCAAGGTCACCACGCTGTCGCAGCCCACCGAGTTGGTAATAGTATGGGTAGGCGTGGCGTTGGACGTATAGCTATTGCTGTACCATGTAAAGGCGTCGCACTTCGTGGCATTGGTATCGCCTGAAGTGCTACTATTGATGGTCAGATGCAAGGTAACAACGCTGTCACATCTGGCGGCGTTGCCACCCGAGAAGGTGTGCTTCAGTGTCTCGGTGCTGGCGGTGATGTTTTCATGCTCGTACCAGCTGAACTGGTCGCACACTGTGGCGGTGGTGTCGCCCGTAGTGCTACGGTTGATGGTCAGATGCAAGGTCACCACGCTGTCGCAGCCCACCGAGTTGGTAATAGTATGGATAGGCGTGGCGCTGGACGTATAGCTATTGCCGTACCATGTAAAGGCGTCGCACTTCGTGGCATTGGTATCGCCTGAAGTGCTGCTCTTGATGGACAAAACAAGGGTATCAACACTCGGGCATCCGTCGTCACTGACATAGGATGTGCCTGTATAGACGCCGCTTACGGAGTAAGATGTGCCCGTACCGTGTCCATTGCTGCCAGAGGCCGACCATGTGTAAGTGTCGCACGCCTCGACGCTGTATCTGGTACTGGATGATGTATTGACCGTAAGATGGAGTATGGCAGAACTGTCGCAACCGAAATCCGATACAAGGCCTGTCTTTGTGTAGTCGCCCGTGGCATCGTACGTAACATCGTTCCACGTATAGGTATCAGGAGTACAGATGGAGTGTGATACTTCGCCTGGCCCATGACCATGAACATGGACCTCGGTCGTCAAAGTATCCTCGGTACCGTCGCAACGTGTGAGCGAACCCGAGACAACGGCTTTGACCGTATAGGTGCCCTCGACAAGGTATTTGTGGTTTGTAACCAGAGAGGTGGTTACCACCGGGTCGGAGCCATCTCCGTAGATCCACTTGACAGAGGTAACGTCATAGTTGGTCTCCACACGGAACGTAGGCTCGTCGTTGGCACACAAATTGACACCGCTCTCCAAAGAAGAGGTGAGCATCTCTTTCGCTTCGCCGTTCTTGACCCAGAGGCGACGGTTGAGGTCGATAGCACTGGAGCCCACGGAGTAGGCATAGCCCTCATAGTTGCCGATGCCATAGACGTGAGCGACAAAGCCACCCGATGATGCTCTAAGGGTGTGAGATGCATCCGAGACGGAGATACGGGCATAGGAATAGGGCGTGCCAGAGATGGCAGAGAACGAAGTGGCGATGGAGGCGCCGTCAAGAGTGATGCCCGAAACATCATCAGATTCAGCAACAATATTAACAAAGTGAAAGAATCCTGTCCCCGATTCTACAGCACGGAAGGTGCCAAATGTGATTTCGGAGACCTGCTGCTCGATAGGGTTGATGAGTGTCATAGAAGGGTCGCCCGGATTACTGACCCCCGAGTAGGTAGCACACCTCTGGCCACCCATCATGTATAGATAGACCGCCACGGGCTTAGAGGTCTCTATATAATGCACTGATCCTTGGCTGATTTCATATTCCACCGTCTGATTGGCGGCGAGGGTGGTTCTGACGCTGCCATTCACCTTGACCTCACAGCCGTTCTCGAGTGACGTGATGCGGTAGCGGTCATAGAGACGATGGAGCGAGGTCGTGACGACATATTTCTTGCCCCAGTAGTTGACCGGGATGGCCTGCTCCACAAGGTGGTCAGCAGCAGAGACCGAGGATGGGACGCAAGTGTGGGTGTTGCCTACAAAGACGGCCAGTTTCTTACAGTCGCTGGCTTTGACAGTAGTACCCGAGAGGTCATAGACACCTTCAAGGGTAACGAAGGTACGCGTCTCGCCAGCATTGAGCGTATAGGTATAGGTATTGTTCGCCCTCACTTGGGGTACATTCTCCGTGCGGTAGCCCCAACGTCCGTTGGAGACACGGGTAGCCACATGGTTGCAGTTCTGGGTAGTCCTGACCTGGAAAGTGGTGTTATCCTCGACAGCCATGACGACAAACTCGTTCTCACCGACAGAACTGCCGGCATAGAACTGGAGGACATATTCGTCCTGAAGCGTGGGGGTAGGCAGGATATTGGTAACGTCGTAACTGTAAGCGTGGAAATTGGAAGCATAGACAGAGACAGTGTCCGTAGCCACGAGGTGAAGACCAGTCTTATTAGTGGTGCCAAAGTTGGCTATAGGGTTATAGGCATTCGCGGCACGGGGTACAAGGTAGCGTGTAACAACACCAGGCGAAACAGAAGTAGTCTGCGACCACCCATTCTGTGGATTAGAGATAGTGACATTGCAGGGCCGTTTGGCAGAGATAAGAATGGTCAGTTCTACATCACTGTTACTATAGCCGGAAGCAGAATGAGTAACATTGCTGACTGTCGAGTATTGACTATTATGTAGAAAAGTGAGCCAAAAATCTTTGCCCTGGGTAGTAGATGTTTGTGCAAATAGCGCTGAATGGCACATAAGCACAAACAACAGACAGACACAAAATATTGTTCTTCTGTTCATTGCAGTTTCTCTTGTTATTATTTCTATTAACAAAACTACAAAAAAATTATGAAATATATCGGAATACCGCAATGCACAAAGAAAAGAGACAGCATGGCAGGATAAAACCATCTCACGGAGTAATAACAAAGAGAGACATGCAACTATTGATGATAATAGTAATGTTGCTAATAAGGTTAAAACCATCTCACGGAGTAATAACAAAGAGAGACAGGAAAACCGTGTCACTGGTTCAACTCCAGTCGATGCCACAAGAATCTCACGGAGTAATAACAGAGACTGGATAATTGTGTCACTGGTTCAATTCCAATCAATGCCACAAGAATCTCATAGAGTAATAACAAAGAGACAGGATAATTGTGTCGCTAATTCAAATCCAGTCTATGCTACAGAATCTCAATGAGTAACAACAAAGAGAGATTAGAAAACCCTAAAGAAAGGCAGTCAAAACAGAAGAACAGCAAAAAAAACGAGAGTGACCATAAGGCCACTCTCGCTAAGAGATATTCAGCTAACAGAGATTAGCGGACAATGAGTTTCTCAACCTTGGAGAAGGTGCTGTTGGTGATGCGGACGAAGTAGGCACCCTTAGCCAAGCCTGAGAGGCTGATGGTCTGGGGAACCTCGGCGTTGATCATGTTGTTGTAGACCACGCGACCGCTCATGTCGATGAGGCTGCAATCAACCATGCCGCTGACGCCCTCAACAGAGAGGCGCACCTGAGAAGTGGCGGGGTTGGGCTGCATCTTCATAGAGACACGGGAAGCGAAATCGTTGATGCCAACAGTGCGGCCAGCGCCGAAGAAGGCTTCAATGGTGTGGTCACCGTCAATGCCAGAGAGACCGAAGAAGAAGAGCGTATCATTCTCGTAGTCCTCGAGGTCGCTGCTGATAACAACATAGTTATTGGCATTGACAAACTCGTCATTGAGAATCTTGTTGGACCAAGCCAGTTCACCATCGATATAGACGGAGTCGATGTGTCCTTCCTTACCAGCACGGAAATAATAGGTAACAGTGGAGCCCTCGGTTACGGAGTCAATAACACCGCAGACCTCGTCGCCCTTCTCGTTCGTTACCTTACCAAAGGCCATGTCATCGTCCTCATAGCTGCACTGGATGTCAACGCCATGTTTGGCTTTCTCCTCATAAGGTCCGATGATGAGGTGGATCATGGGATAGTAGCCATATGAATAGGAAGCCCAGTGGCTGTTGGAGACCTCGGGGTCATAGATACGAACATCGTAGGGGTTGTCGAGCATACCGGCACGGGTGGTGTGGGAAGCGAAGCGGCTGGCGCCATCGCGGTTGGTGTCGTTCATAGCATAGTAGCGGATGCTATCCTTAGCAACATTGCTGTAGAGATAGTAGTAGCTGGGGGCAGAGGAAGCAACAGCAAAACGACCGGCACCTGCAAGCTGATAACCTACGCGGAAGGCCGTGTTGGGCTTCAGTTCAGGCTGCTCGGGAAATTCGACATAGATGACGGGGTAGTCACCACGCTCAAGGTAGCCACCGCCTTTGGTAGCATCCCAGAGGAAGTTGGGGGTAAGGTACTCGGCTTTGTCGCCATAGCTTTCGTCGCTCACTTCAACCTCGCCAGCACCGGTACGGATGGTGTTGAAGATGACGGACTCAGAGTTGCCAGGGATGCAGGAGTCATAGCTGAGGGTAGGAACAATGGTAGCGTTGCCGTTACGGATGAAAGTATCGGTAGCGGGGACATACTCAACACCCTTGATAACCCAAGGACGACCCGTTTCGTCAACGGGGACATTGTCGGCAGTGGTATAACGGAGGGAGACAGAGTAGCCATTGGACATATAGTGCTCAGAGGCCTCGGTGATGTAGTCGTTTTCGCCCTCGGTAACGAAGCCATAGCAGTAGGCGCGGCCGCCGGTGAGGACACCGTTGTCGTGGCCCCAAACCATGTTGCCGTTCTCATCCTCGTCGACAACCTGATAGTAAACAGTGTCGAAGGTGTGGGTGATCTGCTCGCCAGGAGTACCATCGTCGAGCTGGGGGGTCATCTTAACCTGAGCGTAAACATAGTAGTCGCCGGCTTCGTCATTCATGACTTGGTCAGCATTGCCAGGGACAGCATGGCGGACATCGCCGTGGGCGCAGCTCCAACCATAGGTTTCGTCGTTGGCATAGCGACCTTTGACATCAACATAAGCAGTGATGGAACCGCCTTTGGAGAGCGTGCGGGTTTCCATAGCGCTGGAGACAACCTGAGCTTCCTCGCCATCCTTGTAGTTATAGATGGTAGCAGTGATGTCCTGCTGTCTGAGAGAACCAGCATTGATAATTCTGGAGTGCCAGAAGAGGGGGAGTTCCATACCCTTGGGCATGAGCTGATAGACACCCTCGGTGTAGTATTCGGGCTGGGCGTTCATGCGGCTTTCGCCACCAGCGATAACCTTGAAGTCATCAATCATCCAAGCATAGCCATAACCAGCGAAACGCGAAGGAACATTGCTGTACCAACGGAGACGGAGACGGATTTTGCCTTTCAGGTTACCTGTCTGTTCGTTGGACTGGACGATAGCATTGTAAGGCATGGTGTAGGTAGCTACGCCACTGAGGGCACCATTGACAGGGACATCAACGTTGGTAACGTTGATCTCGTAGGACCACCACTTATTGCCGTTGTCGACGCTGTAGTCAACGAAGCAGGTGTCATAGAACTTCATGTACCACTGATAGAAAGAGATGTCGAACATGGGAGCACCCTGCAGGTCGATAAGTTTGTCGAAATAGATAGCGGCGTTGAAAGCCTCGCCATTGGGGACACCCGTCTGGTCGAAAACTTCCATAAACATCCAGCCATTGTTGGAGGAGCAGAGGTTGGAGTCCATATTCTCAGCGAGATTCTGCTCCATACGGTTGCCGTACCAACGATAGAGGGTAGGATAGGTGGAAGCGAGGGGGCGACGGCCAAGATACTCGACCGTAGCGCTATCGAATCTCACCCATTTGCCATAGTTACCACGCTGACGATGGCTCTTTTCGATGGAGATCACACCACCGTCAAGCCAATCGGCATTTGCGTTTTTCAACTCCATAGCTTCCCATGCCTCACCACCTTGGCTGAAGTCGCAATAATAGAGGACATCGCCCTCGGCCTTGGTGAAAATAGAAGCGTTGTAGCCCACAGAAGGCTTGGCCATGACATTGCCCTGCGAGAGAGAAGCCACAACCTGATTGCCATTACGCTGCTCGAGGCTTGCGGAATGACGTGCCTGCGCAAAGGCGAGCGTGCCGCACAATGCAAAGCAGACAACCATTACAAGTTTTTTCATCTTTTTTGTAGGTTTGATTAATAATTATTTCGTTGCAATTATAGCCATATAACGTAACACATATTCAACATGTTGCATTGGCAACAAATCGAGTGATACATTTTTGGGGATGTGGTGCAAATATACTTAGTTTTTTTGAATTAGCAAATTTTTGTGCGGTGCAGTACAGCAAAGCAGAACGACAGACAAAAGGAATTAACTTTTTGTGAACCCAGGCGGAATTGGTCCGTCCTTCTGCGTGACATCGGCATCAGAGAATACCATGACCATTGCGGACTCAAACGGAACCAAGAATCCCTCAGTTTCTTTTATGGATAGAAAGAGATAGCGGTCGCAAAGAAAAAAGAAAGAGGTGTAGGGACTTTTCGACTGTGATAGCATGCAAAATCGGCGCTTCCCTCAGACTTGGCATAAAACGAACGCAGACGCATTAACGACGACCTTCCATGTCCGGCTCAGAGACTTCACAATAACGATGTGTTGGGAGGGGGGGGGGCTGGCCAAGGGAAGAAATGCCATACGAGGGCTGGTACAATGCCGAAGGAGAGCGACATACAGTGTTCCCAGCGCATCGTAACGCCACCTGAATCAATACCAACGGCATGACGGACTATTATGCCAAATATCATTCGAGACATCCCTATAAACAATAAAAGGACCACCTTAAAGATAATAAAAGGCGGTGGAAATCAGTTATTGTAGATGATTTATGCTTTCCCAAAAAGTACATGAACGAGGATCGAAGGTCCTAACAACGATGATAATCACGTCAACGCAGCACTGTATAGGCTGGCTACGAACAAAACACCCAAACTCATGAACAACAATAAACGCATCCTACTGCGATGGATGCTCATGGCACTGGTGATGCTGGGACTTTGGACTCCCGACACCGCAAGAGCACAGAAAAAGCGAGACAAATCGAACAAGCCGGTGTCAACCGAGGTAGATGAACACCGGTTGCAGGCCGACGGGATGCTGATTGATGCCAAGATGTGGCAGGAGAACGGGCGTGAAGAAGATGCCATGGGCCACTATCGCAAGATAATCAATGACTTTCCCGACTATGCAGCGGCCTATTATGAGCTGGGAGGCATGATGCAGGACCGCAGCTATCTGGACAGTGCGCTGCTGCTCACACAGCAAGCCATCAAACTGGACAAGGGGAATTTCTGGTACCGACTGCAAGAAGCCCAGATCTACGAAGAGCAGAAAGACTACAAACACCTGACATCATGTTGGGAGACCATCGTGAAACAACACCCCGATGTGCTGGAGCACTACTACGAATTGTCCAACGCCTATCTGCAGGCCGGTGAGGGCGAGAAAGCCATCGAAGTACTGGAACGCGTGGAGAAGCGCTACGGAGTGAGCGAGACGGTGTCGCTACAACAGAAAGAGATATGGGAGGCTATGGGACGTTCCGACATGGCCCTCAAGGAAATAGAGCAACTGGCCAAGGCCATGCCCCACGAGACAAAATACAGCGCCATGATGGCCGAGGCCTACATGCGGAAGCACGATTACAAGAAAGCCAAGCGATACTACGATCAGATTCTAAGCAACAATCCCAATGACGAATATATCCATTTCTCACTCGCCAGTTACTACCTCGCCACGGGCGACCGAGCCAACAGTCTGACACACCTTCGCAAAGGGCTGCAAAAAAACGTGCTGAGTTGCACCGAAAAACTGACGGTGCTGAGCAGTTTCTTCAAGTCCGACGAACTGAAGGGCGAACGACTGAAAGAGGCCCTCGATTTCTGCAAACTCATCGCCGAGCAATGCGAGGACGAAGTGGAAGTGGCCGGCTTCTATGGTGCCCTGCTGATGTATGACGAGCAGTATAGCGAAGCCGCAGTACAACTGAAAAAGGTGCTGGCCGCCGACAGCAGCCGCTATGAGACATGGGAGATGCTACTGATATGTCTTGACGCCACCGGCGGCGAGAAAAAAGAACTGAAAGATTATGCCGAACGGGCTGCACGCCTCTTCCCCCTGCATACGCTACCCACCTATCTGTTGGGCACCTTCGCACTGATGGACAAAGACTATCGAGAGGCGCAGAAACTGCTCAACCGATGCGAGATGATGGGGTTCCGACGTGGCTATCTGGAATATCAGACCTATGCCATGCTGGGCGACTGCTACTACTGGCTGGGCGAATACTCACGTGCATGGAAATACTTCGAGAAAGCCCTCAAGGCCAAGCCCGACGACATCTCGACACTCAACAACTACGCCTATTTCCTCTCCGAGCAGAACGAGCAGCTGGACAAAGCCCTGCAAATGTCGGCCAAAACCATCGAGGCCGAGCCCGGCAACGCCACCTATCTGGACACTTACGCATGGATACTCCACAAACTGGGACGTGACAAAGAGGCTCTCCCTTATATGGAAAAAGCCATACGCCTCTGCGACGAGGACCGAGAGACACTTAACGAACACCTGCGAGCCATCAAGGGCAACAGCAATCCACAATGAGGCAAGACCAAATACAACCAACGATGAAGATGAAGATCAAGGCTGACATAATGAACCGATATGTAGCATACCTGATGATGGCCTGCCTCCTCATGGCAGGATGTCGCAGCCACAAGGAGACAGCCGTCGAACAAACACCCCCGCCCGCAGAGCCTACGTGCCAATACCGATGGCTCACGGCCACCTTCGACTGCACCGTGATGGGCACCACCATCAACGGGCTGATGCGCACCGAATGCGACAGCGTGATATGGTTGTCGGCCAGCAAGATAATCGAGTTGGGACGTGCCCGACTGACACATGACAGCGTGGAAGTATATGCCAAGATATACAACCGTTATTTTCGTGGCAACTACGACGATGTCTATCGGCTGACAGGAGTTCGCACCTCCTTCGACGAACTGCAAAAGAAGATAGACAACGCCTATATAGAGAAGAAGAAGGTGGTGACGGTGACACTGAAGGCACGCCAGCTGAACGAGCCGCTCACGCTGAATATACGCCGCATCGAAGCCCTTCCCACTCCACTGACGTTCCCTTTCAGGATTCCCGAATCGGCCACCCCGTTGCAATAGAGAGCCATGAGACAAATAGCACTTTTCATGATGATGATTGCCGCCACCGCGGGCATGCTGGCACAGACCGACCTTGACAGCGCCGAACAGGTGGTGGCACGCTACTACTCCATCATGGGCTACGACCATCTGCCACACAACAAGATGCTCTACCTTGAGACCCAAATAGTGAGCACGGCAGCACAAGGCGACACCGCGCTCCTGCGCCGGTGGTTCGCACTGCCCAACAGCTACCGCATAGAACTCTGGCAGGACGACACCCTACGCGAAGGATGGCACAACGACGAACAGCTCGTATTCCGCAAATATGACGCAAAGAAACGCCAGTGGATCAAGGCCAGCCAGATGCACTATTACGACAACATCACCGGCTACGATTTCCGCGGCCCCCTCTATCGGAGAAAGACCAATGGCTCCGTGATGGTCTACGGCGGCCTCGTCTCTTTCGAGGGTCATGCCGTTCACAAAGTGATGGTTTCGGCACCCGAGATGTACGATCGCGACTATCTCTTCGAGAAGGAGAGCGGCCTGCTTTTCCTCTATATCGAGCACGAAACCGCCTACGGCAACGAAGAAATGAACGCCGAAAACCACGTAGACTGGCGATCTATCGAAGAATACCTGCCCGTAGGGCCAGCAATCGTCGTATCGCGCGAGACCTACCAGCACAACGGCTACCGTACCACGCTAATACATAAGCCCCAGTTGTTGCCCACGGACCGTAGCCTCTTTGCCAACGACTGACCGCCGAAACACTCTCACTCCACGATACCGGACAACACTACCAGCCCCTATCACATCCTCACTCCAAAAAACAAAACGACATGGGTCTGCTTGACAATCCCGACCAATACTATATGCAGATGGCACTATGCGAAGCCCGCACCGCCTATGACGAAGACGAGATACCCGTGGGGGCCGTCGTAGTGAGCCACGACCGCGTGCTGGCCCGTTCCCACAACCACACCGAACGGTTGCACGACGTTACGGCCCATGCCGAGATGCTGGCTCTGACCGCTGCCGCCGAGGCTCTCGGAGCCAAATACCTGACTGAATGCACCCTCTACGTAACCCTTGAGCCCTGCATCATGTGTGCCGGAGCCCTCGGGTGGAGTCAGATAGGCCGCATCGTCTATGG
>JAFUVR010000020.1 GCA_017477485.1 Bacteroidales bacterium | reverse complement strand
TGCATTTCGACACGGCAGATAACATCTATTACGTAAGTTTGGGATAACTTCGTTAGTAACTCTTATCAGAAAAAAGAACGTTTTCGATAAGCCGAATCCAGACGAGCTTGCTCGTATGGTGAGGCGAGAAAACGGCAAAATGAAGTTGAACGTTTTCGATAAGCCGAATCCAGACGAGCTTGCTCGTATGGTGAGGCGAGAAAACGGCAAAATGAAGTTGAACGTTTTCGATAAGCCGAATCCAGACGAGCTTGCTCGTATGGTGAGGCGAGAAAACGGCTAAATGGAATTGAGCAAGTCAAGAAAAATGATTTGACAGTTTTGGCCAGATTTGAAAGGTTTCTCGCGAAGCGACTCCCGTTGGTGCAGCAGAAATCAAGGGCCTTCGATTAGTCGATGTTTATTTGAAGATTGGAGAGAAGTCAATTCTCGCGAGTGCCCTTTCTTTATGTTTCTTTGCTGCGGCTGGCGACATGTAGGCTAATGTTTTGGCCTTACTGCTTGTCTGTGCTATATTGATATAGTATACAATATATTATGCTAATGTGTCGTTTTTTTTATGTATTTTTGTCAAAATATTTGTGTTCATGGATGATGAGAAAAAAGAGGTTGTAGCCTCACAGTCAGCAGATAACATCGTCGAGATGCACGATGTGGTGCTGAATAATGAAGCCGGCGCACTGCTCAGCGGCGTGAACTTCGAGATTCAGAAAGGTGAGTTTCTCTACCTTATAGGTCGAAGCGGCTCCGGCAAGACGACTCTTATGCGCGCGCTCTATGCCGACGTGCCTATCGCAGCTGGCTCAGCCTCGGTATGCGGGTTTAACCTCGCCAAGATGTCGAACCGAAGGACGGCTATGCTTCGCCGAAAAGTGGGTATCGTCTTTCAGAATTTCCGCCTCCTCTACGACCGCAGTGTCTATGATAATCTCTATTTTGTTTTGCGTGCTGCCGGATGGAGCAAACACAAACTTATCGATGCCCAGATTGAGAAGGTGTTGGACTCCGTGGGCTTGAAGGATAAAATAGACCTCATGCCGCATCAGCTCTCTGAGGGAGAGCAGCAGCGTGTGGGCATTGCTCGTGCCCTTATCAATGAACCGGAACTGATTGTCGCCGATGAGCCTACGGGCAACCTCGACCCGGTGACTTCTTCCGATATCATGGCACTCCTCGACCGTGTCAATAAAGAAGAAGGCCGCACGGTGCTCATTGCCACCCACGACTTCATGATGATGGACAAGTATCCGGCACGCGTCATGTGCTGCGAGAACGGCACTCTCACGGTAGGATGAACCCTCTGCTAAAAAAACTTAATAAGTACTGCGTCGCCAAAAGAACATCGGCACATACGGCACTTAACCTAATAAAGCAAAACACATGCCAACTATGAAAAAATACATCTTATTGCTGCTCGCCCTGATAGTCATCCCTATGGGTGCCATAGATGCTCAGGGAAAAAAGAAAAAAGGCAAGAAGGAGGTCTCTCCTGTGCTCGAAGGACGCAAGAAGGTCCGCAAGACTGACTATGAGGCGGTATGGAAGTTCACCTCTTTCAACGCCAAGAAAAAGACTATGTACTTCTGTGACTTTGACTACCTGACGATTCCTGATATCGTCTCACAGAAGAAACCCGACTGGCAGGGCTTTCAGCCGGTGGCCAATTTCATGACCAACAACGGACGGGTGGCCATGACGATGGTGGCTATCTATGGCATCAACCCCTCTATTACGGAGGACAGCGACCGCGAAAGGCTGGCCAAACAGGCCAACGACACGGCCCTCGGCGCCCTCAAGGCTTTCGAGGAGTGGATGACCAGCCAGGGGATGAAAAACAAGATGGTCTTTCAGGTGGCTCAGGTGGATTTCCGCTACTGGCATGGCACCGAGTTCTTCAACATGACGATGCCTCAGGAAGACGTCATCCCGCTGGGATTCATCATCGCCCTCACCAACAAGAAAGTCGAGATTTTCCCCGATCCTTCGGCTGGTGCACAGTCGTTTAAGGATATTAAGTTTTTCCCCAACGACGCATCTATCGTGGAATCGTATTATCCGCTCATCGACTCGGTGGCCTCCTACGTGATGAGCAACGACCGTTATGAGGTGCTCCTTACTGGCTATAGCGACAATGTGGGAACTGTGGCCTACAACAAGGGTCTCTCGCATCAACGTGCTATGGAAATCAAGAAGATGCTCCTCCAACGGGGCGTGCCTGACTATCGTATCGAGATTGTCGCACGAGGCGAGAATGACCCTATCGGCGATAACAACACCTATGAGGGCCGTATCGCCAACAATCGAGTGAGTATCAAGATACAATAACTGTTTTACCCCTGTCTCTTGACTCCCAAGGAGAGATACTATAGTCTTTGCGAAGCAGAGGAATCCCATATTCCTCTGTTTTTGCAATCTTGGTGGATGGACGTTGTTTGTCAAGGCAAGGAGTGGGATGTGGCCCTCGCAGTATCTCCCGAAGGCAAGGTGGCAGCGGCTTTGCCCTATCTCATCGGCTCTAAACTGGGATTACGCTACATCCTGCAACCCCAGCTGACGCAATACAACGGGATATGGTACAACTATAAGGAGTTCTTCCCGACAAATCCTAGCGAAAATGTGCGTCTGTCTTTCGAACATACGCACGCCCATGCCATTATCGACCAGCTGGACAGGCTCCGTCTGACATGCTATGTGCAGGCGTTCTCGCCCGCTATTACCAACTGGCAACCTTTCTACGAACGGGGATTCAGTCAATCCACGCGCTACACCTACCGCATCCCCGATATCTCTGACCCGCAGCACGTGCTGTCGCAGTTTACGGAGAGTCGTCGTCACATGGTGGTCAAGATGGATGCGGGCTTCCGCCTGGAGGAATGCCGTGATGCAGAGTGGTTCGCCGATTTTCATCAGCGCTATTGGAACGGCAAAGGTCAGCACGACCTCCTATCGCATCGTTTTATGTCTCATCTGGTGGCTGCATCTATAGCGCACGACTCGGGCGCGGTGATGAAGTTGATTGATGCCGATGGACATGTGGCGGCGGCACTCTTCGTGGTTTTCGACAGGTGGAGCGCCTATCTCCTTTTGACAGCCTACAGCCTCCAGTACTACCACAACAACAGTATATCTGTCCTGATATGGAAGACGCTCCGATGGCTCTCTGGACGTACCAAGGCCTTCGATTTTGAGGGAAGTATGATTCCGGGAAAAGAACGGTTCAACCGCTCTTTTGGGGCTGTTCAGACACCTTTCTTTCAAATAGTTAAATACAGCAACCCCATTGTGCGGTGGGTTGTGGAACACAGGAAATAAATAGAAAACACCGATATGAAAAGAACGCTATCCTTTTTATTGGCCTTGCTGACCCTCTCGGTCGTCGCTATGGCACAAGCTCCTGTCAAATTCAACTATCAGACCTTGGTGCGCGACGTTGCAGGCAACCTCGTCGGCAACCATCTTGTGCATGTGAAGATCAGCATCCTTGCGGGCTCTTTCGAGGGCGAGGTGAAGTATTCGGAGCACAGCAGTGCCATGACCGACCGCAGTGGCTGGATGACCCTCGTGGTGGGCGACGGCGTGGTAATCGAAGGCAGCCTCGACCAGATTGACTGGGCCAAAGGCCCCTATTTCATGCACTGCGACATCGACCCCAAGGGCGGCAACAACTATGCCATCAGCTCGGCCCAGCAACTTTTGAGCGTTCCCTATGCCCTTTATGCGGGTGGGGGAGACTACAACAAGTTGTCCAATCTGCCAGATATCAAGGCCATGATACGCCAGATCGTCAAGGAGGAGGCCTCCAATCTCTATCAGGAAAGCCAAAGCCTATCTGATGTGGCTGCCATCAGCAACTCCATGGGAAACCGTCAGCTGAAGGAACTCTCGGCACCTACCGACAATCAAGACGCCGTGACGCTGGCCTATATGAAGCGTTATGTGGACTCCGTGGGACGCCGTATCTACGACTCCAGCTATCTGGCTGCTGCCTCTCTCTCTCAGAATGTGGTGGTCTCTTCCGACGGCCGTGTGCGTAAGAAGGCTATCGCTGCCCCCACCCCAGCCAAGGATGGTGTCCTGATGGGTGAGTTCTCGGTGAGCGGGGCCAAGAAGGTACGCTTCTCGCAAGGCAATCTTCAGTATGCGGCATCGGGCCGACATGCGGTTGCCGACGGCGGCACCAAGTCGGGCACCTGGCGTTTCGCGCCAAGCCAGTATAATGAGTCGGTGGATAATAAGGGCCAGTGGCTCTCGCTGCACGAATGGAACTCTACGGGATGCAACGACGACGGCACGCTCGGCGACGCCTGTTTCGACTGGGGTCTCTACAACGCTATCAGCAATGGCGGCAACATGCCGGGACAGTGGCGCCTGCTCACTATCGACGAGTGGAACTACCTCCGCAGCCAGCGCCGCGACGCCCGCAATAAGTTTGCCTTCGCTTCTGTCGATGGACATGCTGGCATGGTGCTCCTGCCCGACAGCTGGCAGCTGCCCGCCGACCTCTATTTTGTGCCGGGTGCCGCCCGTGGCTTTGCTACCAATATCTACGATGCTGGCCAGTGGTCCGCCATGGAGGCTGCCGGCGCCGTATTCCTGCCTGCCTCGGGCAACAGCAATGCTGGCCAGGTCAACAATGCCGGCACCTACGGCTCCTACTGGTCGTCTTCGCTCAAGAGCAATGGCAGCATCTACAGCCTCGATTTCTACGGCACGGGCATCCAGACCACGGGCAACCAACCCTCTATCGGCCAGTCGGTACGTCTGGTGCAGGAAATGTAATCCTTCTGACGGTTTTCTGTCCTCCGTTTTTCGTCGGTTCGATAGCTGCTGGATAATCAGCTTATACGCACCGATTTTGTCCTCAATCCTTGGGACTTTATCGTCAAGACAATGCTCTTGCCTCTATGTGTCAAGCCATCACCACAAACGCAATTGCTTTCATCCTCGTCCAATGGAACGTCAGCACACATACATTGCTATCGACCTCAAGTCGTTCTATGCATCGGTGGAATGTGTGGAGCGTGGACTTGACCCACTGAATACCAACCTTGTTGTGGCGGACGCCAGCCGTACCGAGAAGACCATCTGTCTGGCGGTATCTCCATCGCTCAAGGCACATGGCATCTCGGGCAGGGCTCGCCTCTTCGAGGTGGTGCAGCGCGTGCGGCAGGTCAATGGGGAACGACTGTTTCGAGCCGGAAGTCGGCGCTTTGCAGGCAAATCGTATCTGGCCAGCGAACTTGCCGAGCACCCCGACTGGGAACTGGACTATATAGCGGCCCCGCCGCGTATGGCCTACTATATGGAATATAGTACGCGCGTCTACAAGACCTATCTCAAGTATATCTCGCCAGACGATATCTTTCCCTATTCTATCGATGAGGTCTTTATTGATGCTACGAACTACTTGGAAACCTATAAGATGACGGCTCATGAACTGGCAATGACGATGGTGCGCGACGTGTTGCGCTCCACGGGCATCACGGCCACCGCCGGCATTGGCACCAACATGTACCTCAGCAAGGTGGCCATGGACATCGTGGCCAAGCACATGCCGGCCGACAGCGACGGTGTGCGTGTGGCCGAGATTGACGAAATGTCGTTCCGCTCCATGCTTTGGAATCATAGCCCGCTGACCGACTTCTGGCGCATCGGACGTGGCATCGCGTCGCGTCTGCAACGTCTGGGCATCTATACCATGGGGCAGCTGGCACGCTACTCCCTCCACAATGAGGAACAACTCTATCGTACTTTCGGCGTCAATGCTGAGTTGCTCATCGACCATGCCTGGGGCTGGGAGCCCTGTACCATGCGGGATGTCAAGGCCTATAGACCTTCCTCCAACTCGTTGAGCAACGGGCAGGTGCTTCAGTCTGCCTATACTGCGGATAAGGCCCGTATCGTTGTGCAGGAGATGGCCGACAATCTCTCGCTCGAATTGGTGGAAAAACATCTCGTTACCGATCAGATGGTGCTTTATGTTGGCTATGACATCGATAGCCTTAGCCAGCCCAACAATTATGTGGGCGAGATTGTGTCCGACTTCTATGGACGTGCGGTGCCTCGCCCCGCTCATGGTAGCGCCAACCTTGGTCAACATACCTCTTCGTCGCATCGCATTGTCGATGCCATCCTTGCCATCTTCGACCACACCGTTGATAGGCGGCTGCTGGTACGGCGACTCAATGTGTGTGCCAACCATGTCATCAGCGAGAAGCAAGCCGCCGAGCTTCATGCACGTCAGTCGGTTCAGCTCAATCTCTTTACCGACTATGATTCTATGCAAAAAGAACAAGAACTTGAATGCACCGAGCGCGAGAAGGAACGCAAAGTGCAAGAGGCGCTGCTCTCCATTAAGCACAAATTTGGGAAAAATGCTATCCTCAAAGGCCTTAACTTCGAGGAGGGCGCCACTGCCAGAGACCGCAACCGTCAGGTCGGAGGCCACAAGGCTTGACCGATGATCGTTACCCCTGTCTGTCAGCTAGATATTCAGACTCCCTCACATCCTGTACGCCCAATTGCTGGCAAAGGATACGTCGAGATAGAAACTCAATAAACAGACTCTTAGAATAAAAGCGATATGGATAACGCACTCATAGAAGAAACTAAGCGCATGTATTCTGACATCATCAATCTGCCGCATCCGGTGTCCCGGCGCCATCATCCTATGCCGATGGCCAATCGTGCAGCCCAGTTTGCCCCTTTTGCTGCTCTCGTTGGCTATGATACCGCTATCGACAAGACGTCCGAATATGTCATGCGACAAGCCGATTCCGGCTTCTATGATGTGCTGCCCGAGTTGCAGGATATCCCTATCGAGCCTGTGGATTAGTCCCCTCCTTCGGCACTCTCGTGATGTGCCACTGCACCGCCGCATGCGGCTATGCTTTGGCTACAATTCTTTCATCGCACGCAGATAGGGTTCATCCAGTTCGCGCATGATAAGGTAGTAGTTGTCGATACCGAAAAGGTTGCGCGCTATGGAGGCCTTCAGTACATAGTGTAGGTATTCGTCGCTATGGCGCACGCGCTCTGCTGGCAACGCCGCTTCTGCTTCGTAGTCGCGTAGCACCTCCTTCTCTTCTGCATAATGAGCAAAGAGTGTGTCGATATTGAAGGAATCATAGTTCCTCATGAATGCCTCAAAGTCGGCCACGGTCGTGTCGTTGCGGTGTTGGTCTGCCCAGTGGTGAGGAAACTTGTTCAGCAATCCTTTTCCACGTAGCGTAATGAAGAACGGGGTCAGTTTCATGGTGTCGATGGCAACAAAGATGTCAGGCACAATGCCACCACCGCCATAGACGGTGCGGCCCCCATTGGTGGTGAATTTTAGCGAGTCGGGCATGTGTATGGAGTCGGCGTTCACCAGTTCTCCGCTTAGATAGCGCTGTGTCAGGTCTTTGCGGTAGGCATCTGTGCCATCCTCGTAGGGCTTCTGTATGCAGCGCCCCGATGGCGTATAGTAGCGGGCCGTCGTTAGTCGCACCTGTCCGCCGTCTTTCAGCGGGAACACGCGCTGCACCAATCCTTTGCCAAAACTCCGGCGTCCAATCAGTGTGCCGCGGTCCCAGTCCTGTATGGCTCCCGACACAATCTCGGAAGCCGAGGCGGAGTTCTCGTCAATCAAAATAATGAGGCGTCCCTGTCGGAAACTGCCATAGGAGTTGGCTACGAAATTCTGCCGGCGCACGGTACGTCCGTCGGTATACACCAGCAGGCTCCCTTTCTGCAAGAATTCGTTGGCTATCCCGCAGGCTATGTCAAGGTATCCGCCCGTGTTGCCTCTTAGGTCAAAGATGAGGGCTTTCATCCCTTTGGCTTTCAGCTCGTCGCAGGCTTTTCTAAATTCTTGCACACTGCTTCTTGCAAAGCGTGCCAGGCGGATATAGCCCGTCGTGTCGTTGGCCATGAAATAGGTGTCGACAGAATAGATGGGTATTTTGTCGCGTACGATATGAAAGTTGAGTACTTCGCCGTCGCGGAGCACATCGATAACCACGGTCGTCCCTTTTTTGCCTCGCAGATGTTTCATTACCCACGAGTTTTTGATGCTGTCGCCCGTGGCGGCGGTGTCGTTGACACGCAGGATTTTGTCGCCACGCTGCAATCCCACTTTTTCCGACGGGCCTCCCACAATCACATCGCCTATGCAGATGGTGTCGTCTACTATCTGAAAAGTCACCCCTATGCCGTCGAAATTGCCTACGAGGCTCTCATTGGTGCGTTGCACGTCTTTGGCAGCGATATACATGCTGTGAGGGTCCAGGTCTTTTAGCATCGCATTGATGGCTACTTCGCTCAGATGGTCCATGTTGGGACTCTCTACATAGTTGTCGTGTATCATGTCGAACACTTCGTTCAACCGTTGAAAGCCTTTGATGGTGTCATCCTTCCCCACGGGGTTGGCACTCACCACGACGGTGGAGGCCGTTGGTGTTGCCTGTTCGGCAGGCGTATTGCTTTTTTTCTTCCAGAACTGGGCGGAGGCATCTATGGCTATGGCTCCTAACAACAAGACTATTATGGTTTTCTTCATATTGATATGGTGTCTTTCAGTTTGTTATTTACAAGTTCTTGCGTTTTTTACAGATTTGCAAAGTTACACAAAAGTTACCTCTTTTGCTGTTTTCCCTTTTTTTTTCTATTTTTGCAAACTATTTTTATTCTCTTCTAACCATTGGCTCCCTCTGTCGCCTATCGTATTGGATAATTCGTTTTCATTATTTAATATATAAAATATCTGTTATTATGGAAGATAATGCTGGAAATGTTCAGTCCGTGGTAGCGCCTGCCGAAAGCCAGTCGGCAACGTCTCAGTCCCCGGCTCCTCAGTCGCCGTCACCCAAAGCCCGCAAACGTAAGCCATTGACATTTGGCGCCACTATGCTGGCTTCGGCTCTTGGATTTATCCTCTCTATAGTCGTCGTCAATGCAATATGTATTCTGTTGGGCATCATATTCATCATGGCTGTCATGGCGGGACAAAAAACAACTACCACCATTGACAACAACATAGCCGTCAAGGTTGATCTTTCTCATCCGCTTGTAGAACAGCCCGTTTCTGAGTTGGAAAGCATTTTCTCTAATACTGAAAGGCCGAGCATTCACCAGCTGCTCACTGCTATTTGCGATGCTAAGAACGATGCTCGTGTGCGTGCTTTGTATCTTTATGCCGGCAACGGCGGTGCCATCTCTTGGGCACAGAGCGAAGAACTGCGCAACGCTGTGATGGACTTTCAGTCCTCTGGCAAGCCTGTCGTGGCCTTTGGCAACAGTTTCTCGCAACCTACTTATTATCTTGTGTCTGTGGCCGACCGTGTCTGCCTCAATCCTGCCGGCATGGTCGACTTCCGTGGCCTTTGTGCCGAGACGCTGTTTTTTAAGGACATGCTGGACCGTCTCGGCATCTCTGTGGACCTTATCCGTCCTAACAACAATGCTTTTAAGAGTGCTGGCGAGACCTACACTATGACGCATTTCAGCGAGGCTAACAAGCAGCAAGTGCGTAGTTATCTACAGGATATATGGAATTATGCGGTGGCGAGGATTTCTCTTTCGCGTTCTATTTCTGTTGATTCGCTTAACCTCGTAGCCGACAATCTTGAAGCCATATTGGCAAGCGAAGCCTATGGAGCCGGACTGGTCGATACGCTATGTTTCGAGTCTGATATACAGAACTTTCTGGAAAGCAATGCCTCAGCCCGTAAGACTATGTCGGCAGTGAAGTATGATGACGCCAAGGTGAAGACTCCCGTTGCTGACAAAATTGCCGTTGTTTATGCCGAGGGCGATGTGATGAGCGGCAAGGGTGATGGCATCCAGCACAACGTCTATTCCGACGATTTTGTCGCAGCCCTCAAAAAAGCTACAGCCGATTCTTCTGTCAAGGCCATCGTTTTGCGTATCAATTCACCTGGTGGGTCCGCTATCGCTTCC
>JAFUVR010000019.1 GCA_017477485.1 Bacteroidales bacterium | reverse complement strand
TATCTTCCCAATTCAATCCTGCGTTTTCCCAAGCCGGCACAGTTCATCCCCATGTTGCAGGAGGCCGGCTTCCAACGGGTGGAGCATCATGCCTTCACCTTCGGCGTCTGCCGGCTGTATGTTGCCACCAAATAAGGGCAGCACCCTGGGTCGAGCGGCGATTTACGTGATGGCTTGCTGCTGTATGTTGCCACCAAATAGGGACAGCAACCTTGCGCAGCTACAGACGCTAACAATGCCACTCTCATCGGTAAGCGACTTCGAGCAGTCGGTACAAAACAAAGGGGGAGGCCTTTTACACGGTGCCTCCCCCTCTGTATGATTGTTTGTAAGAGATGCGTCTATTCGCCCCACACGCGCGTGGTGTGCTTGATATAGATGCCGCCCCAATAAACGGTGTTTAAATACTCAACGTGAGAGACCTTGCGGATGCCGCCGTTCTCGGCAGCGCGCTGTATGTTGTTCTCTTTGCCGTTGTGGCTGAAGAGGCCAAGGATGATGCCCGAATTGGCTTCGCCCATCTTAGGTCCGATAGGAGAGTTTGACGAGATGGCGGCACCATTGTTGAGGCTGATGCAGCTGGCAAGGGTTGCTACAGCCAATACGGCTATGGCAGCGAGACGGATGATTTGTTTTTTCATTGTTTTTTCGATTTGTATAAAAGATTGAATGGTTTTGGTTTTGTTGACTGATAGCTCGGCACCTGATGTGTTATTCGACCTCTTTGAGCTTCAGCTCGCGGCGACGTTCCTTCAGGTTGATGCGTTTGGGCTGCACGGGGCCGCCTTTCTTGCCTTCTAATTTTTTCGGAGCGCTGACCTTCATGGCCTTCTCGAGCCGTTGTTGTGACGGGCGGAGGCCACCGAGGGTGCGGAGGGCTTTCATGCAGTCCGGTATGCCGTAGCCGTAGCGATTGTTCACTTGGTCGTAGAGACTGCCCGACAGGCGGATGGCACGGCAGAGGTCGGCCACCGACTTGGTGGGAGCCGCCTGGCGCAGGCAGGCCATCATGCCCGCCATAATGGGCGACGAGAACGATGTGCCATTGGCCCGCAGATAGCCGCCGGCGGGCGATGAGACATATACCCACACGCCTTGGGCGCATACGTCGGGTTTCACACGGTTGTCGTAGGTGGAACCGTAGGAACTGAATCCTGCAATGGTGCCGTTAGCCCACACGGCGCCAACGCTGAGGATGTGCTCCGCATCGGCGGGCACCGAGATGCTATGCTGTCCGTTGCGGCCCTCGTTGCCAGCGCTGTTGACGCAGAGTATGCCGCGCGTGGCGGCAATCTCGCCTCCTATCGACATGAAGGCCGTCTGCCCGTCAAGGTCTTTGTAGTGGTGGTTGAGCGTGGTGTCCCAAAAGCCGAGATAGCCCAGCGAGCTGTTGATGACGTCGGCTCCGAGGCTGTCGAGAAATTCGGCCGCCGCCACCCAGTCCAGCTCTTCTACGGGACTCTCGGTGTGGGTGTCTTCGGTGATGCAGAGGGCATAGCTGGCTTTTGGGGCCGTGCCCACATAGCGGCCAGGAATGTAGCCCGCCATGGTCGTGAGCACCATGGTGCCGTGGTCGTTGGCCAGATAGACCGACGGACGGTGCGACACAAAGTCGCGTGTGGCTACGATGCGTCCGCTGCGTCGCAGTGAGTCGAAGACCGTCAGCGTGTCGACGCCCGGGAACCCTCCGTCGCATACGCCAATCAGCACATCCTGTCCCTCGAAGCCCTGTCGATGCACCTCCAGCCCGTTGAGCTGGCGTATCTGTGAATAGGCGAGGGCATAGTAGTTGGAGTCATACTTGTTGTAGAGAATTGAGAAGGTGTCGCGGCCAGCGGTGTAGTGCATCGTCGTGGTGTCCACAAGGGCCGCACGACGGTTGTAGCGCTGCACGGTGTCCACAAACTTCAGCTTCGCTATCTTGGCCACCTCCTTGTCGGTGGCAATCACCGTGGCCCCGTTGAGCCACTTGCTCACGTTGTGTATCTTGGCCCCTGTCTTGACGAGTGCTTTGATATAGTCGGGACTCACGGGCAGGTCGAGGCTGTCCACGGCTATTTTCAGCCGCTGACGACGCTCTATCGAACGCTGCGACAGGAATTTCGTCGGCTGTCCGACACTATAGGGGGTGCCCTTCTTGTCGGTAAAATGCACCCAGTAGTAATCATTGGTGTCGCCTTGTGCCCACGACAAGGTGGAGACGAAAAACACCGCAATAAGCAAGGTTATAATACGCTTCATGAATGATAGACTGTGGTTTAGAATTTGTTGTTTTCGTGTTATTGGACTCGCAAAGATACACTTTTTTTAGTATACCTCCCCGGCATGCCACACCCTGCTGCACGTCGCAGCATTGCTTCTGTTACCGAAAACTTTACTACCTTTGCATTCTCATTCTTTTCTTCATTATTTTATTGTATATCTAATTCTATGGAAATTGCTCTCATCATTTTTGCTATCCTATGTGCAGTGTTGGGAATCATCGGCTCCGTAGTGCCTGGACTCCCAGGACCTCCTGTGGCATGGGTGGGCTTGTTGTTGCTATTCCTCTGTCCCTCGGTCGACGTGTCTGCCACGCTGCTCATCGTCGCCGCTACTGTTGCCCTCGTCATTACCGTGCTCGACTATCTGGTTCCCTCAGCCCTTACTACTCGCCTTGGCGGAAGCCGGCCAGGCATCTGGGGTTGCAACATAGGCTTGGTGGTCTCCATCTTCGGCCTCCCTTTCGGCCCGCAGTGTCTGCTGGGTGTCATCCTCTGGCCTTTCATCGGAGCTCTTGTCGGCGAACTCGTCTCCGGCAAGCCCTTGCCCGTCTCGATCCGCTCGGCCACGGGTGCCTTCCTCGGCTTCGTAACAGGCACCCTGCTCAAGTTGTTCTACTGTCTCGCACTCACGATCTACGTGGTTGTCGAAGTGGTCTCTCTGATGGCCCACTCGTGAGCGGTCCGCCTGTAGTCCGCTCCATTATTGTATCGCATAATCCTATGGTATAAAGGGAGTTTCGTTTGGATTGCTTTCAATTTCCACCCTCCATCCTCAACCCCTTTGTCGATATCCTGTGCAAAAAAAATAGACCTCCCGTTCTGGAAGGTCTTGTACCGCATATCAGAGTCGAACTGATGATCTTCTGCGTGAGAGGCAGATGTCCTGGACCACTAGACGAATGCGGCTCATTTGATTTGAAATCGGATGCAAAGATACAACATTTTCACAAACCGACAAAATTTTCTTTCTCCTATCTTACACCATGATATGCTATTCGTTTGATTATTAACATTGCCATATCGCACAAAAAATGTATTTTTGCAAACACAAAACAATTGTTGCCTCATGGAAAACCAACCCTATAAACGCCTCATGCGCGCTTCGCACAACAAAGTCATCGGCGGCGTATGCTCTGGCCTGGGCCGCTACTTTAACATCGATCCCGTCGTTGTGCGCGTCATCTTTGCCATCGTCTTCCTGCTCTATGGTTTCGGCCTCATTGCCTACCTCATCATGTGGCTCATCATCCCCGAAGACAACCGGCTCGAACGCTGACATAGATACACAAGAGTTTCAAAGAACGTTTTCGGTAAGCCTCACCATACGAGCAAGCTCGCTTGGATTCGGCTTATCGAAAACGTTCAATTTCATTAGGCCGTTTTCTCGCCTCGGCAATGAAAGCAAGCTTCCATTGATCTCGGCTTATCGAAAACGTTCATTTTCTTCATTTGTTCTCCGCCTCGCTATCGAAAGCCCTCAGGACTTTCTTCATATCGAAACAAGAGAAAACGAAGAAAAAAAATGCGCTATGTGCTTTGTTTTCTCGCCTCAGCAATGAGAGCATACTCCCATTGCGCTCGACTAATCGAAAAGCCACAAGGCTGCGACGAAGAAACTAAAAAATGACTACAGAAAGCTAAAATTCGAGAACTCGCACATTATCCGTACATAAAGCAGGGACGGCCCCCCATTACTTTTGTCTTTCCTTATGGCGCTCGTCCTTTGAACCGTTCAGGCACTCTCTTTCTTTACTTTTTTCGCTTACAGTCCCATAGGGATTGCTCTTGTTAACGGGTTTTCATCAAGGCCGTGAGCTGCCGCATATAATGGCAGGCATCTTGTCACTCTTTCCTTTTTATCGGACAGCAATTACTCAAAAAAGGTTTATCGGACATTAATAAAAAGTGCTATCTTTGCAAGCCTAAATTGTATTGTGTATTCTGCTTTGATGACGCATCGATTCTTTCTGAATGTATCTAATACCCTGAAAATCATAATTTTCTCTTTTGTTGTATACGTCCCCAGTCTGTTCTTTGGTGGTCGTTCGCCTTACATGTTTTTTACAGGACATTTACAGGTCAATACATATACAGGCGAATAGTTGTTCTATCAAAATGTCGTCAAACAAACAGAGATGCCGAAAAAGCTTAAAGTAGATGCAATTCTAAATAGTTCAAATGCAAAAAGACCGTCCACTTCTCTTTTGCTGCCATGTACTGCATATTCCACAACCCTGCGGCCCTCGCTATCTACGACAGCTATTTCTACCAGCTCTTTTCCCAGCTGCGCCAAGTCATGGCCTGCGGACCCTATAGGGGGGGGAATAAAGCAAAAAAAGACTGGGCTGGAGAGGCAACCTGCGGCTACGCACTATACAAGAAAGTCTATGTTGCATTAAATACATCTACGAAAGAGAATAGATAACATTAACAATCAAAAATATAAACCAATGAAAAGACTATTTACTGTCGTGCTGTTCGCCGTCCTTAGTATCGGTAGCGCTTTTGCACAAATATATTTTCATGCTACCGCCCCGACAGGGCAACGGATCAGATACGTAATTGTGGATGGGGATCATGCTGAAGTCGTAATGCAAAGTTCTATGTGTTTCGTTACAGGCAATTTGGAAATCCCCAGTTCTGTTTCATATGCTGGCACATCCTATCCCGTCACTACTATCAAGCGCTTTGCTTTCAGTGGTTGCAGCAACCTGACCTCGGTCACCCTCCCCAACTCCGTCACTTCTATCCAGAGTTATGCTTTCAGTGGTTGCAGCGGCCTGACCTCGTTCGTCATCCCCAATTCCGTCACTTATATCGAGAGTTGTGCTTTCAATGATTGCAGCGGCTTGACTTCGATCACCATCCCCAACTCCGTCGAGACTATTGAGGGTAATCCTTTCTCTGGTTGCAGCGGCCTGACCTCGATTGTTGTTTCATCAGGCAACCATGAATTTGATAGTCGCAACAACTGCAATGCAATTATTGAAACATCAACAAATACCCTCATTATTGGATGTAAAAACACAGTTATCCCTAACTCTGTCACCATTATCGAGGAGAACGCCTTCGATGGTTGCAGTGGCTTGACCTCCATCACCATTCCCAGTTCCGTCACTTCTATTGAGGAGGATGCTTTCATTGGTTGCACAGACCTGACCTCGATGGTTGTTTCAAATGGCAACCCCCAATATGATAGCCGCAACAATTGCAATGCGATTATTGAAACATCAACAAATACCATCATTGCTGGATGTAAAAATACGGTTATCCCCAACACCGTCACTTCTATCGGGGATTATGCTTTCTATAGTTGCAGTGGCCTTACCTCCATCGCCATCCCCAATTCCGTCACTTCTATCGGGATGGGGGCTTTCTATGGATGCGCAGACCTGACCTCGGTCATCATTCCCAATACCGTCACTTCTATTGAGGATTATACTTTCGAGGATTGTACAGGCCTGACCTCGGTCACCATCCCCAACTCCGTCACTTCTATCGGGGAGAGTGCCTTCGAAGGTTGCAGCGGCTTGACCTCCATCACTATCCCCAACCCCGTCACTTCTATCGGGATGGCTGCTTTCAGAAGTTGCAGCGGCCTGTCCTCGGTCACTATCCCCAACTCCGTCGAGACTATTGGGGACTACGCTTTCGAGGACTGCGGCAGTCTGTCCTCGATTGTTGTTGCAAGCGGTAACCCCCAATATGATAGCCGCGACAACTGCAATGCGCTTATTGAAACATCAACAAATACCCTCATTGCTGGATGTAATAGCACCGTTATCCCAAACTCCGTCACTTCTATCAGGGAGAGTGCTTTCTATGGTTGCAGCGGCCTGACCTCCATCACCATTCCTAACTCCGTCACTTCTATCGAGAATTTTACTTTCTGTAAATGCACAGGCCTGACCTCGGTCATCATTCCCAACTCCGTCACTTCTATCGGGAATAGTGCTTTCTACGGTTGTAGCGGCTTGACCTCGGTCACCATCCCCAACTCCGTCTCTTTTATCGGATATTACGCTTTCTCTGGTTGCAGCAGCCTGTCCTCCATCACCATCCCCAACTCCGTCACTACTATCAAGCCTGATGTTTTCTATAACAGTACCAGTCTGACTTCGATTGTTGTTTCAAGTGGCAACCTCCAATATGATAGTCGCAACAACTGCAATGCGATTATCGAAACATCAACAAATACCCTCATTGCTGGATGTAAAAACACGGTTATCCCAAACTCTGTCACCTCTATCGGCGAGAACGCTTTCGATGGTTGCAGTGGCTTGACCTCCATCACCATCCCCAATTCCGTCACTTCTATCGGGGACGCGGCTTTCTATGAATGCAGCGGCCTGACCTCGGTCACCATTCCCAATACCGTCACCTCTATCGGGGAGCGGGCTTTCAATAGTTGCAGCAGCCTGACCTCCGTCACCATCCCCAGCTCCGTCACTTCTATTGGGGAGCGGGCTTTCTATGATTGCAGCGGCTTGACTTCCATCACATTCAAGCCAACCACTCCGCCAAGCGTTCAGTCAATGACGTTCGATAACACGCCGTGCAACGTGGCTCTTATAGTTCCTTGTGATGGTCGGGACGCATATATGAATGCAGCGAACTATGATTTTTTTACCGACATCACGGCGGACTGCGGCAACAACGGTGGCGGCAACGGCTCGGATACGACTATTGTAATTCGTGGCGATACGGTGTATGTATATGTGACCGTCCACGACACCGTATGCCCCGAAGTGAACAGTATCTCGCCTACCATCATCAGCGACATCAATATCTATACCGTAGAGCGCCAGATCGTGGTGGAAGGCGCAGAGGCCATGCCCGTAACAATCTACGACATGCAGGGTCGTCAGCTGGCATTGCAACAGGCCCGCAGCAATGAGCCTATCCGATTTGACGCCCCTGTCACAGGTATCTACATGGTGCGTGTGGGCAAAATGCCCGCCCAGCGTGTGGCTGTGCTGCGGTAGCGCATCTGCCGTCGCACGATAGCCCGAGGCTATCCTACATTATAAGGCACTTTCTGCACTCTACAGAAAGTGCCTTTTTGTCTACAGGAGTTCGATGATAAAGGATTATTGGCGTCCAGAGGAGAAGGATATGCCAAAAACAGATATTTATTTCAAAAAAGACAGACCGTATGTTGGTATATACAACAATTATGAGGCGTGGGTTTCCCCCGGAGTGTCTCAAAATAAATATAAATTGGCAAAAACAATCATGTTCTGATATGGTTGCCATGGGATGTTTCCAAATGATGCTGAAAAACAATCGAATGAAATCCACTGCCTCCTAACTCGATGAAAATAAAGTTTTTTTTTCTTAATTAAATAATTGTGTAATTTTGCAAATTCTAATTCGTTGAACAAAAAGACTACATTATACTATGATAAACATCACGCTACCAGATGGTTCTGTGCGTCAGTATGAGGCTGGCGTAACGCCTCTCGATATCGCTAAAAGCATCAGCGAAGGTTTGGCTCGCAACGTCCTGTCGGCCAAAGTCAATGATAAGGTCATGGAGCTCTATCGTCCCATCAACGACGACGCCACCGTGCAACTTCTCACTTGGAACGACGAGGACGGCAAGCACACGTTCTGGCACACCAGCGCCCACCTCCTTGCCACAGCCCTGCAAGAGCTCTATCCGGGTATCCACTTCGGCATCGGCCCTGCCATAGAGAATGGATTCTACTATGATATCGACTTCGGTAAATACGAGGTGTCGAGTGAGGATTTCCCAAAAATAGAGAAGAAGATGATGGAGTTGGTGCAGGCCAAGACCCCCATCACCCGTCGTGAGGTCAGCAAGGCCGAGGCCCTCAAAACCTTCGGCGACCGTGGCGAGGTCTACAAGGTGGAACTTATCAACGACCTCGAAGACGGCACCATCTCGTTCTATGACAGCGGCTCTTTCACCGACCTCTGCCGTGGCCCTCACCTGGTGGACTTCGGCGCCATCAAGGCTGTGAAGCTCATCAACCTCGCCGGTGCCTATTGGCGCGGCGACGAGCACCGTCCTCAACTGACCCGCGTCTATGCCGTCAGTTTCCCCAAGAAGAAGGACCTTGACGAATACCTCGTCATGCTCGAAGAGGCTAAGAAACGCGACCACCGCAAGATCGGCAAGGAACTGGGCCTCTATATGTTCAGTGAGACCGTCGGAAAGGGCCTGCCCATCTGGCTGCCCAAGGGTACCGACCTGCGGCTCCGCCTCCAAGAGTTTCTCACCGAGATTCAGAAACGCTACGGCTACCAGCAGGTCATGACACCGCATATCGGCTCCAAAGTGCTCTATGAGACCTCTGGACATTGGGACCACTACGGCCACGACAGTTTCCAGCCCATTACGACTCCCGAGGAGGGCGAGGTCTATCTGCTCAAGCCTATGAACTGCCCTCATCACTGCATGATCTTCAAGAACGAGCCTCACTCCTATAAGGATCTGCCACTCCGTATCGCCGAGTTCGGAACGGTCTATCGCTATGAGCAGACCGGCGAGTTGCACGGCCTCACCCGTGTGCGTTCCTTCACGCAGGACGACGCCCACATCTTCTGCCGCCCCGACCAGGTGAAAGATGAGTTCATCAAGGTGATGGAAATCATCGAAATCATCTTCAAGGCCCTCAGCTTCGAGAGTTTTGAGGCTCAGATCTCGCTCCGCGACCCTGCCGACACCACCAAATATGTAGGCTCTGACGAGAACTGGGCTAAGGCCGAACAAGCCATCGTCGACGCCTGCAAGGAGAAAGGCCTCAAAGCCAAGGTGGAATATGGCGAGGCAGCCTTCTATGGACCTAAACTCGACTTCATGGTCAAGGATGCCATCGGACGCCGTTGGCAGCTGGGCACCATTCAGGTGGACTACAACCTGCCCGAGCGTTTCGACCTCGAATATATTGGCAGCGACGGACAGAAACATCGTCCTGTCATGATACACCGTGCTCCTTTCGGCAGCATGGAGCGCTTCTGCGCCGTGCTCATCGAACACACGGGTGGCAAGTTCCCCCTCTGGCTCACCCCCGACCAGTTCATCGTGCTGCCTGTCTCCGAGAAATATGTGGAGCAAGCCCAGGCACTCAAGGCCCAGCTCGAAGAACTCAACCTGCGTGGTACCATCGACACCCGCGACGAGAAGATCGGCCGCAAGATACGCGACGCTGAACTGGCCAAATATCCATTCATGCTCATCCTCGGCGAGAAAGAGATTGGCGAGGGCACCGTCAGTGTGCGCCGCCAAGGTGCCGGCGACCTGGGCAGCATGACCCCTGCCGCCTTTGCTCAGCTCGTTCAGGACGAGATTACCAAGGTAATGTAAGACAGCCAACGTCGGACTCAACCCCGACCATTAATAACACCCTAATATAGGAGACCCAAGTTATAGCAACTCCATTCAACCCCAATCGCCCCAGCAACAACAACAGAGGGCGCGGACGCGGACCCGTAAAAAAGGAACCGGATCATCTCATCAATGAGCGCATTCAAGACCCCATAGTGCGTGTCGTTGGCGAAGGCAAAGAGCCTGCCATCATGAACACGCGCGACGCGCTCAAGATGGCTTACGACGAAGGTCTCGACCTCGTCATGATCTCTCCTTCTGCCACCCCGCCGGTGTGCAAGATTATCGAGTACCAGAAGTTCCTCTATGAGCAGAAAAAGAAGGAAAAAGAGCGCAAGGCCAACGCTTCCAAGGTGGTCATCAAGGAAATCCGCCTCGGCATGAACACCGACGACCACGACTTTGAGTTCAAGCTTAACCACGCCATCCGCTTCCTGCAGGACGGCAACAAGGTCAAGGTCGACATGCTCTTCAAGGGTCGCTCCATCGTCTACAAGGACCAAGGCGAAGCCCAGATGCTCAAGTTTGCCGAGGCCTTGCTCGAGTATGGCAAACCCGAAGTCATGCCCCGCCTCGAAGGCAAAAGGATGCTCATGATCATCGCCCCAAAGAAATAACCCGAAACCAATCTATTTCAACAATAACGTCTAACTCTTAAAAAAAACAGTAAAGTAATGCCAAAGATGAAAGCTAAGTCGGCTGCCAAGAAGCGTTTCGCCTTCACCGGCACCGGCAAAATCAAGAGAAAGCATGCCTATCACAGCCACATCCTGACTAAGAAAGAGACCACGCAGAAACGTAATCTCGACCACACCGCTCTGGTGAGCCGCGACGACGAACAGCGTGTCAAACGCATGCTCTTAGCCTAACGGCTAACACCGCGAATGGTGCGGGACATCCCATGCCTTGCACCCTCTCCGCTCCTTTCAAAGGCTATCCCCTCCATCGGGATTTGGCCAAGGTAGAAAAAAAACTAACCATTGTTTAACGCATCCAAGAGGCTTGAAACATCAGCCCGCTTAAACGAAAACAAAAATTCATTAGATTATGCCAAGATCAGTCAACGCAGTTGCTTCAAGAGCACGCAGAAAAAAAATCCTCAACCGTACCAAAGGTTATTGGGGAAGAGGTAAAAACGTTTGGACAGTTGCCAAAAACAAGTGGGAAAAAGGTCAGACTTATGCCTACCGCGACCGTAAAAACAAGAAAAGAGAGTTCCGTTCGCTGTGGATTAACCGTATCAATGCCGGTTGCCGCATCAACAACATCTCCTACTCCGTCTTTATGGGTGGCCTGCACAAGTCCGGCATCGAGCTGAACCGCAAGGTTCTTGCCGACCTCGCGATGAATCATCCCGAGGCTTTCGCCGCTGTTGTCAAGATGGTAAAATAGTCGAATAAGCTTGTATAACCGAAAAAAAACTTATTTGTCATGGGAAAAAATCAATTAATGCAATTCGTAGAGGATTTGGTAGAACGTAAAGAGTTCCCCGAATTCAAGGCTGGAGACACCATCACTGTCCACTATAAAATCCGTGAAGGAAACAAAGAACGTATCCAGAACTTCCAAGGTGTTGTCCTGCAGCGCAGCGGAAGTGGATCCACTGAGACCTTTACTGTCCGCAAGGTCACCAACGGCGTAGGCGTGGAGCGTATTTTCCCCTTCGCCAGCCCGTTTATCGAGAAGATTGATGTCAACAAGTATGGCGCCGTGCGTCGTGCCCGCATTTTCTATCTCCGCGACCTCACCGGTAAGAAAGCCCGTATCAAGGAAAAAAGACGCTAATATCGTCGATTATCCCGTTGAAATAGATTTGGATAAAGACAGGTGGCCGCAAGGCCATCTGTCTTTTTTTATCCCTCTGCCCGTCTCTGAATCGGGAAGTACATCCTTCTGGTTCTTGGCTTTCTATGAAAGCAATAGTTGTCGATACTTATCTCCCGTGTGTAGAGAAGCGAAGGCCTCCCACAAGTATTCATAGAGACCTTACAACATAATAAATGGGTAAAAAAAACAGTACCTTCATGTGTTCAGCGGACAGTTATAACTCACTAACGTGAATTACTCATACTTTGCAAAACTCGCTACCACTGGTTAGGTGAAAGGGTGGTGTCCTTGGCTTATGGGACACCACCCTTTCGATGGCTTGCGGCAGTGAAGTCCGCTGTGTCTGACTCTTGCTGGCAGAGGCGTGTCTGCCAGCAAGAGGATGTGAGGCTATTTTTCGCCCTGCTTTTCTAAAAGTTTTTTGATGATGAAGAGGTTGCGCGAGATGTTGACCTTCAGCTTGATGTTGGCCCATGAGATGAGGAACATAAGGAATGCAAAAGCGGCTCCGAGTATTGTGCCCAACCCCGTCAGCATGAGGGTACCTCTGACCCACTCGGGCGCGGCAATGCCGCGGAGGAATGTGAACAGGCCGACCAATACGGCTATGCCGCACAGCACGATGCCTACCCAGAGCACCACTTTGGCCAGCGTGCCCAGTACGGCCTCGGCGTTGGCGTTATTTACCTTTTCGTTGAATTTGCTGAGCGCATTGCCTTCATTGGTTGTTGTGTTGTTTTGAGACTGCATGTCTTGCTCGAAAGTGTTGTTGTCTTCCATAATGAATTAGATTTGATGGTTAATATAAAATGAATTGAATGATTGATAAATGTCCAATTTTATTTGGCCGTTTTTGTTCGCTTGATTGTGTTTGATTCAAGGGTGCTCACGACCTTCGGTCCTGTAAGCAAACCTCCATTGCTCTCGGCTTATAGAAAATGCTTCTCTGTATTGATTAACCTGCTCGGAGTGCCTTCTGTGCAGCAAAGGCTTAGTTTGGATGGATTGGGAGTGAATTGTATGGAGACTAAGCCAATGCCGCACAGAGAGACACCCGTGTGGCAGGATTAGGATTGTTAGCCTTCTTTGCCCCCAATGACCTCTTGTCCGAGATCTAAGGCCGACTCCAGCAGGTTGGGTTTGCGAGAGCGGACTATCACTATCTTGCCCTCCTTCATGGCTTTCATGATGTCTTTGCCTCCCTTGCGGATTTTCAACAGCGCGGTGTCGCCATCGACAATCTCTTTGACGTTGGCCGAGCCGATGGTTTTGAATTTGATGTTCTCCCCCGACGTGTATTCGCAATCCACGTGAAACCACAGCAGATTGCACACCCCTATAGCGGAGCCGCCTTGAATCTTGACGACTTCGGCCTTGTCGCCCTTCTTGTTGGTTTCCACTACTTCTATCACTTTGACGATAGTTTTTACCCCATCGTTGATTAAGTCGCGATATTCTGATTCGGCGATAGTTAATGCACCCTTTGCGGC
>JAFUVR010000018.1 GCA_017477485.1 Bacteroidales bacterium | reverse complement strand
TGCTCTTAACGTCACTTTTCTCCTTTCTCCTTTCTCCTTTCTTTGTCCTTATCCCTTTCTCTTCAATTAGTTCCTAACGGCTGTTTATTCCTCCACTCTTTTGGCATCGCCTTATAAGTTCGCGCCAGCAATTCAGATGGCCATTTTTCATCCATTTTCAGTTTGAACCGTTAGAAATAACTCGCCACCTCCCTTCTGCTCAAAACACGATGCCCTGTTTTGCCCCTCATTCCCCAAAAAAGAGGCCCTCTTTTCGGGGGTGGGGCTACAATTGAAATAAATGGGTCTACAAAATATTTTCTTTTCAAAAAAGCGAGAGCAGAGAAGGCTTCCTTCTTTGCTCTCGGATTATGATAATGACATGTTAATTAGAATACTATAGGCTCACTGCTGCCATTTGCATTGGTCGGGTCAGGTGTGCTTTGTGCGGGCTCTATCTGTATCAGAGCGGCCTCGTCGTTGCCCTCTGTTTTCTTGTCGCGATTTTTGCCAAAGCGCACATTGAATCCCATATAAGCATTCATCGCTTTTGCCTCTACGGCATAGAAACTTGAGATGAAGTCTGCCATCACATAAAGTTGCACCGTGTTGGCCGGCGAGAAGGTCAGTCCGATACCAGGGTTGAAGAGTGAGCCATTTTTGCCGTCAAACACAAAGGCATTGGCCATCATCAGCTCCAGCCAGCCTGCCAGATTGAAATTGGCCGACAACGACAGATTGCTGCGGAAGTGTCCACGGCCAAGGTCGAAACCTTTGCCTGCCGTAACGATACCGCGGTCCCATTCGCCGTGATAGAGAAGTCCGGCACGGATATAGTTGTTGATGTCGTAGCTTGCCCCGATAAAGAGTTTGGTCGGCACGCCATACCAGTAGTCGCTTCCTTCGCGGTCTTTGATATCCAGCAGGGCCGCAAGGGTGTCAACCACGTTTCCAGCAAATTCGTTGTCCACTTGTCCGTCGTTGATGAGGCTGCCGAAATTGCTTCCGTCAAAGTCTATCGTCGTGCGTTTGGGCTCAGTGTAGTAGATGTTCTCTTTCCAATGGATGCCTGGACCTACGTCGATAAGGCTGGCCGAAAAGGTGAACCCATCGGTCTTGTAGCTTGCTCCGAGGTCGAAGGTGAAGCCTGTATTGCCAAAGGAATGAGCAAACTCGGTTTCATGATTCTCGAAATCGAGATTCAGCGCTCCTGCACGTGCCAGCCGGTAGTTCACGTCGCCATGGATGGTGCTATAGGCATCGTCGGTGGCATAGAGCCGTATACGGGTGTCTTCGAGGTTCAGGTTCACAACTCCGTTCAGCAGGTTGAAATGGCCGCCAATGCTTAGGTGGTCATTGACGATGTAGCCCATGCCTATAGAGTAGCGCTCATAGGCACTCGCGTGCAGGAATTGCGAGGCGTTGATCTCTGCTGCATTGGCAGCCCCTATACGATCGGCTAATCCTTCATGCAGGATGTTTGTCAAGCCTTCGGGAAAATAGAAGGCTAAGTCTACCTGTGCCGATGCACTGAAATTGAAGAACAACTTGTTGGTCCTGAATCCAAATCCGAACAGCTCTATATTGGTGCCGAAATGGATGCTTTGGTTGTTTTCAAGCTTCTCCGATAGGTCATAGAGGTTGATGCGGTATTTGTCATTCTCCTGATCGTATTGGAATCCGATCTCGCTATATGAGATGGGCATCCCCATCGAGATGTTAAATGAGGGGAGCGTGATGTAGGCACTACGGTATTTTTGATAGAAGGCGGGGTTGAGCTGGTTCGACTGTGGTACCGACTGTGCGTGATAAAGCAGGTCGTTGCGCTCCAGTCCTTGGGCACTGACACGTTGGGCGGGCGCTACTATGGCCAGCAACAGGATGATGGTTATTATGCTTTTTTTCATGATGGATGACGTGTTGACTTTTTTGCTTACTTGTTAGTTGTTGAAGCGCGACATGATTTCGTCACTGGGATTGACCAGCAGATAGATGTCGGTTATCAGGCGGTCGTCTTCACGCAGCGAAACCGACGGGGCATTCTCTGGCGTGTTCAGCTTGAACTCCAGCACTAAGCGCGAGGCATCCTGTATCGATTCTATGTCTTCTTTTGTCAGCGGCACCAGCATGTGTTTGGACGTCTTGCCTCCACTGTAGTAGTAGGTCTCATTCTCTATCGTGGTGGGTGGATCTTGCAGCGGTGCCGATGGTATCACGAAGTCAGGAACAAACAGGTGCAAGACTTTCCCATTTGCTGTCACGGTATTGTTCTGGCTGTCGAGAAAACGGTCGTTGGTGGTAAAACTCATCGGTATTGAGTTGGTGAATTTGACGGCCAGATAGTAAGTCGAGCCATAGGCTATTTTGTCCGTGGCCTCGTTCAGCGCCTTCTTGATCTCTGGCAAGTTCACGTCATTGATGGTATCGGTGAAAATAAGGTCATTACATTTTATTCTCAACGGGAATTTTGCCGATATATAGGTCTTCGTGTAGAACGAGCTGAGGTTCACGATGTCATTGAAGTAGGTCGGGAATCCTCCATTGGCTATGAAGTCTTCCAACGTGTAGGTGATGTGAATGGGCACGTTGATCGTCAGACGGTAGCTCATCTTTTTCGGGCGACTCTGGATCAGGTCGTCGATGCTCGCGCTGTTCTCGTAAATGGGTATTTTCACTCCCTGCTCGCTTGACAACTGGCTGGCGGTAAAGGTGCGCGAGGCTGCAGGTATGGGAAGTTCTTGTAAGGTGTTGTCGGCCCCGGTGGTGCTGATGGTCAGCCCTGTAATATACGGGTCATCAATATACTGGGCCAGCTGGTTGCTGGTGTTGGCACTCATGTTGGCCTTCAGCAACACGCTCAGATTGGCCTTGAGGCCTACCAACTCAAAGTTTTCAAGGTTAGGAAAGTTGGCGAACATGTCGATGTCAAGCTCTCCCGTCATCTCCTGACGATAGATGGTGTCAAACTGGAATACGGGATCGCTCTTGCGGCCTTTCACGATGGTACTTTTTTTGCTGTTGGGGGCAAAACTGACGGTATTCTCTATCGTGTCTTCGTATTTCAGTGTTAGCACGTTGTTCTCATAGAGGATTTCACACTGGGCTCCCTGCCATTTCTGAAGCAGCCCGCCAGCATTGAGGTCGCTGCTGCCTATGGGCATCCCGAAGGAAATATCTCCCAGGCTGATGCCAAGATTCCCTTCTTTCACTTCTTTGAAATCATCGTCTTTTACACACGACGACATGGCCACGCCCAGCAATGTGGCCATCATTAAATATTTTAATTTCATATTGTTATTGTGTTTTGATTGGTGCTTTTTTTTAAGACAATTTTTGCTTTCTATTTTGCAAAATTACATTTTTTTTAGAATACTGAAAAATTAACTGTTTTGTACCCCTCCATGCTCCGATGTCGCTTGACCTGTTCTAACTTTGCGATAGGAGGCGTTGTCGTACCGTGCTTTTTTTTGCTTTCTTGCCTTTACGCCCCTTTTTTATTCTCTCTGTAGTCCTTTCTTTCAGATAAGTGGACTTTGCAATGAGGTCTCTCGTTTCGTTGTCCTTAGTTATGATTCGATGATGACTCGCCGTAGGTCCAGATTATTAAGCGCGTTGGTGGTCATACCCTTTACATTTTTGTGTGTAAACCGGAGTATTTGATCGTAATATAGGACTACCACGGGGACCTCGTCCATCAGTATCCTATCCATCTCTTGGTATATTGCTGTGCGCTGCTCGTCATCGGTACAGCGTCGGGCCTCTTTGTACAGTTGGTCGTATTTCTTATTGCTAAAATGGGTGTAGTTGGGCCCATCCGGGGCAAAGTTTTCGCTATAAAAAAGCGACAGATAGTTCTCTGCATCGGGATAGTCGGCTATCCATGATTTCCTGAACCACGGGGATTTCCCCTGAGCCACCTGTTCGCTGAGTGCTGCGGGCGGATTGACGTCGATCTTGATATGAATACCCACCAACTCAAGCTGTTGCTGTATGTATTTGCATAGGTCCAGATAGTTCGATGTGGCACTCAGTGTCAAGGTGGGCAGCCCTTTGCCGCCTGGATAGCCGGCCTCCGCCAGCAACTGCCTCGACTTGGCTGCATCGTATCGGTATTTTGTGCCGTGGGTGGTGTCAAAACCCGGTAGCCCTTTTGGAATAAAGCCATAGATGCCTGGACTTCCTATGTTGTTGCGTAGGTATTTCATCATCTTCTCTCGGTCAAAGCCATAGTTGATGGCTTGTCGCACTCTCTTGTCGTGCAGCGGCGAACCGCTTTCATCCATCTTGAATCCTAAATACTCTGTATTCAAGAAGGGGATGCTTGTCATGTTCAATTGTTGGGCATACTTGGCTTTCAGCTGTCCCGTCCGGGTCAGTATCTCGTCTTTATATGACGCATCCAGCGAGTTCATGAAGTCAAGATTGCCTTTCACGAATTCAAGAAAGGCGGTCTGCCGGTCTATGACGAAGGTAATGGCTACTGCGTCAAGGTAGGGTAGGGGAGTCCCCTGCTCGTCGCGCTCGAAATAGTGTGGATTGCGCCGCATCACAAGCTTCACGTCTTCCTTCCATAGTTGTAGCTGAAAGGGACCTGTACCGCACGGGTGTTTCCTGTAGTCTTCTCCATAGTGTTCCACCACCTCTCTGGGCACAACGCTACAATACGGCATACTCAACAGCCCCAGGAATGGTGCAAATGGTTCTTTGAGCCGGATGATGAAGGTGCTGTCGTCCGGAGCCTCGAAGCCGTTCTCTGCCACTTCGTTGAAAATCCACAGCCCTGGCGATGCTACCTTGGCATCCAGTATACGCCCCAGGCTATATAGGAAGTCCTGCGATGTTACTGCTCTTGTCGAATCGGGTGTCTTGAACAGGCTGTTCTTGTGAAACTTGACGTCACGCCTTAAATGAAAGATGTATGTCCTGTCGTCACTGCTGATATCCCAGCTCTTAGCGATACTTGGCCGCACCACGAGGTTGCTGTCCAGCTGTACCAGTCCGTTGTACAATTGGCTGCATGCCCAATTGAGAGCCTGGTTTTTTGAATAGGCGGGATCCAGCGTAGTGATACCGGCTGCTTCGTTGTAGCGGAAAATCATCTTTCCCTCTGCTGGGTCATGTCGCCGACAACCCGCCGCCACAGCAACAACAGCCCTTAGGACCAG
>JAFUVR010000017.1 GCA_017477485.1 Bacteroidales bacterium | reverse complement strand
CTGATGTGCAACGTGGCAATCAGCAGGACCGCCTACAGCCGGCGTATAACGGCATTCTTCAACGACACCGAACACTTTGACTGGGAAAAATAGCGGCATGGCATTACGGAGGCCTTATAGGAAGCGCTTTAGGGAGGGGGGAATCCCCGAAGGCGTAGCCGAAGGGGATTCCCCCCTCCCTAATTTGATGAATTATTCCTATATTTGCACTCTACTCTTTACACACTTTTTGGGATACTACCGTCTTGAAGTATTCAATCTATTCATTATCCGTTAATTAATCAGTATATAGGATAAAAACAAGAGCACGCCATTTTGATAGGGCGTGCTCTTGTACAAGTAGGTAGCGTATGACTATTTCATGGGGAAGTTCATCATGTTGCCCGAAAGGTATTCGTCATATGCCGTCATGTCGATAAGGCCGTGGCCGGAGAGGTTGAAGAGCAGCACTTTCTTTTCGCCGCTCTTCTTGCACTCGAGGGCTCTCTTGATTACGCCTGCAATGGCATGGCCCGACTCGGGGGCGGGGATAATTCCCTCGCTCTTAGCAAACAGTTCGGCGGCTTTGAAGACGTCCAGCTGTTCAACATCCATGGCTTCCATTAGCCCGTCTTTCAGGAGCTGCGAGACAATGACACCCGCACCATGATAGCGTAAGCCTCCGGCATGGATATTGGCCGGACGGAAATCGTGCCCGAGGGTGTACATAGGCAGTAAGGGGGTGTAGCCAGCCTCATCGCCAAAGTCGTAGTCGAATTTGCCCTTGGTGAGTTTCGGACAGGCAGTGGGCTCAACGGCTATATAGCGTGTCTTACGCCCCTCGTTGATGGTATGGCGCATGAAAGGGAATGCGATGCCCGAGAAGTTGCTGCCACCGCCAAAGGCGGCGTAGATCTCGTCAGGATACTCGCCGGCCATCTCCATCTGTTTCTCGGCCTCGAGACCTATGACAGTCTGGTGGAGCGACACATGGCTTAGCACTGATCCCAGCGAGTATTTGCAGTTGGGCGTGGTCTGGGCCAGCTCGATGGCTTCGCTGATAGCGGTGCCCAGCGAGCCCTGATGGTTGGGTGTGGCCGTAAGAATGTCTTTGCCTGCTCGCGTGGACATAGACGGCGAGGCCGTGACCTGCGCACCAAAGAGCTGCATCATGCTACGACGATAGGGTTTCTGCTGATAACTGATCTTCACCTGATAGACTGCGGCCTCCAGCCCGAAAAGACGTGCGGCATAGGATAGCGCTGCCCCCCACTGGCCTGCCCCTGTTTCGGTGGTGACGTTGGTGACGCCTTCCTGCTTCAGATAGTAGGCTTGCGCGAGAGCCGAATTGAGCTTATGTGATCCGACGGGACTCACGCTCTCGTTCTTGAAATAGATGTGGGCGGGAGTGTCGAGGGCTTCCTCCAGCCCGTAGGCACGCACCAAGGGGGTGCTGCGGTAGTAGGTATACATCTCGCGCACTTTCTCGGGGATGTCTATCCATACGTCTTTCTGATTCAACTCCTGCCGACAGCACTCTTCGGCAAAAATAGGATAAAGGTCTTCGGGACCCATGACAGCACCTGTGCCTGGATGCTTGATTGGCAGGGGCTTGTTGGGCATCTCTGCCTGAATGTTGTACCATTGCTTCGGAATCTGTGATTCCTCAAGAAAAAAACGTTTCTGTTTCATTTTTTTTCTCTCTAAAGTTAGTAATAATGATGAATTAAAAAAGGGTTATTTCTTCGCTGCCGCCATGTAAGCATCCATTAGGCGTAGCACATATTTGCCAAATACGTCGAACTCTATGTTCACTATTGTTCCTTCCTTGATGTTATGGAAGTTGGTAATCTGATGTGTGTAAGGTATGATGGATACCGAGAAGTGTCCCGGCTTGCTGTCTACTACGGTGAGGCTCACCCCGTTGACGGTAATACTTCCCTTTGGTACGGTGATGTTTTTCTGCTCATCGCTATATTGATAGTCAAAATAGTAACGCCAACTGCCATCACAATCCTCTACTCGTGTGCATCGTGCCGTCTGATCGACGTGGCCTTGCACGATGTGCCCGTCGAAACGGCCATCCATACGCATGGCTCTTTCTACGTTCACCTCGGTGCCCACCTGCCATGTGCCGAGGTTGGTCTTCTGCATTGTCTCATCCATGGCCGTGACGACGTATTGTTTCCGTTCTTTGTCTATTTTGACAATGGTCAGGCAACATCCGTCATGGGCCATGCTTTGGTCGATGGCCAGCTCGTTGGCAAAGTCTACGCTCAGTGTGAAATGGAAGTTGCTTCCTTCCTGTTCTACGGCCACAACCCGGGCCGTTGTTTCTATTATGCCTGTAAACATTTTTTGTGGTATATGATGATTGGTGTAATGGTATCGGTTTGTCCTTTATTGTTGGAATAGAGGTGTGTAGATGTATATCTATCTTTGGGTTATCGAATCGGTGATGTCATGCGGTGGCTTATTTGTCTGTATAGTGTCGTAACTACGTTTATTTGAGGAAGGTCTCGTAGTATTCAAACATCTTCTGATAGAGGTGTAGCCGGTCGTACCCTATCACGTTATGTTCGTGATGAGGATAGACGAAGTAGTCAACCTGTTTGCCTGCCTTGATGCACGACTGGATGAACTCTATGGAGTTCTGCCACATCACCACAGGGTCTTCGGCCCCGTGGATTACCAGCAGGTGGCCCTCGAGTTGGTCGGCTTTGCTGAGCAGTGAGGCTTTGGCGTAGCCCTCGGGATTCTCTTGCGGGGTGTCCATATAGCGCTCACCATACATGATTTCGTACCACTTCCAGTCGATGACGGGCCCTCCGGCACAGCCCACCTTGAACACCTCGGGATGTGCCAGCTTCATGGTGATGGTCATGAACCCGCCGAAACTCCATCCTTCGACGCCCATACGGGTGGTGTCGACGTAGGACAGCGTCTTCAGAAAACGTACACCCTCCATCTGGTCGGCCAATTCAACGGTGCCCAACTGACGATAGGTGCAGCTCTCGAAGGCCCTGCCTCGGTTGGATGTGCCACGGTTGTCGAGCGTGAAGACCACGTAGCCCTGTTGTGCCAAGAAGTAGAAATAGAGGTTGGCACCACCCATCCACGTGTCGGTGACGAGTTGTGAGTGGGGGCCTCCGTAGACGTAGACCAACGTAGGATAGCGTTTCCCTGGCTCCATAGCGGGCGGCGTCAGCAGGCGGTAGTAGAGATCGGTGGTACCATCCGCAGCTTTTATACTGCCTAAGGTGAGGGTGGGGACGGCATAGTCGGCCAGCGGGTCGGCACTTCGGTAGAGCGTCTTCTTGTGGCGTCCTTTGGTCGTGGCTATCAATGCGACGGCGGGCGTCTCGCTGTTGCTATAGCGGTCTATGATCATCGTCCCTGCCTTATTGACGGCTACGCTATGGGTGCCACGTTCTGGTGTCATGAGGGTCATCTCGCCAGTCTCCAAATCTACTTTGTAAGCTGCTCGTCCGATGGGACTCTCACGGTTGGCATAGACAAATACATACTTGCCTCTTTCGTCAAAGCCTATGATGTCACTCACCTCGAAGTCTCCATGGGTCAGCTGCGTGAGCAGTTGTCCCTGCGTGTTGTAGCGGTACAGATGGTCGTAGCCGTCGCGGCGGCTGAACCAGAGGAATTGGTCGTCGTGGCGTGGGATAAAGTAAAGGCCGTGCATAGGCTCCACATAGTGGTCGTCTTCTTCCTCGAAGAGGGTCGCCTTTTTCTCGCCAGTGGCAATGTCGTAGCATTCAAGCCACAGATGGTCCTGCTGGCGGTTCAACTTGGCAATATATATATATCGCTCGTCGGGACTCCATGTCAGGTTGGTCAGATAGTTCTCCCGCTCCGCGAGCGTGGTGTCCTTGCGCGTCTTCAGATAGAGGGTCTGTTCGGTGATGCTGTTGTAGATACCTACTGTTACCTCGTGGCTTTTCGTGCCTGCCATGGGATATTTGAACGGCTCAGCGGCAGCAATACGGCGGTCGGTCCTCACCAGCGGGTAGTCGGCCACCATACTCTCATCCATCCTGTAAAAGGCAAGCAGGTTGCCCTGTGGCGACCAGAACGTCCCTTTCTCGATGCCGAATTCGTTGCGGTGTACTGCTTTTCCGTAGACGACGCCTCTGCTGCCGTCATGGATGCGCACCTCTTTGTCGCCCGAACGTACAACGAGGGTGTCTCCCTCGGTGTATGCACATTGGTGGGTGAACGGCGCTATGTCGGTATTGGCATGTCTGCCGGGGGTGGCCAGCTGTGTGAGCGTGCGTTTGCCGATATTGTAGCACATCAGTCTCCCCCCGCTGATGAATGTGAACTCTCGTTCGTTGGCGAATGTTAGCGTAGGCATCTGAGGCAATGCCTCCATCTCGGAGGCTTTCAGCACCTTGTTAAGCTGTGGCAGCGTGAGCTGGCATCGTGGCGACGACACGCTGCCCATGAACAGGGTGTCCCCCCGCGTATAGGCTAGCGGGTTGTTGCCGGCAAACTGGAGGTTTTTTATCGGTACTGATGGATAGAGTTGATGGCTCATCAATTGGTGGGACCCTATCTGTTTGGACTGTGCATAAACAAAAACTGCGACGCCCAGCGCCGCAGTTAGAACAATTATTTTTCTCATATCTTTAATGTTGCTTCACTTATGTCGCTTTTTGGCTTATGGATGTAATCAGTAGCGACGCCAACGACGGAATCGAAGGCTAAAGACACCAAAGAAGGCTTCTTTGAATATCTTCATGCTCATCTTGGAGGCTCCATATACTCGGTCGGTGAATATGATAGGTTCTTCGTGTATCTTGAAACCCAGCCGACAGGCGGTATACTTCATCTCGATCTGGAAGGCGTAGCCAACAAAGCGTACCTTGTCAAATTTTATTCGTTCCAGGACCTTGCGACTATAGCATACAAAGCCTGCCGTGGCATCGTACACCTTCATGCCGGTAATCATCCGTACATAGACCGACGCATAGTACGACATGATGACGCGCCCCATAGGCCAATTGACTACGCTGATTTTGCCGCCCACATAGCGCGACCCTACCACCACATCGCCTTTTCCGCTGGCACAGGCCTCGTAAAGACGTGGCAGGTCTTCGGGATTGTGTGAGAAATCGGCATCCATCTCTATCATGTAGTCGTAGCCGTGCTCTAAGCCATAACGAAAACCATCGAGATAGGCGGTTCCAAGCCCCAACTTCCCTTTGCGCTCCTTGATGAATAGCCGGTCAGGAAACTCCTGCATCAGTCGCTTCACTATGTCTGCGGTCCCGTCGGGCGAGTTGTCTTCTACGATGAGCATATCGAAGTCTTTCGACAAGGAAAATACCTTGCGGATGATGGCTTCGATATTTTCTTTCTCGTTATATGTCGGCGTTATCACCAAACAATCGGACATTTTTACTGGCTTTTTGGGGTGTACTCTTTGTGTTTATGCCGTTGGCATTCGTTTTGCAAAAGTACAAACTTTATTAAAAAATCAAAAAAAAACTTTTCTCTACGCGCCACTTCGTCTTCTCTGTGGGCGTGGTTTATTGCTGGTGGTAGATTCGGAGCCGCTGCTGGAAGATGATATTCTCGTGAACGATGGAGCGTATCTCTTGGTCGAAGGTATGCTCGCCGATGTTGTGGAAAGCCACGTGCATCTCTATCGTGTATATCGGCAGATTGCGTAACGAATCGGCATTGGGCGACTCGCGCAGGCGGGCAGCATCCTTCTCAGTGGTGATGATGGCTCGGTTGCCCTCGGGCAGCGATTCGAATTTTTGCACTATCTGTGCTATGTCGTCCTCTCGATAGTTGTGATGGTCGTTATACTGCAATGTGGCTATGTTGGTCTTGCTTTTCAGGTATTCGTGCAACTCTTCCGGATGCGCTATCCCTGTTACGCATAGCACGTTATCCAGCCGCTCTATCTGGCAGGTCTTGTTGCCGAAGAGCGACGTCAGCTTGCCATACTCCATGTAGGAGAAGAACACTTTCTGATAGGTCTGTGCCTTGATGGCGGCTGTGATGTTGTGCCGTTCGATGGGGTTGAGGTGTTCTGGCGTCTTGGTAACGATGATGATGTTGGCCCTGCTGTGTGACCGACGGCTCTCTCTGAGGTCGCCGAAAGGCAGTATATGGTCTTTGTAGAAGGGATGGCGGTAGTCTGTCAGCAGGATGTTGAGCGACGGTCTCAGGTGGCGATGCTGGAAGACATCGTCAAGCACTATGAGCTTTAGGTCGGGGTGATGCTGCATCAGCTGCTCTATGCCGAGGACTCTCTTCTTGCATACCGCTACTTGCACTTTCGGAAATTTGGCTGCTACCATGGCTGCCTCGTCGCCCAACTTTTCGGCGCTATGTTCGCCGTCGTCTTCCTGATAGCCAGAACTTTTTCGCTTGTAGCCCAGACTCAGCATGGCGGTGGGGTGGGTGTCGGAAAGCAATCGTAGCAGATACTCTACATGAGGCGTTTTCCCTGTCCCCCCGCAGGCCAGATTGCCTACGCCGATGGTCGTGATGTTGGGCGACGTCTGTTGGAGTAGCCCCATGTCAAACAATAGGTTACGGATAGCTACCACTATAGCATACCACATGGTAAGCGGGAAAAGGCAGTACGAAAATATTTTTCTTGCTGTCATATTGTCAAGATTGGTTTACGACAAACTGTTGTAAAACGTGGCAAATGTAGTCATTTTTTGTTAATTAGACAAATTTTTATTGTTCCTCCAAGGTTTTTTGTTTTCAATTTGTCATCATTCTATCTATGTGAATTGGTGAGGAATGCAGCTCAATGGGCCTTCTTACTGGAGATGACGGTGAGGTGCTTATGTTGCATGGGATGTGTTTATGTTTCTGAATTCTAACATTCTGTGTCTTTTGGTGCCTTCTGTTTGTTGACATTTGCATTGGGTGTATGAAGAAACAGAAACAGATATGGGAACGAATACGACAAAACCATGAACGAATGGTTGTCGATTGCTGTGAGAAAAAAGAAAAGAGTCCGACAGCCCTCTGGAGGGGGGCGGACTCGGACTCTTTTTCTGTCTCTGAGCTATGGAGCAGACTATTGATTCATGTCGGCAACAATTTGGTCGGCAAGGGTGGCCAATGATGGCGTTTGTTCCTCCTTTAGGGCTGATTTCAGCGTTAGTGTGTCGCCTATCATGGTCATGGATTTCATCTCTTCGAGGATGCCCTTCATCAGTTTGCCGCTCACAGGTGCCCATGTGCCGTTCTCGATGATGGCTACGCTGCGGTTCTGAAGGTTGTGGGATTTGAGGTCGAGGAGCAGGTTCTCCATGGGCGTGAAGATGCCGTTGTTATAGGTGCTTGAGGCCAGCACAAGATGGCTGTAGCGGAAGGATTCGGCAACGAGGGTGCTCACATCGGTGTGGCTCACGTCGTAGAGGGCGATGCCTCGCACCCCCCGTTCGGCCAGCAGCATGGCCAGCCGTTCGGCAGCGGCAGCGGTATGGCCGTAGATGCTGCCGTAGGCAATCATCACGCCTCTCTGTTCGGGTTCATACTTGCTCCACAGGTCGTATTTCCCAACGAAATAAGCGATATCTTTACGCCAAATAGGGCCGTGGAGGGGACAGATCATCTGCAGGTCAAGAGAGGCGGCTTTCTTGAGCAGCATCTGCACCTGCATGCCGTATTTGCCTACGATATTCACCAGATAGCGTCGTGCGTCGTCAAGCCAGTCGCGGTCAAAATCTACTTCGTCGGCATAGATATTGCCATTCAGTGCCCCAAAGGTGCCGAAGGCATCGGCCGAGAAGAGTATATGGTCGGTGGTGTCGTAGCTCACCATGGCTTCTGGCCAATGCACCATGGGCGCCATGACGAATGTGAGCGTGTGTCGGCCCGTGCAGAGGGTGTCGCCTTCCTTGACCAGCATCAGCCGGCTGTCGAGGTCGAAAGTGAAGAACTGCCGTATCATGGCCGCGGCCTTGGCATTGGTGACGATGGTGGTTGTCGGATAGCGCAGCAGCAGGTCTTCGATGAGTGCGCAATGGTCGGGCTCCATGTGGTTGACCACCAGGTAGTCAAGACCTCTCCCTTGCAATGCGGCCGCCACGTTCTCGAAAAACTGTTGTCCTACGGCACTGTCGGCAGTGTCGAGCAAGACGGTCTTTTCGTCGGTTATGACATAGCTGTTGTACGACACGCCGCGCGGCACGGGGTACACGTTCTCAAACAGGGAAAGACGTCGGTCGCTGGCTCCAACGTAGTAAAGGTCTTCGGTGATTTTTCTGATATTATGCATGTCTTTTTATGTGGGGGTATTGGGTTGGGCCTTCGGTCGAGTGGATGGTATACTATGACAATCCTATTCTCATGTGAAGGCTCTGAAAAAATGACTATAATCGTTTCAAGAACGGCGGGCGTTTCGTGGCGTCCACCCTTTTCTTGTGGAAGGACGGGGCCTCGCCTGTCGTTACTCCACTGTAACGCTTTTGGCAAGGTTGCGCGGCTGGTCCACGTTGCGGCCTTTGGCAATGGCTATGTAGTAGGAAAGCACCTGCAGCGGGATCACGGCAAGGAGCGGCGCATAGCTGTCGCGGGTGTCTGGAATCTCTATGCAGTAGTCGCTCATGCTTTTGACAGCGGTGTCCCCTTCGGTGACCACGCTGATAATCTTGCCACGCCGCGACTTGATTTCCTGTATGTTGCTCACAATCTTGTCGTAGAGCATTCCGCGTTTGGTCGCAATCACCACTACGGGCATCTCTTCGTCAATCAGGGCTATGGGGCCGTGTTTCATTTCGGCAGCAGGATAGCCCTCGGCATGGATATAGCTGATTTCTTTCAGTTTCAGCGCCCCTTCCAGCGCTACGGGATAGTTGTATCCACGTCCCAGATAAATGAAGTTTTTGCAATAGGTAAAGGCCTTGGCAAACTGCTCGATGCCTTTGGTCTTTTCCAGTGTCTGCTGCATTTTCTCGGGGATGAGCATCAGGTCGTCGACCAACTGGTGGAATAGCACCTCGTCAAGGGTGTTTTTCTCTTTGGCAAGGGCCAGTCCGAAGAGTATCAGCGTGATGAGCTGTCCTGTAAAGGCTTTGGTAGAGGCTACGCCTATCTCTGGTCCCACGTGGATATAGGTGCCGCTGTCGGTGTTGCGCGGTATGGAACTGCCGATTACGTTGCAGACGCCATAAACGAAGCATCCGTGCTGTTTGGCCAGCTGTATGGCTGCCAGCGTGTCGGCGGTCTCGCCGCTCTGCGAGATGGCTATCACCACGTCGCTTGTGTCAAGCACGGGATTGCGATAGCGAAACTCCGATGCATATTCCACCTCCACGGGTATGTGGGCGGCTTCTTCGATAAAGTATTTGCCTATCAGGGCCGAATGCCATGAGGTGCCGCAGGCACAGATGATGATGCGTCGGGCGCGCATGAAGTGCTCTTTGTTGTCCCGTATGCCGCTCAGGATGATGTCTTTGTTCGTGGGATCTATCCTGCCGCGCATACAGGTGCGTATGGCATTGGGCTGCTCGTAGATCTCTTTCAGCATGAAGTGCGGATAGCCTCCTTTCTCCAGCTCGTCGAGGTTCATCTGCAACACGTGCATCTGAGGGGTCTGCTTGATGGAGTCAAGGTTTGTGATGGCGTGCTTGCCGTTTCGGTTCAGCACGGCAATTTCTTCGTCCTGAAGATAGATCACTTTGTCCGTAAACTCGATGATAGGCGTGGCATCCGACCCGAGGAAGAACTCCGACTCTCCCGGCTTGGCTTTGTCGTTGCCTTTGCCTATGCCGATAATAAGCGGGCTCCCTTTGCGCGCGCATATCAGCTGGTTGGGGTTGCGCTTGTCGAGCACGGCTATGGCGTAGGCCCCTACCACGTTTTTCAAGGCCAGATGCACCGCCGTAACTGTGTCGCATTGATGTGTCACCTGCATGTATTCTATCAGCTGTACCAGCACCTCGGTGTCGGTCTCGCCGGCAAACTGGATGCCATTTTTCTCCAACTCTACGCGCAGTGTTTTGTAGTTTTCGATGATGCCGTTGTGCACCAGCGACAGGGCGTGCGATTGCGAATAGTGAGGGTGCGCATTGGTGGCATTGGGCTCGCCATGCGTGGCCCATCGCGTGTGAGCTATGCCGATGGTGCCGCTGATGTCTTTGTCGGACACCGACTGCTCCAGTGCTGACACTTTGCCTTTGGCCTTGTAGACCACAAGGTCGCCACCTTGATTGATGAGCGAGACGCCGGCACTGTCATAACCCCTGTATTCGAGTCTGTGTAATCCTTTGATTAATATTGGATAGGCATCTTTTGTTCCTATGTATCCTACGATTCCACACATATTGTTTCGTTTGTTTGTTGGGTTGTTATCAGAATAATCTGCAAAGATACATTTTTTCTTTATAATGGCAGCCGCATCCTATGGTTTTCTTCCCGTGGCCACAACGCTATTGTAAAATCAGCCCCGTCATTGCAACTGACTGCTATGCGTGACTTTCGATTTGCTATTGGCGTCTACACCCCAAAAAATGATTTGTTATTGTATGCGATAGTGTGTATTTTTGCATCAATTTTTCCATATTGCTAACTGAGAGGCCGCATGCCTCGTGAAAGATTTATACTATGAAACTCAGTAAATTTCGACAGAGCTATATCGTCGACAGAGCCTTCATACTTACGCTGGCCAGTACTATCTTCACGGCTCTCGCTCCGCTCGTGGCCACTATGGTGGACAGCCTTTTTTGCAGCCATTTACTTGGTCGCGACGCCTTCATAGCGGTAAATGTTACGTTGCCCGTTGTCAATGCCGTCGGAGTGTTGACGCTTATCTGCTGCCGCGGCGGTGCTGTAAGCTCCGCCAGACGGTTGGCTCAAGGCGATAAGGACTCGCCTCAGCGGATTTTCACCATCGCTCTCTTCTCGGCAGTTCTGGTTGCGGTACTGGCTGCTATTTCCATCTGGATTAATATGGATGCCGTGGCTTCCCGGCTTGCCGGTACCCCAGAAAGCGTTGCCTATGTGGAACAATATCTGTCGGTCATTGTCCTGTATTTTCTTATACTCCCTTTCAACAACACGCTCAACGATTTTGCTACCTATGAGGGCTATCCACAGCTGGTCACACGTGCCGTGCTGGCAGGATGCAGTGCCAATGTGCTCTTCGACGTGCTCTTCATAGGCCCCCTCCACATGGGTATTATTGGTGCCGCATGGGGCACCGTGGCATCCGGTCTGATCAACCTTTCCCTCATTCTGCCTTTCTATCTGAGAAAGAAAAGCCAGTATCGGCTGAGAAAACCCCTGCACGACACGGGGGCCATCCTCTGGGAGAACATCAAGCAGGGGTTCGGCTTCAATGTGTTCTATATCGTCGTCAATCTTTTCATGATGATGTGCAATGCCTTGGTGCTTCGCGTCGCGGGCACCGAGGGACTGACGCTTTTCGGTATATGTCTACAAATACAGTCGGCCACTTTTTCTGTCGTTGTGGGTCTTTGTATCGCCGGTATTTCACATATAACCTACATGAGGGCCTCTGGCGACATCCAGGGCCTCCTCCGCATCATGCATACCGCTCGCAATGCAGTAGTCGGCTTCTACGGCCTGCAGGCTCTGCTGATGATCTTCTTCCCTCAACTATTCTTGTGGTGCTTCGGTTTTTCCGATACGGTAGACCTCTCCTTAACCCGCAAGGTATTTACCTCTTATGCCATCTACTATTTCTGCTTCTGTGTGGTGTCGGTCTATGTGACTGTCGTCCTGCAATTGGCCGGCCATGTGGGAGCCAAAATTGTGCTGGTATTTAGCTTGGGCATTGTCTCCTATCTGTGTATGTTGGCCCTTTCCTTCATAAGTCCTGATGCCATGTGGCTTGGCATGGTCGTCGGCAGCGTCCCAATCCTCTTGGCCAGCCTGGGGGTGGGCTATTGGTACCACAAGAAACATCCCGAATACACCAAGCTGTCGCTCGTAGACAGATACCCCAAAAAAATCGAGTTCGATTGCTCGCTCGACTACGACGGTCGGCATATCGACGATTTCAAAAGAGACGCAAGGCTCTTTGCTGACACATGTGAAATGCCCGAAGAGGTCTTCGACAAAATCTGCTTGGCAGGCAAAATGCTCTATAAGAACGCTGTGGAGCATAAATACAAGCGGTCGAAGTATATGGATATCTCGTTGGTCGAACTTGACGACGGGTTTTCATTGTCCGTCAAGGACTGTGGCCATCCCTACAACCCTGTGGCCAACGGGATAGACGCTCGTACCCTTGGGGCTCGCTCTGCCACCTACCGCTTCATGTTCTCTGTCAACATCACTACCTTTACGTGGGACAAGAGGTTGCCCTCCCCCTGCTGACAACAACTGATCGGCCGGCAGCGATATCTGGTATGATGGCGGTTGCCACTCTGACAGGAAAATGGTCTTCAACTGTTTTTGCGACGATGGATTAGAAGGGTCGCCTTGCCCTTTTTTGATTGACGGCACAGGACTTCCGTTTTTCGAGCATATATACTTATTGCGAATACATCATAGTCATATAAATGATTAAAAACATTATCTTCGACTTCGGTGGCGTCATCCATGACATACGCTATGAGAATGTGGTGGAAGCCATTGCACGCCTCGGCATAAAGGGCATGGATGATTTCTACGGCAAGCACCATCAGACCGCTGAGATGGACCTCTTCGAGAAGGGACTTATTTCCGTCACTCAATTCCGCGACTATATGAGGCAGGTCTCGGGACACCCCGAGTTGTCGGACCAGCTGATAGACGACGTGGTCAACGCCATCCTGATTGACGTGCCCAAGGAACGGGTGTCGCTACTCTGCGCCCTGCGCCACAAGTATCGCACCTTCCTCTTCAGCAACACCAACCAGATTAATTACGACTGCTTCACCAACCGGCTCTCCCTAAAATATGGATTCGACATCTTTGAGGCCTGCTTCGAGAAGGCCTATTTCTCTCAGATGATGCACACCCGCAAACCATCGGTCGAGGGCTTCCGTCAGATCATTTCCGACAATAGTCTTAATCCCGCAGAGACGCTTTTTATCGACGACATCGCTGCCAATGCCGAAGGTGCCCGTCGCGCAGGCCTTAAAGCCCATCATCTCGTAGAACCCGACATCTCCTATCTCTTCGACGACGGCCTGAGCCTGAAGGCAGGAGTGGGGGTGGAATGATAAACCAGCGTCGTCGCCCTCGTCAGCGGCATGCGCTCCGTGGTTGTTGCCTTTCTGCTGGTCGAAGCCCATCTCCTGTTTGGCAATGGCTGCGATGTCCTGTTGCCGAGCCATGCAGGCATTGATGACCTTTTGACTTTCATTCTGAATTAGGCCCTGCCGGGATAGACTATCAGGGCCTCTCCGAGGCACTTGACGGCATGCTTCCTGTCTTAGATGCACAGACAGTAGGTGATACGTGCCTGATGACGCCCCTTCTCGGAATCGGCATAATGAACCAAGTTTTGGTCGGTCTGAAAAAAACTATCGTTGCGGCTTCGACACTGCTTCTCGCTGTCAAAACTGCCAACCATTTCCAAAATGGTCGCGAATCCATAACATCAAGAAATAATCTACCAGCCGATACTCCTTTTTTTCTGATAGATTGACTATGAATGTAATCCAATCATTCGCGATCAGATGTTTGCTCATTGTATTATGCAAATCACATAATTCATTTTGCATTATGCTTTGTGCATAATTATGTGAGGGCAGACAATAGATTCGTCCTCTATGACATGTTCGTCTAATTCCATCAACACCATCTTTCGTAATAATACGAGACCTCTTTGGGTTTTATGCTCATCGGTGTTGGCACAAAAAAAGACAGCGAGGGAAACAATCTTCGCCGTCTTTCGTGTATTAACAAGGGGATTCCGTATGGATTCACCGTGGTCTTCCCCTATCTCTTAAAAAAGAAGTCAAAAACCAATTGTTTTTTGCTCACTCAGAAATATGTCCCTTTAAACCAGGATCTTTTATGTTCAAGCCATATTGGATTAGAACATAATGCCACAACGAATAAGTAGCATATTTGTCGATAAGGACTTCCCTGAGTATTTTACTTCACCGTTTCCTGCCGATAAATCATACTCCGTTTTCCCCGTTACTTCTTCACTGCCGAGGACATAGTAGTCAACGCCTATAGAGAATCTGTTGTTGAAGATGAAGCCAGCACCTATTCTGTAAGAGAATGATTTCGCAAGGTCGTATGTCGTTTTAATTTCTTCATCTCTTGAAACATCAACAATGGTGTAATTAGTTATTTTTCTTAAATTAATGCCTAGGGCGGCTTCGCCATAGATGCCTATGACTTCAGTAAGTGGAAATGTATAATTAGCACCTACCATGATGGGAATATTTAGGTATTTTGGTTGTGTGGTTACTGCATTGTTATCATTAGCAATGTCTACGATGTAGTCCTCGATGTCAGAATTTATCCCATTGTAGATGAGGTCAAGGGAAGCAATTATGCCGAGTCCTTCGACGGAAGGAATGTCAAACTTTAAAAGGGCACCTATATTGAAGCCAAAGGCGGCACCGCCGTATTTACCATTTTCACTACTAAGAGCCCATTTCTGTAAGCCATTAGCCTTTGTTACTTTTGCTTCGGCAAAATCCCCCATTGGCATTGCCCCACCGATGCGGAGCCCGAAATGGGTTTGAGCAAATGTGGTCATCCCTGAACATAGGCAGAACGCCATAAGGATAAAGAAGAACTTGTTTCTTTTTTTCATAATCATTACTTTTTAGATGTTGTGATGAAATTGATTGAAAGACTGTTTGTAGTCAGTCTGCAAAAGTAATGGGATTGAGTTAATTGGATGGCGTCAGATGCTGTCGGGTGTCAGCATCTGGCGGGGATGAGAGGGTGCGAGAGATGAGGAGAAAGAAATCAACTCCGAGGGCTGTGCTGATAAGTATCAGCTGCTGGGTGTCGATGGTGGGTTTGTTGAAAAGCCGCTGTAAGGTGCGTTCGGACACTCCGATACGCTCCATTAGCCATTGGTTGGTGTGGCCCTGTCGGCGCAGTTCATCGCGGATGAGCTTGCCTATGTGTATCTGCATAGTGGTTGCTATTGGTGCGCTTTGCTACCGAATCCACTAATGCTTTCCGACGACCACAGACAAAAAGAAGGCGAGCAATCTCGTCTCCAGCTTGCGGTCGTAGGAATAACCTTTTACGGATAGACAAAAATGCTCGCTTATCGGCGAGCATTTGCTGTTGTCTTCCGTAAAAGTAAACCAAGATGAAGTTTCCTACGTTTCAAGCTGGTCGGGACAATAGCAAACGCTATGTTATTGTATTTGATATGGTTTTTGTTTTATTTAGGGTGTGGCTATGGTTTGTTTGGAAGGTGTTTGCGGGTATAAAGTGTTGTTATGTAGGTGTTTATTCAATGGTTGATGAGCATGAGTGACGCTCTGCCGAATGGCAAAAATACATTTTTTTATTGTTCTGTCTGCGATAGTAGGTTCTCTAAGTCGGGAGTTTGGTGGTTGGCATAATGAACCATGTCGTGGTCGGTGAGGTGGAGGCCATCGACGGCATTTCCTGACATGTACATACCTCGGCAGAGACAGGGTAGTGATGTATTTCGCCCTATTATGGGTGATATCGTCGCCAATGCCAAGGCGGCAAGAAAAGTCGATTTGCAAGCCCGTCACGCTACGGAGAGCGACATATCGTTGCGCTTTGCTGACGGCTTGTCGTTAGCAGTCGACGGTTATGCCTAAAAGATTTCTATGATGGTCTGTGTCAGCCCGTTGATGGTGAATGAGTCGCCTACTGACTTGTCTTTCAAGGCCAGATAGACCGGGGTCTGGGCACTGATGGCAAAGAAGGGTATTTGCGCCTGGCGCGGGCTCTCTGCCTTGAAGGGAACCATGAATTTGCCCGCACCGATGCTCAGAAAGAATCGTTGCTTGTCGGTGATGACGATGGCGCCGTGTGTGGCATGCTCTTGCGGCCCCATGTGCTGTATCTCTTGCAGGCGGCGTATGGCGGCAAGGGCATTCGACAGCTGTTTGGCATACATGTCTCGGCTACGCATCATCTTGGTGCGGTAGGAGTCATAGCGGTCTACGTTGGCTCCATAGTCGTTGCTCTGCTGCTGGGCGGAGTCCATCTCCTGTTTGGCAATGGCGGCAATGTGCTGTTGCTGGGCTATGCAGGCTTCGATGACTTGCTGTCTTTTCTCTTCACGTGTCATGGTTTCCTCCTTTTGTTATTCCATATCAGTCAACCCATAGGTTGCACTATGTTTTTTTATTGAAAAAAAACGATTACAGCTATCGGCATTTATCGCCCGTATGATGTTGTATCAAAAAGGGGGCTTGAGGCCCCCTTTTTAGATTCTTCTTTTATTTGGGGTTAGATTCTGCCGGGATAGACCTTCAGTGCCTCTTCGAGGCATTTGACGGCGTGCTTGAGGTCTTCGATGCACAGGCAGTAGGTGATACGTACCTGATGACGGCCCTTCTCGGGGTCGGCATAGAAACCTGTGGCAGGAGCCATCATGAGGGTCTCGCCGTTGTAGTTGAAGTCGGTCAGCAACCACTGGCAGAACTTGTCGCTGTCGTCAACGGGCAGTTCGACCACGGTGTAGAAAGCACCCTTGGGGTTGGGGCAGAAACAGCCGGGGATTTTGTTGATGCCTTCGACGATGACGTTGCGGCGGGCTACATACTCTTTGCTCACGGCATCGAAATATTCCTGCGGGGTATCGACGGCGGCTTCGCCAAAAATCTGTCCAAACGAGGGAGGCGACAGACGGGCCT
>JAFUVR010000016.1 GCA_017477485.1 Bacteroidales bacterium | reverse complement strand
CCGGAGCACCAAGGTCAGCAGCGAGAACTTCGACGCGTTCCACAGCTACAACTACCCCTCCATTGCCCGCGCAGGCATCAACATCGCCTACAAGCAGCATCTCCTTCAGCCGCTACCCACCGACAGTTTCAAGGTGCGCAAGCATTTCGACGAACGCATCGCCGTGCTGAAGCTCTTCCCCGGCATTACGGCCTCCGTGGTGCGCTCTGTCCTCGGCTCGCCCGACTTGCAGGGAGCCATCATCGAGACCTACGGCTCTGGCAACGCTCCTACCGAGCCATGGTTTATCGATGCCGTGGCCGAGGCCATCAATCGCGGCGTGGTGGTGCTCGACGTCACGCAGTGCAAGTCCGGCGCCGTCAAGCTGCGCCAGTATGCAGCCTCCTGTGACCTCGACCGTATCGGCGTCATCGGAGGCCACGACATCACTGTCGAAGCGGCCGTGACCAAGATGATGTATCTCCTCGGCAACTATGGCGACGACCATGACAAGGTGAAACGGCTCCTTGGCGAAAACATCCGTGGCGAGATTAGCCTTTAGTGGCGTTGTCTCTCTCTCCCGGCCGCTGCGGTCTGGCCCATGAGCCGCCGCGATGTGGCCAGAACGCCGCGCCACACGGTGCCTGCCTCTGCCAATCGCACTCACCCCCACGACTTCTACCAATCTCCATCAAAAAAACTAAGTTATCCGCCGCCTTCGCCATATACTGTCTCTGCTGGCCCTCATAAGCGTCGTGCAGTCGTTGTCGGCTCAAAACGAGATTTCCAACCTCCGCCAGTTCGACAACCGCCTTATGCACTATGGCATTCAGGTGGGCTATTCGCAGTCCAAGTTCGACCTTCAGTTTTCCGAGGACCAGCAGGTCCGCAACATCATGCACGGTGTGCGCTCCTACTATTCTGCCGGTTTCCACATCTCGGTCATCGCCGACCTCCGGCTTGGCCAGTTTTTCAACCTCCGTGCGTTGCCTGGCATCCTGCTCCTTACGCGCAATATCGATTATCTCTGGGACAGCTCCTATGCCGCCGTTACCCCGCTCATCGAGTACTCTCGTTCCGTAGAGTCGGTCTACGGCGAATTGCCCATCGAAATCAAATTCCGTGCTTGGCGCTACAATAATTTCCGCCCCTACGTTACTGCCGGCGGGAGCTATGCCTTCGATTTCGCCTCGCTGCGCAAAAACAAGAACGCCAACCACGAGTCTATCGTCAAGTTGGGAGCCAACAACTTCAGTTACAGCATGGGAGTGGGCGTCGATGTCTTCCTCCGCTATGTCAAATTCGCCATCGACCTCAAGATGTCTTTTGGCCTTGCCGACCTAAAAATCAAGGATGACGAGCTCTACACCCAGTCTATCATCGGACTCCACACACGCACCGTCATGCTCAGCTTCACCTTCGAAGGGTAGCGGAGGTGCATCTGTCGGTTCTTCTTTACCGCGTCTCATACCGCAGTGCCTATCGGCTGCCGCATGCCAAGACTGATTAATCTGTCGCATCTACGGCATTGGCAAAATCGGCCAGCGTGTCGAAACGGAAGTCTACCAGATGGGGCTGCTGTTGCGCTATCTCGCCCCATTCGCCAACCAGCACTGTCTGCATGCCGCAACGTCGTCCAAACATCATGTCGGTTACGGCGTCGCCCACCATCACGCTCTCTTTCAGGTTGATGTCAGGATACGCCTTGCGTGCCAGCAACGCCATTCCTATGTTCGGTTTGCGGCGGAAATCGTGCGCCTCGGCACGGCTGCCGCAATAGTAGATTTGCTCTATGTGGCCTCCGGCTGCCGCCACCGCGTCGGTAAGTTTGCGGTGCACCTCGTCCAGCTCGGACGCTGTCATCAGCCCTTTGCCTATGCCCTGCTGGTTGGTCACCACAAAGATGTGCCTGTAATGCTTTGTCAGCCGTGCTATTGCCGTTATGGCTCCAGGCAGAAACACCAGCTCTTCAGGCCTCCTCACATAGCCTCCGTCTATACGCACATTGATAACCCCGTCGCGGTCCAAGAAAAGGGCGTTGCCTTTGATTATTTTTTTGTACTTTTGCATTTTTATTCTCTGAAGACTCTGAGCGTCTTTCTTTGTCCTATAAAACGCTATCTCTGCTTCGTTTATTTTATCAACCGCTGCACAACCTATGATCAAAGACAACCTCATCCGTATACGTCAGACCATTCCTGCTCCCACCCGTCTCATCGCTGTCTCGAAGACCAAGCCTGTGGCCGACTTGCAGGAGGCCTATGACGCGGGGCAACGCCTCTTTGGCGAAAACAAGGCCCTCGAGATGCGCGACAAGCATGCCGTGCTTCCCGACGACATCGAGTGGCATTTCATCGGCCACCTACAGAGCAACAAGGTCAAATATATAGCTCCTTTTGTTGCCCTCATCCATAGCATCGACTCCCTTGCCATCCTGCAAACCGTCGACCGCGAGGCCGCCAAGCACGACCGCACCATCGACTGCCTGCTCCAGTTCCACATCGCTACCGAGGAAACCAAATTCGGCCTCGACCAGCAAGAGGCCGAGCAGCTGCTCTCCCACTGCGACGACCTGCACCATGTGCGCATCGTCGGTGTCATGGGCATGGCTACCAATACCGACGACCGCACGCTCATCCGCAGCGAGTTTCACACCCTCAAAGCCATCTTCGACCATCTGCGTCAGCGTTTCTTCGCTGACCGGCCCTATTTCTGCGAAATCTCTATGGGCATGAGCGGCGACTACGACCTCGCCATACAAGAGGGCAGCACCCTCGTCCGCGTGGGCAGCGCCATCTTCGGCGCCCGCAACTATGCCAACGTCAACGATTGATATCCTTGCTGTGACCTGTCGCACCCGCGGCAATCACGACACCTCCGACAATCCCCCTCCGACCAACACCAGATTCCATATACGACCATCCCGATGCAGATATTCCAAAAAAAACGGCACATCATCCTCTCCTACATCGTCATCACCCTCGGACTCATGCTCTACACCTTCGCATGGTCCGTCTTTATGATGCCCAGCAAAATCCTCTCCGGCGGCGTGACCGGCATGTCGTCGATTCTCCATTTCCTCCTGCCGGGCCACATCCCCGTGGGTGTCATCAGTCTTGTCATCAACGGCCTCTTCCTCCTCCTCGGATTCCGCGTCATGGGTTCCAAGTTTGGCGCCAACACCATCTACGGCATCGTCGTCTCGTCGCTATGCCTTATTCTTTGGCAGGACATCATCCATATTGAGAACTTCATCAACGGGGCTGAGCTTATCAACAACGACTTCCTTTGCGCCCTTGTAGGCGGTGCTCTGTGCGGATTCGGCATGGGCCTTTGTTTCTCTATGGGTGGCAACACCGGCGGCACCGACATCATAGCGCTCATTGTCTGCAAGTTCTATAACATCTCGCCCGGCAAGGTCATCATGCTCCTCGACCTTGTCATCATTGGATGCACTTTCTTTGTCTCCCACAGCCTCAACAAGGTCATTTTCGGCTATATCGTCATGGTGGCTACCACCTATGTGCTCGACATGGTCATCGACGGCAACAAGCAGTCCTACCAAATCATGGTCTTCTCCGCCCGCAACAACGAGATTGGCGAGGCCGTGACACGCGAGGTGGGACGCGGAGCCACGCTCCTTGATGCCGAAGGCCTCTATTCCCGCCAGTCGCAGAAGGTCCTCCTCATGATGGTCCACCGCACCGACAAACCCCATGTCATGCGCATCATCCATCGCATCGACCAGAACGCCTTCATCTCGGTCTCCAAGGCTCAGGGCGTTTATGGCAAAAACTTTGACAAACTCAAGCTATAGCCGTCATCCTCTCTCTGCTACGGCGAACAAAAAAAAGACGGGTCGCCACCCGACCCCATCCGAAAAAACACTCTTTGCTACTCCATAAAACGTTTATCATTGTCGCTATCATGAAACTCATATCCCCTTCGCTGCTCTCGGCCGATTTTGGCAACCTGCAGCGCGACATCGAGATGCTGAACCACAGCGAGGCCGACTGGCTCCATGTCGACGTCATGGACGGTCTTTTTGTGCCCAACATTTCGTTCGGCCAGCCTGTCGTCAAGCATATCAAGCGCCATGCCCGCAAGCCCCTCGATGTCCACCTCATGATTATGGACCCGGGCCGCTACGTGGCCGACTTCCGCGAGGCTGGTGCCGATATCCTCACCGTCCATTATGAGGCGTGCACCCACCTCGACCGCACCCTCCATGCCATCCGCGACGCCGGCATGAAGTGCGGCGTGGTCCTCAACCCGCACAGCCCTGTGTCGCTGCTTGAAGACATCGTGCAGGTCTGCGACCTGGTGCTCCTCATGTCTGTCAACCCCGGATTCGGAGGTCAGAAGTTCATCGAGAATACCTACAGCAAAGTCCGTCAGCTGCGCCAACTCCTCGACCGTAAAAACCCGCAGTGCCTCATCGAGATCGATGGTGGCGTGAACTGCCAGAATGCTCCTGCCCTTTACGAGGCGGGAGCCGACGTGCTTGTGGCTGGCAATGCGGTGTTCAAATCTGACGACCCTCAGTCCGCCATCCGCTCTATCAAAGGCCTCTGAGCCTCTGTCTTTCCGCATCAGACTACTCCCCGTCGTTGTTCCCAACCTCCGCCAACGCTATTATAGGTCTCTGTCCGAATCCCCGTCTCACCCTTCTCCATGCCATTCCCTGCCATGACCCGTCCCACGCTTATCATCGCGCCTGAAAAAGAGAAAGCCCTGCAACGCCGCCACCCGTGGATTTTCTCGGGAGCCGTCAAACGCATCCTCGGACATCCTCAGCCTGGCGACCTCGTCGATGTCGTCGCCTCCGACGGCTCGTGGCTCGCAACGGGCCACTATCAGAATGACTCTATCGTCTGCAAGGTGCTCAGCTACGACACCCCGCAGGTCGACGACTCCTTCTTCCGTCAGCGCCTCTCGCAGGCCGTCGCCTATCGCCGACGCATGGGATTCTTCGACAATCCTCGCACCAATGTGTTTCGCCTCGTCAATGGCGAGGGCGATTTCATGCCAGGCCTCATCTGCGACTACTACGCCGGGGTGCTTGTCATGCAGGCCCACAGCGAGGGCATGCACCGCCTGTTTCCACTTTTCACGCAACTCTTTGCCAGCATACTGGGCGACCGTCTGCTCTCGGTCTTCGACAAGTCGTCGGCCACACTCCCTGCCGCCACCGCCCACGACGGCTATATCTTCGGCATAGAGCCCGAAGAGTGGGAAATCCGAGAGGATGACAACCGCATGCTGATCAATTTCTTTGAAGGACAGAAGACAGGTTTCTTTGTCGACCAGCGCGAAAACCGTCATCTGCTCTCCTCGTTCTCTTCGGGATGCCGCGTGCTCAACTGCTTCGGCTACACCGGCGGGTTCTCCCTTGGTGCCCTCCGTGGCGGCGCCTCCTATGTGGAGACCGTCGACATCAGCCGCAAGGCCATCGACCTCTGCCAGCGCAATGTGGACCTCAATTTCGGCCCCGACGCTCCCCACAAAGGGGTTGTCGCCGACGTGCTGCACTATCTTGACACCCTTTCGGGCCAGTTCGATATCATCGTCCTCGACCCGCCCGCCTTTGCCAAGAACCATCGCAACCTCCAGCAGGGTCTCAAAGGCTACCGCAACATCAATACCAAGGCCATCCAGCAGATCAAAAGCGGCGGACTGCTTTTCACATTCAGTTGTTCGCAGGCCGTCAGCCGCGACGATTTCCGCACCATGGTTTTCTCTTCGGCAGCCATAGCCCATCGCGACGTGCGCGTGGTGCGCACCCTGCCCCATGCGCTCGACCATCCCGTCAGCATCTACCACCCCGAAGGCGAATACCTCAAAGGGCTCCTCCTTCAGATAGAGTAGCCACACACACGCCGCGGTCTTTCGTTCGCTCCGATTGCGCTGCGCCGCCCTCTTCCCGAGCACTCCAATCCAACCTACCTCAGAAAGCATACATACCCTTCCTTAAATATATCCTCCTAACAATGTCAGAAAAAGGCTATCTTAAACTGGACCAATATGACGACGAGTGTGTCGCCAAGCTGGCCGCACACTACAAGGAAATCATCCGTCTGCTGGGCGAAAACCCCATGCGCGAAGGCCTCCTCAAATCGCCCGAACGGGTGGCCAAAGCCATGCTCTACTGCACCAACGGCTACGACCTCAACCCCGAGGAAATCCTCCGCTCTGCCATCTTCCACGAGGACTATAAGCAGATGGTGGTGGTGAAGGATATCGAGATCTATTCCCTCTGCGAACACCATATGCTGCCCTTCGTCGGCAAAGCCCATGTGGCCTATATTCCTAATGGTACTATCGTGGGACTGAGTAAGATAGCCCGTGTGGTCGATGCCTATGCACGCCGTTTGCAGGTTCAGGAGCGCCTCACCAAGCAAATCAAAGACTGCATCCAGCACACCCTCAAGCCCATCGGCGTCGCCGTGGTCATCGAGGCCCAGCACATGTGCATGTCTATGAGGGGCGTACAGAAGCAAAATTCCGTAACCACTACCTCCGACTTCACCGGCGCCTTTATGAACGACGCCAAGACCCGCGAGGAGTTTATGCGCCTCATCGGTGTCAGCCTGCACTGATGCTGATCGTCTGCCCTCACGGTGCTTTGCCGTTAGTAGCGGCGGCGTGAAGCCCGACGTGCGATTATTCGGCACCAGCGAGTACTAAATGATACAGGAGCAACATTCCAAGCCGCTCTCTCCCGTATGTGTTTTTCCCCTTTCAAGATGAAAAAAAGCCATGAAAAAGTTTGTCCCGCTATTGCTTTTAGCCTTGTTTGCCACGACGCTGTCGGCCCAGATTACCCATGCTGCATCGGGTGATGTCGATGAGGCCGCTGCCGCCATCCTCAAGAAAGCCTCCGACCAGCTCAACGGCAAGGCCGTCAGCTTCTCGGTGACCATGGTCAACAAGAACAGCGACAAGAAAGAGACCGCTCGCATGGATGCCCGCGTGGTCTACCACAAGGGCAAGTATCGTGTGGAACAGGACCGCCAGGTGCTCTATAGCGATGGCAAGGCGCTGTGGCATTGGAACAAGGATGTGGGCGAGGTCACAGTCAACAATCTCTCCGACGGAGAAGACGACTTGCTCAATCCCGCCCGACTGCTTGCCAACTACAAGAAGAATTTCCGCGAGAAGTTTATCCGCGTCGAACAGGACGGTACCGCCGTCATCGACCTCACTCCGAAAAAATCTAAGAGCTACCACAAGATACGTATCCTTGTCGGCGAGAAGACGGGTGTCATCAAAAGCATGGAACTCCACAACTACGATGGGTCGAGGGGCGAATACCGTGTCAGCAATTTCAAGCAGGGTGTCAAGACCTCCGACAAGGATTTCCGTTTCGACCAGCAAGCCAATCCCGCCGTCGAGGTCATCGACATGAGATAACCTGTCTGCCGTCGCCACTCGCACGACGTCTTTCCCGGATGCTATCTCTCTGATTGTTCTTGCTTCCGCCTCTGCCTGACGGCACCCTCCCAAAAAAAATAACGCTCGTCGATTCATCCTTCAGACTAACCTTCGGTAATACTCACACACATTCATCGTCAACCCTTCAAATTGCCTCTTCTCCCATGATACTCCTCATCGAAACAGCCACGCAGGTGTGTTCCGTAGCCCTGTCCCACGAAGGGCGTCCCTTGGCCGAAATACATAGCGACGAGCCCAATGCCCATTCGGTGCGTCTGGCCTCGCTCGTCGAACAGCTGATGGCGCAATGTCATGTGACTTTTGCCGACCTCGATGCCGTATGTGTCAGCTGCGGTCCGGGCAGCTATACGGGTCTCCGCATCGGTGTGTCTGCCGCCAAGGGCTACTGCTATGCCTTGCAGATCCCGCTTCTCTCGGTGCCCACGCTTCAGTCTATGGCGGCCCAGTGTTTCGCACAGCTGCCATCCTATCGAGGCCTCGTCTGCCCTATGATCGACGCCCGTCGCATGGAGTGCTATGCTGCCCTTTATGCTCGTCGCGACGACGGCTCGGTGGACGAGCTGCGTCCCGTGCAGGCCGACATCGTGCAGCAGGGCCTTTACGACTCGTTCCTCGACAGCGGCGAGGTCCTCTTCATTGGCGACGGTGCCGAGAAAACGCGCCCCATCCTGTCGTCGCATCCCATGGCTCGCTATCAAGACGGCCTCGCCGATGCGCAAGGCCGTCCCTTCCGTTTCCAGATTTCGGCTGCCGGCATGGCATCCATCGCACAGCAGAAACTCATGGCAGGCGACACCGAGGACGTGGCCTATTTTGAACCCTTCTACCTGAAAGACTTTGTGGCCAAGAAGTCTGTCGTCCGTGGCCTTAGATAATCCACGTGTATGGCTCTCTCGAGCCTTGGCCGGATTGCCCCCTATGCTCGTCCACTAAGCCAATCTGCCTTCTCGTCCTGCTAAATCCTTTTTCTCGACAATCATTTTCACCCATGCTCAACTATACACTCAAACGACTTTTCTATGGACTTCTCGTCATCTTGGGCGTGGTTACGCTGGTGTTCTTCCTTTTCAACATCCTGCCTGGCGACCCAGCCCGCATGATGCTCGGACAACGGGCCGATGCCGAGAGCATCGAGATGATCAATCGTGACCTCGGTCGCGACAAACCGCTTGGCACCCAGTTTGTGGCCTATCTCAATGACCTCTCTCCGCTGTCGTTCCACAACAGCAAGGACCGCGAAAGCTATTTCTTTCTCGACCCCGAAAAATATGCTCCTTTTGCCCGTATTGTCACGATAGGCAGCACCTCTCTTGTTGTCAAGGCCCCCTACCTGCGTCGTTCCTACCAGTCCAAACGAAAGGTCACGGAGATTATCAGCTCCGCCTTTCCCCAGACGGCCTTGCTGGCTGTGGTGGCCATGGCGTTCGCCCTCGTGGTGGGCATCCTCCTCGGCGTCCTCTCCGCAGTCTATAAGGATACGTGGGTGGACCGCCTCGCCATCTTCCTTTCCACCCTCGGCATGTCGCTGCCTTCCTTCTTTGCCGCCATCCTCATAGCATGGATTTTTGCCTACCTGCTCGCCGACTGGACGCATCTCTCCATGTTCGGCAATCTCTACAGCATCGACGACTATGGCGAGGGCCAGTTCCTCGACCTCAAGAATCTTATCCTGCCTGCCCTCACGCTGGGCATCCGCCCTCTGGCAACCCTCACCCAGCTCACCAAGAACTCTATGCTTGACGCCCTCTCGCAGGACTATGTGCGCACCGCCACGGCCAAAGGCATGAGCCGACAGCGTGTGCTTTTCCGTCATGCTTTGCGCAATGCCCTAAACCCTATCGTTACCTCTGCCTCGGGATGGCTGGCGGGCCTGCTGGCTGGTGCCGTCTTTGTGGAATATGTGTTCGACTGGAAGGGGATGGGCGTCGTGGTGGTCGACGCACTCGACAAGTATGACTTCCCTGTCGTCATGGGGGTCATCCTCTTCATCTGTGTCTTGCTGGTCGTCATCAATATCCTCACCGACATCCTCTACGGAGTCCTCGACCCCCGTGTCAGAATCAGGTAGTCCCTCGTGCCGGCGCACTCGCTTCCATTGATGTAATACTCAAAAAGCCTCGGCATGACGCTGTCGATGCAGGGTGGGGTAGTGCTCGGCGGCGCCGTGATGAGGGGGGGGGGCTGACGCAAGCCCTACTGATGCTGTTGCGGGTGCCGATAGCCGTTTTTTTACGCAGGCCACAATGCCCTTTTCCATTTTCTTTTGACTGTTTCGGCAAAAATTCTTATCTTTGTTTGCTTGTTTTCAGCCCGTCGCAGACCGACGACCTGCCGTGGGTGTGCCATTTCCCGCGCCGCGACCGACCGAAAACCCTCCGTATACAGAGTGTCTAATTGCATTTCATAGATATGAGTAAAAGTATTTATAATCGTTTCAAACAGCATCTGAAAGTCGTTACCGACTATTATATGCTGCTTGTCGAAGAGACCAAAAGCAAACGTCAGGTAGGAAGCACCAACGAGTGGGTGCTTGACAATTACTACATGCTTAGCGAGCAGGAGAAAGTGCTGCGTGTCGACCTGCGCAGTCGTCTGTTCCGCCGTATGCAGCCGCGCCGCCTGAAGAAAATCGAGGTCATGCTGCGCGACTTCCTCGACAAAAGCTATTGCCAGGTGGACAAGCACGTGTTCTTCGACCACATCGTGGCCATGCAGAAGCAATACGATGACTATCTCACCTACGACGAGATTGCCATCCTGCTCCCGCTGCTCAAGGTGTTGCTGATTGACCGTCTCTCGTCGCTTTGCGACCATCTGCAGAAGTCGGGCTCCTACAAGGCCGACCCCGCCGACGCCAGCCTCGACGCCGAGCATCTTGACCAGGCCGCCAAGGACAATCTCTTGATGATGAACCTCTTCAACTCGCTCAAGCGCATCACCAAGCTCCAGATGTCCGAGGTCTACGACCGCATCAGCTTCTCCGAGAAGTCCCTGCGTGCCGAGAAAGCCGCCATGTACGACCAGATGTCGGATGTCACCAAGTCCGACTATCGCACCCAGATTGTGCGTATGGCCAAGAAGTCTCACATCGCTGAATACGAATATGTGAAACGCTTGGTGGCCACCGCCGACCAGCGTGGCGAGCATGTGGGCTGGCAGCTCTTCCCGGCCAAGCCATGGGCGGCGCGTGCCCATATCTATGTCTGGATTGTCGCCATCTTCACCTTGGGCCTCTCGGCACTCTTCGCCATCCTGGCCATGGGTGTGTTCGGCGACTCTTTCGATGGTCCCACCTCGTGGGGCTGGTGGGTGGCTATGGCCGTATGCTTCCTGCTGATGATAATCCCTATGAGCCAGATTGTTATCGATGTCTTCAACTATGTGCTGTTCCGCATCCATAAGCCCCGTAGCACCTTCAAGCTGAAGTTCAAAGATGAGTCTATCCCCGACGAGTATGCCACGATGGTCATCATGCCTACCATCCTGAAGAATGCACAGAAAACCCGTCAGATGCTCGACCAGCTGGAGGTCTACTACCTCTCCAACGGCGCTGTCCCCAACCTCTATTTCACACTCATTGGCGACGCTTCGGCACAGCAGTCCAAGGATATGCCTTTCGACCAGGAGATTGTCGACGCCGGATTGGAGAAGGTGCGCGAACTCAACGAGAAGTACGGCCACCACATCTTCAACTTCGTCTACCGCAACCGCTTCTATAGCGAGGGCGAATCCTGCTGGCTCGGCTTCGAGCGCAAACGTGGCGCCATCCTCCATTTCAACGACTTGCTGCTCGGCCAGCTCTCCGAGCAGCAGAAGAAGGACTTCTTCCGTTGCCAGACCATCGACGCATGGCGTGCCCACACGGTCTCCAAGAAGGGTAGCCCTGTCGTCGTGGCCGACCACCGGCAGCCTGTCACCTTCGTCATCACCCTCGACACCGACACCGAACTGGTGCTCTACTCCGCTCAGAAACTTATCGGTGCCATGGCACACCCCCTCAACCGTGCCATCCTCTCGCCCGACGGCAAGCGGGTCGACCGCGGCTATGGCATCATGCAGCCCCGCGTCAATGTCGATGTCGAGGTGACCAACAAGTCGCGCTATGCACAGCTCTTCTCCGGCCTCGGCGGCCTCGATGTCTACACGACGGCCTCCTTCGAGCTCTATCAGGACATCTTCGACGAGGGCAGCTTCTGTGGCAAGGGTATCTACGACCTTTCCGTCTTCCAGAAGGTTCTGAAAGGCACTTTCCCGCAAAACCTTATCCTCAGCCACGACCTCATAGAGGGATGCCACATCCGTTGCGGCCTTATCAACGATGTCGAGCTCTTCGACGACAGCCCGTCCAACTATCTCGACGATGCCGAGCGCCACCACCGCTGGGCCCGTGGCGACTGGCAGATCATCTCATGGCTGCGCCGCCGCGTGCGCAACGAGGCCGGCGAAAAAGTACCCAATCAGGTCAACACCATCGGACGTTGGAAGATCTTCGACAACCTCCGTCGCAGTGTCTTCAGCCTCTCGCTGCTGCTGGCACTCCTCTTCGGCTTTGCCTTCGGCGACATCAACCCTGTATGGTTCCTGCTGTTTGTCCTTGTGGCCCTCACCACCCCTATTGTCTTTTTCATCGTCAGCCAGGTGACGCAGATGCCCCGCTTCAACCGCCGCTATCGTTACTATATGAAGCTCATGCGTGGCGCCGGCGTGGTGCTCTACAAGGCCTACGTCTCTTTCCTCCTCCTCCCCAAAGAGGCCCTCATGTATTCCGACGCCATCGTCAGGGCCTGCTACCGCATGGCCATCAGCCACAAGAACCTCCTCAACTGGGTGCCCTCCGACGAGGCCGCCAAGAGCACCAAGGGCACGCTGGGCGACTACTTCCAGAAGTTCTGGTTCAACTACGTCGCTGCCATCGTCCTGGCCCTCATCTGTGCCTATCATCAGTATAGCGACACCTGGACCGGCAGCACGGTCGACAACAGCTTCCTCATCATTGCGGCTCTCTTCACCATCATCTCATGGCTCATAGCCCCGCTGCTGATGTACTATCTCGGCAAAAGGATTCCGCAGGGTGCCAAGCACCTCAGCACCGCCGAACAGGACGAGGTGCGCAAATGGGCTCAGGACACGTGGCATTTCTTCGACACCATGATTTCCGAAGAGTCCAACTATCTGATTCCCGACAACTATCAGCTCACTCGCGAGAACAAGAGCGACTATAAGACTTCGCCCACCAACATCGGCTACTCGCTCACCGCCCTCATCTCCGCCCACGACCTCGGCTTCATATCCACGCGCGACGCCGTGGCCCGTATAGGCCATGTTATCGACACCGTCAACCAACTCCCCAAGTGGAACGGACACCTCTATAACTGGTATCACATACAGACCCTCAAGGCGCTGCCCAATTTCTTTATCTCTACTGCCGACAGCGGCAACTTCGTGGCCTGCCTCTATGTCGTCAAGGGCTTCATGGAACGCCTCCTCCAGCGCGACCTCGACAATCGCGACGTCACCGAGGTCAACGACGTCCTCAGCAAGGTGGTGCGCCTCATCGACTACACCGATTTCTCTCGTCTCTACAACCCCGAGCTCAATGTTTTCAGCATTGGCTACGACACGCAGAGCAACACCCTCCTGCCCTACCACTACAACAATTTCGCCTCCGAGGCCCGTCTCACCAGCTATCTCACCATCGCCCGCGGCGATGCCCCCTTCAAACACTGGTTCTGCCTCGACAAGACCCTCGTCCAGTTCCAGCGCTACAAGGGTGTCGCCTCGTGGTATGGCACCATGTTCGAGTATTTCATGCCTCTCATCTTCCTGCCTACCTATAAGCACACCCTCATGGATGAGACCTACAGCTTTGCCATCCTCGCCCAGCGCAAGTTTATCCAGAACGTGGCCCACAACGAGCTGATGCCGTGGGGCATCAGCGAGACGGCCTATCATGAGCTCGACGACGCCCAGAACTATAAGTATCATGCCTTCGGTGTGCCCTATCTCAAGTTCCAGAACACCACGCCCGACCGCATCGTCATCTCTCCCTATAGTTCGCTGCTGGCCATCTCGGTCAACGACCGCGCTGTCTTCGACAATATGCAGCTCTTCAAACGCCTCAATATGTACGACGAGTTCGGCTTCTTCGAGTCCTACGACGAGGAAGACCACCAGTGCGTGCGTGCCCACTATGCCCACCATCAGGGCATGATTCTTGCCTCTTTGGCCAACTATCTGTGCAACAACTGCCTGCAAGACTATTTCGTCTCCGACCCGCAGATGCGTGCCAAGGAGACCCTCCTCAAGGAGAAGGTACAGGTGCGGCCCTATATCGACCTGCAAGTGACGAAGTACAAGCGCTACCAGTACGACAAAACGCAGGTGGAGAGCGATGCCCGCGAATACAGCAGCGTGGCCAATGTCCCTGAGGCCGGCGCCCTGAGCAATGGCTCCTACACCGTGGTGCTCGACGACTGCGGAGGCGGTTTCAGCCGCTATAAGAATGTGCAGATCAACCGCTACCGCAAGGTGGGTGCCGAATACTACGGCCAGTTCCTCTACATCCGCAACCTGCAGACCGACCAGCTCTGGTGCAACACTTTCGCACCGCTGGCCGTCACCCCCGACAAGTATCGCGTGACCTTTGCCTCCGACCGCATCACCTATATGCGCGAAGACAACGGCATCGAGACCCTCACCGAGGTTACCGTCGTCAAGGACCGCAATGCCGAGATCCGCCGTTTCACCTTCGAGAACCACACCGCCCACGGCGTCGACCTCGAACTCACTACCTATGGCGAGGTCATCCTCTGTCCGCGTCAGGCCGACGAGTCGCACCGTGTCTTCAACGGCATGACGGTCTACAGCGAGTTTGACCGCGACAACGAGGCCCTCATCTTCACCAAGCCCGCCCGCGAGCATGTCGACGCCACCTATTTCATGGTCCATAAGTTCTTCGTCGACGACGCCAACGAGACCAGCCAGCTGTAGGCCGGCTTCGAGGTGCAGTTCGAGACTTCCCGCCGTCGTTTCCTCGGCCGTGGCAACAGCACGCAGCATGCCGAGGTGATGGTGACCCATCAGAACCTCAGCCGCACCGTGGGCACCACCCTCGACCCCATCATGAGTATGCGCCGCCGCGTCCATGTCAAGGCCGGTCGCAAGGCCCGCGCCTATCTCATCGTCGGCTTCGGCAAGAGCCGCGAACAGCTCATCCGCATGGTCCAGCTCTATCGTGACGCCTTCTCCATCAGCAACGCCTTCGAGATGGCCACGGTCTATAGCAACATGCGCACCGCCATGTCGCTCCTCAAGGGTTCGCAGATGTCGCTCTATAACACCATCTTCAAGTATCTGCTCCATGTGGCTGTCATCGGCAACGAGCGTCAGCACCTCATGGCTCACAACACCCTCTCCCAGTCTGGCCTCTGGCGCTTCGGCGTCTCCGGCGACCTCGCCATCCTCCTCCTCGAGATCAACAACCTTGACAAGGCCTCCTATGCCAAGGAAATCTTGCAGGCCTACGAGTATTTCAAGATGCGCGGCATGCACCTCGACGTGGTCATCATCAACGACGAGCAGGGCGAACGGCGCGACATGCTCACACGCTATATCATGGACCTCGCTACCTTCGAACACATCAGCAGCGAGAAAAACCCCGTCGGCCACACCTATGTCATCAACGGCAGCGACCTCACCGAGGCCGAGCGCATCCTCTTCCACACCGTGGCGCGCGTCAGCCTCACGGCCAACAGCAGCCTCTCGCTCGAGGAACAGATGGCACAGAAGGAGGCCGAAAACCTCCGCTATCAGGACAAGGAGCATTTCGAGGTCCTGCAGCCGCTCCACGCCTCTTCGTTCAGCGTCCAGAACCTCTCGTTCTACAACCAGTATGGCGGCTTCTCGGCCGACGGCACCGAATATGTGGTGACCAACCCCAACACCCCCATGCCGTGGGTCAATGTGCTCTCCAATCCCCGTTTCGGCACGGTGATCAGCTCTACCATGAGCAGCTTCACCTTTGTCCACAACGCGCAGCAGTTCAAACTCACCTCGTGGAGCAACGACATCGTCCGCGACCCCTCCTCCGAGATGCTCCTCATCGACCGTCGGCAGTTTGTCCCCGCCCTTGCCCGCCACGGACAGGGCTATTCCGTCTTCGAGGCCGAATACGCGGGCTATAAAGTCGAGGTCCGTGTCTTCGTGGCCGTAGAGTCTATGGCCAAGTACTACCAGGTCAAGGTCTCCAACAAGCTCTCGGCACCCCAGTCGCTCCGTATGGAGATGGCCTATAAGCTTGTCATGGGCACTTGCGAGGAGTCCACCGCCCGCTTCCTGCACTCCGAATGGCACTCCGACCTCAACACGCTCTATGTGCGCAACGTCTACCATGAGACCTACCGCAACACCCACCTCTGCCTCACCGCCACCGAGCCTATCACCGAGGTCAGCATCACCTATCCCAACCGCAAGGTCCTCGGATTCGATATCCAGCTCCCCGCCTCTGGCAGCAAGGAGTTTGCCTTCATCGTGGCCGCCGCCGACATGCTGCCCGTCGGTCTGCAGGACGGCCTCCGCCCGCAGCCTGTCGCCGTGCCTCGCACCGTCGCCGAGATCAATGCGGAGTTCGGCCGCGTGCGCGAATTCTGGCGTCAGCATCTCGAAGTCATCCAGGTGCATACGCCCGACAAGAGTTTCGACTATATGGTCAACCATTGGTATCTCTATCAGGTCTATTCCGCCCGTCTCTATGCGCGCGCCGGCTTCTATCAGGTGGGCGGCGCCACGGGCTTCCGCGACCAGCTGCAGGATGTCATGGGCCTCCTCTATAGCGACCCCGACTATGCCCGCCGGCAGATCCTCGACCATGCCGCTCATCAGTTCCCCGAGGGCGATGTGCTGCACTGGTGGCACGAAAGCCTCCTCCTCGGCGCCCGCACCACCTTCAGCGACGACTACCTCTGGCTCGTCTTCGTGACCTATAAGTATGTCTCCATCACCGGCGACACCTCCATCCTCAACGAGATGGTGCCCTTCTGTCAGGCCGAACAGCTCAACCCAGGCGAGGCCGAACGGGGCATGCGCTACACCTCCTATGCCCTCACCGGCGACCCGCAGCACGACGGCCCCATCCCCAAGGCTACGCTCTTCGAGCACCTACGCCTCTGCATCTCTCGTGCCATGAGCCGTCGCGGCGAGCACCGCCTGCCCCTCATGGGCTGCGGCGACTGGAACGACGGCATGAGCCGCGTGGGCGTCGGCGGCAAGGGCGAGAGCGTTTGGGTGGCCTTCTTTATCATCAATCTGGTACCCAAGTTCATCGAACTCGCCCGCATGCAGCCTACCCCCGACGAGGCCTACATCGAGACTCTGCAGGAGCAGGTGGCCGACCTCCGCGACGCGCTCCAAGAGAACGCCTGGGACGGCGCCTGGTTCCTCCGTGCCTATTTCGACAACGGCGACCCCATGGGGTCCCGCAACAACCTCGAATGCCAGATCGACCTCATCTCGCAGGCTTGGGCCATCCTCACCGACGTGGCCACCCCCGAGCAGAAACAGTCCATCATCCGCGAATGCGAGACGCGTCTCGTCAACCGCGAACACGAGATCATTCAGCTCCTCACACCGGCCTTCAAGCACTCCAAGAACCATCCGGGCTATATCATGGACTACCCGCGGGGCGTGCGCGAAAACGGCGGCCAGTACACCCACGGCGCCATGTGGTATATCCAGGCACTCCTCAAGGAGGGCCGCTACGACCAAGCCTACTACGACTATTCCATCATCAACCCCATCCACCGCACCTCTACGCTGGCCGACGTGCTGAAATACAAGGTAGAACCCTACTGCATCGCCGCCGACATCTACAGCAACCCGCAGCACCCGGGACGTGGCGGCTGGACATGGTATACCGGTTCGGCTTCATGGGCCTATAAGACGGCTGTCGAGAATATCCTCGGCCTCCGCAAGTATGGCGACATCGTCACCGTCAATCCCCGCATACCGCTCACGTGGAACGAGTTCACCATCAACTATCAGTACGGCTCCTCGACCTATGTCATCCATGCTTCGCGCACGGGCAGCACCCCGCTCCCAACCGCCGACACGGCCGAGGCCTTCAGCAACCTCTCCTCTGCCCACAAGGGTCTCCAGCACCACGAGAACGAACCCAACTCGTTCCGCCTCGTCGACGACGGCCAGACCCATCACATCGAGATCGCCGTCTGACGGCTGCGGGCTTTCCGCCCCTACGACTTCATCTGTCACCTCAACACAACGGCAGGGCTTCCTCCCTGCCGTTTTTTTCTTTGCCCATCGCCCTACGGCCACATCTGCTGGTTAGAGATACTCCATAATCCCCAATCGGTCATTAGTAGAGAAGAATAACAATACGTTGTAAAAAAAAATATTACTGTCCGCTAAATATATCTAAGTGTCTCTTTTTACTCATTTTATTGTTGGACAAGCCCCCTTCTTGACATTTTTACGGCTGTCCGCTAAAAATTTCGTTCCCCACACGACATAAACTTCACCGTGGATGGCTATATTTGCTATTTTGATGCATATTCTGTCACATTACATCGCCCAAATGGCTACTTATATGTTCTACACATCGGCTGTCCGATAAAATAGAAGTCCCTGAAATCGCCAAAGTTTTTTAGCGGACACCAATGAAAAAAAAACAAGTAATCAGTAAACCAAATTGCATTTCTTGCTCAATGGCCTATTTGTGATCATATCTAATGACCGATTTTGGTTAAATCTAATCGGCTCAATCTGTTCAAATAAGCCGATCAAAAAAGATTTGAAAGATTTCTCGCGAAGCGACTTCCGAGTGCCCTACGGGCAGAAAACCTACAAATCTTATCAAATCAAACAAATCTAATCTGATATCTAATCGGTTCAACCTGTTCAAATAAGCCGATCAAAAAAGATTTGAAAGATTTGTAAAGATTTGAAAGATTTCTCGCGAAGCGACTTCCGAGTGCCCTACGGGCAGAAATCCTACAAATCTTATCAAATCAAACAAATCTAATCTGATAAATCTAATCGGCTCAACCTGTTCAACTAAATCAAAAAAAGATTTGAAAGATTTGAAAGATTTCTCGCGAAGCGACTCCCGCTGGCATATCGGCCATACACCTGCGCTTCCGAGGTGTTCCTCTAAACTAAACCGCCGTCGAAAGGAACCATGCCGAGCGAGATGGACATCTCGCTCGGCTTTTTGAAAAGCTTTCTTGGCTATATGAAAAAATAAGCGTACTTTTGCAGCGGCTTACGAGAGCTGCTGTAAGCTGTAAGATAGAAAAGCATCACGATACTGTCCCTTAACAGAAATATCGGCAAAATATTTATTGAGGAGGACGGAGCTTTATGCTTTCGCTTGATTGGATATGCTATACCATTGGCATACATTTCGGGCGTGAGATATGTTCCTAAAGGCCATTCCTCAAAAGGTGTTTGCCGACGCTGCTGTTAAGATGGACATGAGTACATTACCTCATGCCTTTTTTGTTTTACCCCTCTTCGCTTGACATCCCCCAGCTTCACTCCCTCCTCGGCCTCAATGGGACAGATCGGCCTTTCCTGTCGACACTCCCGCCATAGGTCAGACGCATGCTTTTGTCTATTATTATTCTATCATCCAAACATATCCAATAAAAATCAACTATGCAAATCAGAAAGATTCTTGCCGGCCTGCTGCTGACGCTTGTAGCCGTGCTACCGCTTGCGGCACAGAACAATCCCAAGAAAGTGGCCGTGTGGGAGACCAAGTGCTCGGACGGGAGCCTCAGCTCCATGCAGCGGCTCATGATACGCGGCGGCATGGAGACCTATGTCGGCAACAGCGACGGCTACGAGGTGTATGACCGCAGCGCGTTCGACGTCATCATGAAAGAACACGGATTTGAACGCTCTGGGGCCGTCAGCGAAGAGGAAATCAAGGAGATGGGAAAACTGGCTGGGGTGCAGTACATCATAGTCCCGGAGGCCATGGCCGAGGGCAACGATATCTATATACTGGTAAAAATGCTCGACGTGGAGCTGGGCAAGTTCGGCGGCGTGCAGGAGGAACTCTGCGCCAGTTCGTCGTCGGAGATCAAGAAGGCGT
>JAFUVR010000015.1 GCA_017477485.1 Bacteroidales bacterium | reverse complement strand
CTGCCCTCTATCACAAACAAGAGTTTGATGCAGATTGCTGAGGATATGGGCATGAAAGTGGAGCGTCGTCCCATCCCACTGGAGGAGCTTTCCGAATTCCAAGAAGCTGGCGCCTGCGGTACGGCTGCCGTCATCAGCCCCATTGAGCGTCTTGACGACCCCGAGACTGGCCATAGCTACAACTTCGGCAAGGAACCCGGCCCATGGTGCAAAAAACTCTATGAGCGTCTCCGTGCCATCCAACTTGGCGAATACGAAGATGTTCACAACTGGAACACCATCCTTGACTAATCAAAGTATTCTCCTTATACGAACAAAAGAAAGGTGCCTCAATTAGGGGCACCTTTTTTTTACTCAATCGTTTGAGTACTTTTTTTTATCCATAATAACGATAAATCTGCGCGATGAGAAAAACAGATGAGAATCGACGATGTTTTTACGAGAATAATGGTATCGTTCTTTTTTAACGATATGATTTCTATATAAGCGTGTTTTCGACACTCTTTTTTTATTTACAGGAGCATCGAAAAGAGGCAATTGAAGAGCCCCAAAAGATGAATACTCGAGAAGCAGTAAGAAACAACAAACTATTTAGCAATACCTTAGCATTGTTTCAATAGAACGTTATTCTATCCGGTATGAGGACTATCTTTAATCGTTGCACAATCAAGCGCTCAGCCTAATAGAAGTCATTCTATCCGATATGAGGACTGTCTTTATTGGCAAGCTTCTACGATAAATCCTCGATTCCCTTGCCCACATCGAGTGCCTTGAGATATGAGGATTATCTTTACTGGCAAGCCTCTACGATAGCATCGACGTCAATACCGCAATCATGTTTGAGCTGTGCCACACTGCCGTGAGCGACAAAACAGTCGGGGATGGCCAACACACGGACTGGCGTCGGGCACCCTATCTGAGAAAGATACTCCATCACGGCACCGCCAAACCCACCTTCGCGGACGCCATCCTCGATCGTTATAATACGTTTGTATCCAAGTCTGGCAATATCCGAGAGCAAATCCGTATCCATAGGTTTGACAAATCGCATGTCATACACTGCCACCGAGACCCCTTTCGACACCATGAGTTCGGCGGCACGCAAAGCGTCGTTTCCTGGATGACCGATGCTAACAATGGCCACATCTGACCCCTCACGCAGCTGCCGACCACGTCCTATTGGCAAGGGATGCATGTCATTGTGCCAATCCACGTTGACGGCCTCGCCACGGGGATATCGAATCACAAACGGTCCCATATCGGGCTGTTGAGCAGTATACATCATGTCGCGCAGTTCGTGATCGTCCATCGGGGCGCAGATGGTAAGTCCCGGAATCATACGCATATAGGCAATATCGAACACGCCATGGTGCGTAGCGCCGTCGTCGCCGACAAGACCGGCACGATCCAAGCACATCACCACGGGCAGGTGTTGCAGAGCCACGTCGTGTATCACTTGGTCGAAGGCGCGCTGCATAAACGATGAATAGATGTTGCAGAAAGGAAGCATTCCTTGGGCCGCAAGACCAGCCGAGAAGGTTACGGCATGTTGTTCGGCGATGCCGACATCGAATGTGCGATTGGGCATTTGGGCCTTCATCATGTTCAGAGAGCTGCCAGTGAGCATGGCAGGCGTTATGGCTACAATTCTGTCGTTCTGCTGTGCAAGTTCGATGATAGTATGGCCGAAGACGTCCTGATAGCGAGGCGGATGGGCATCGCTGCAAGCAGAGTGACGCTGGCCTGTGCTGGCATCGAAAAGGCCAGGAGCATGATAGGCCACAGGATTGCGCTCAGCCTCCTTAAGGCCTTTTCCTTTCTTCGTAACAATATGGAGCAGACGAGGCCCCTTGAGGTCGCGCATTTTTTCAAGCGTCGTCACAAGATCATCGATATCATGGCCGTCAATAGGGCCAAAGTAGCGAAATCCCAAGGCTTCAAATAGATTTGCTTCGCCCAACATTGCCGTTTTGGCCATGAAGGTGAGATACTGGAATAGGCCAGTACGACGCTGACGGCGTCCGTCGTCCTCATGTCCGCCAAGGCTCTTCCAGACCCGTTCCTTCAGCTCGTTGTATCGGCGAGAGGCGGTGATGCGTGTCAAGTTGCGGTTTAAGCCGCCCACAGCCTTATCTATGGAGATGCCGTTGTCGTTCAGGATCACGATGATATTGGACTTGGAGACCCCCGCGTTGTTCAGAGCCTCGAAGGCCTCGCCGCCAGTCATTGAGCCATCGCCAATGACGGCAATATGTTGCCGACTCTCGTTGCCCTGCAACTTCGAGGCCATAGCCATGCCCAGAGCGGCGGAAATAGAAGTGGAGCTATGTCCAGTTCCAAAAGCATCGTATTTGCTTTCATCCATCCGAGGAAAGCCACTCAGCCCTCCATAGGTTCGTATTGACGGAAATTGCTGACGACGGCCTGTGATAATCTTGTGAGCATAGGCCTGATGACCCACATCCCACACCAGTTTATCATCGGGTGTATTGAACACATAGTGCAGAGCCACAGAGAGTTCTACAGTACCAAGGCTGGAAGCCAAATGTCCGGGATGAGACGAAAGCGTCTCAATGATATATCGACGGATTTCGGAGGCCAACTGTTTGAGTTCAGCGGCGTTTAGTTTTTTAATATCATCGGGGGAATCTATCCTCTCCAGAAGGGCATACATAATCAGGATGAGTAGTAAGAGATTGAATTATACGGTTAGCAAAAAAGTCAGTGAACAAAAACACTATGAATGAATAACCTGTCGGTCATTACGTGATAGCCAGTAGTCGATGACGCGGGCTATTCTGTCATACGATACTGTGGAGCTGGTTTGTCAATGGGAGCAAAATCCTTGTTGAGTTTCTTATCCTCGAGACGTCCTTGTGCATTGCGTTTGAGGTCCCATTTGCCTTCACGAAACACATAAGCGAACTCCTCGCCTGTCGGGACATAGTATTGAAAGAGGCCCTCCATGCCGGGTATCTGCGGAGCCACCTCGTCAAAGATAATCATACGTTGGCGGTCATCGTGGTTGATGACCTGTACGGAAGTGCCTCTGGCACCCTTTTTGCGGACTCGTTTTTTTTCGACAGTGCGGGTGAACTGCGTTTCGTAGCGCAGGTTCACCATTGCATCGTTGCTATACTGTAGCACCACGCGACGTCGATTATTGTCACGGCGGAACACAGGTTGGCCGAATTGCGGCACAGCGCTTTTTCGCTTGAACCAGATGGGCTCTATCACCTTGCGCTGAGTAAGCATGTCCACCTGGGTCCAGCCAAGCAGGATGTAGAAATGATGCCCGTCGTGACTTGTCTCAATAAGTTCCTGATAGACAGCCCCAAGCCATTCTTCTCCTGTGAAGATAGACTCTTCGATGTTGAAAAGTTCTTCCGACTTGTCTCGCAGTAGCGTGAGCACCCATTCTTCTTCTTCGCTGTCGTACGCCTGTACGATACCAAAGCATTCTATCTCGCCTGTCTCGCGGCGCACGGGCCACGTAAAGATGCGAAATTTGCCATCCGATGCCGTCAGCACCGATACCCTTGTGCCAAACTGCCATTTCCACTTGAAAGAATTTTCCACCTCCAAAGCTTCGGAGAGCACCTTCAGGGCATTCTCGTTTGCAAGGTATCGCTCATTGTCGGTAGGGGCGGTGTATACCTGTTCAAAGAGTTGGTCCAAACGTTGCTGATACTTTGACATTTCTGCCTTGTTTTGAGCCGATAGGCCCCAAAGCAGAACGACATATATACTAAAAACAGTTAATTTGCGTTTCATAGAAATTAACATAACGCATTTATGTTACTAAACGAATCTTAACGTTTTTTATTATTTTCAACAGACACGTAAAGCCAAAACCGACCATAATCATGCAAAAAGATAGTAATTTCGAATCATTGCGTCCCCTTATCGAAAAAGCCTACGACCAACGGCAGTTGCTGGAGGACGACGAAGTGAGACAGGCCATCCTCGACACCATCGAAGCCCTTGACCAAGGGCGACTTCGCGTGGCAGAGCCCACGTCCGACGGATGGAGGGTCAACCAATGGGTGAAAAAAGCCGTATTGCTCTACTTCCCGATCTGCGGTATGAAAACCATGGAGGCTGGACCGATGGAGTTCTACGACAAAATCCCGCTCAAACACGACTTTGCAGCCCAGCAGGTGCGTGTGGTACCGCACGCTGTGGCCCGCTATGGAGCCTATCTGGCCCCCGGGGTTGTCATGATGCCGTCCTATGTCAACATCGGAGCCCACGTTGGACGCGGCACCATGGTAGACACCTGGGCCACCGTGGGCAGCTGTGCCCAGATTGGCGAAGGCGTACACCTCAGCGGAGGCGTAGGTATCGGCGGCGTGCTCGAGCCCGTACAAGCTGCTCCAGTCATTGTAGAGGACCACTGCTTCATCGGTAGCCGCTGCATCGTCGTAGAAGGTGCACACATAGAGGCCGAAGCCGTTCTTGGCGCCGGCACCACCATCACCGGAAGCACCAAGATTATCGACGTAACGCAAGAACAACCCGTCGTATACAAAGGGCACGTCCCTGCCCGCAGCGTCGTCATCCCCGGAAGTTATACGCGCCATTATCCCGCCGGCGACTACAACGTCAACTGCGCCCTTATCATCGGACAACGTAAAGAATCTACCGACAAGAAAACATCCCTCAACCAAGCCCTCCGCGACCACGCAGTAGCCGTTTGACGCAGAAGTTCTCGCTCAGAGCGGTTCGGGTTGTCCAAATAGACTGGCATACGATTGTAGCACAGAATACCCATTGATGTCGGACGCACCATGGCCATCTGTCATTAATTCGAAGAGGCACCTCTGCACAACCGACGCAGAGCATTTCTCCAACAGAAAACGAAAATACTACAGAATGAAAAAAATCGCATTCCTCATCCTTATTGCATCCGTCTTATTGTCAGCCTGCAAGAAAAAAGTTGACGAACTGGACTTCGCTGACACCGTTATAGGCGGGACCGAATGCACAGGTGCTGGCACATCCATTAGCGAGCTGGACTGGGGCTGGATAGTAGAGCTGGACAAACCCGCCGGCATAGGCAACGACTATACCGACAAAGAAGGCATCACCCACCACAACGTGGTGCTCCTCTACGGCACCCATACGCGGCTCTCGGGCGATGTCAAGGGGAAACTCTATTTAGACAAGGACTATGCGTCCTCCTATTGCTTCTACCGTCCGCAGCTGGGCATTCCCCACGCAGTCTGTAGCCGACTCGACTGACGGCATGACCGCCACAAAAGCAAATGCAGTCGGCCGTCACAGAATAAAGTTCGACCCATTGATAGTACCACAACAGACTATTAATAGCAACCTGTTAATAAAAAAAAGGCTGCTGACGTGTCGAAATTGCAATTATTCTTTTATTTTTGCAAAATCAATGTCATGCAATAATTAAAACCAAACATATCATGAAGTTTATCGTCAACAGTCAAATCCTGAGCCGCCAGCTGTCCTCCATCAGCGGTATTCTTTCAAACAACAACTCTATTCCAATTATCAACTGCTTCCACTTCCATATCGAAGAGAGCAACCTCATCGTCAAAACCACCGACCTCAACACCACCCTGACTACGACAATCGTCATAGACAACGGCAACGACAACGACATGCAGGACATCGCTGTGCCCGCACCGCTTCTGCTCAACATACTCAAATCGCTTGACGACGTACCTGTAACTTTCGAAGCTGACCCAGAGACATTTGCCATCACCATTTCCTCGGGCGAGGGAAAATACCGCCTTGCAGGCCGTAACCCTGAGACCTATCCAGCGATTCCCGAGATGCCGGAGGTCCAGCGCATCAACATCCCCGCCTCCGTGCTCGTTTCGGCCATCAGCAAGACCATTTTCGCCACCAGTAACGAAGAAGACACCCACCAGCAACTCAGCGGCATTCTACTCGAAATAGGCAATGAAAACACCACCTTCGTTGCCACCGACGGCCACAAACTCGTCCGCTATCGTCGCACCGACATCACTGCCGACGAACCCGCACGATTCATCATGCCTCGTAAACCCATCAACATCATCAAAGGCATTCTCAGTTCGAACAAAGAAGACATAGACGTAGCCATTGAATATAACAAAGAAAATATAGCCTTCTATTTCGGTTCCTACTTTGGCATCTGCCGCCTTATTGATGGCAAATATCCCAATTACGAGGCCGCCATTCCCAAAGACCAACCCAAGAAGATGCTCATTGACCGCGCAACCTTCCTCAACACCCTGCGCCGCGTCAGCCTTTTTGCCAACCAGGCCACCACACAGGTACGCCTTGCCATCTCCGAAACTCGTATGCTGGTATCTTCCGAGGACATAGAGTTTGCCAATGCAGCACACGAGTCGATACCCTGTTCCTTTGATGGCGGCGAGATGGAAATAGGCTTCAATGCCAAATTCCTCACAGAAATGATGAACAGCCTTGACTCTGAGCAAATAGAGATGGAGCTCGCTTCGCCCGTCAAGCCTGGCCTCATCATCCCCGTCAAAGATAACAACGAAGACCAGAACGAACAGATTCTCATGCTCGTCATGCCTGTCTCGCTCTCCTACTAATCCCCACGCCATCTCAAGGGATGCTCAAACGGCATCCCTTTTTCTGTTTTTATATCGCTCATGAGAAAACGTCGCCACCTCTCCGAAATCTGGGGCAACAAAACCACCGTGGTGCTCAGCATCACACTCGTGCTGCTCATCCTTGGCCTCATCCTCTTGCTGGTCTATCACGCCCAGCGCCAGTCCTTCCGCGCCCAAGAGCAACTGACCTACAAGGTAGACTTGGTGTCCAACGTCGACAACGAACGTGCCATGCAACTGGCAGACAGCATCCAGCGACTCACCTTCGTCAAGAAAGTGGACTACATTTCCAAAGAGGAGGCCGCCGAAATATTCTCCAACGAAATAGGCGAAGACTTTGTGGCATTCATTGGATACAACCCGCTCTCGCCCACCCTCATGGTGAATTTCTGGGCCAACTGGGATCCTGACCAGTCGGCACGCGTCATCGACCAGTTCTGCCATAACATCAAGAACCTCGACATCGTTACCGGCGTGGCATATCAGGAACATGTGGCAGACTCGATACTCTCACTCTTCCGAAAGCTCACCCTGTTCCTCGTATTCTTTGGGCTTTTGCTGCTTCTGATCTGCTATATCATGATTCGCAACACCATACGGATGGCGCTCTATTCGCAACGCGAAACGATACAGACCATGCGCATGGTCGGTGCCACCAACCACTTCATCACGCGTCCCTATCTGTGGCGAAGCATCATCTACGGCGCTATGGGGGGCATCTTTGCCAATATCCTGCTCTTCCTTATTTTCTATATTTTCAACCACGAACTATCCACCGCACTCCTCCACCCCCACCATTTCTCCCGCTATGCTGTAATTGCCGCCTCGCTCGTCGCTATCGGGATAGGCGTCAGCCTCATTTCTACCGCCATAGCCGTAAGAAAATATCTGCGCGATAAAGACTGACCCTTTACGCTACAAGACAAGCCATTTATCAAGTTACATAAAGTCATTTTTCAGACAAAAAAACGGCCCCAAATCCTCCGTCTGTTAAGCATCCCGTTTTTACATTTGCAACATATTAGAACAGAAGGGGGAAAAAGCCAATAGCACCAACCTCGAAAAAGGTCTTAAACGAACTGATAATAGGGCAAAAGCATCTTCTCTCATACCGATATTTATTTCAAAAAAACATAGTTATAATCTGAAATGAAAGAGATAAAAACAAACACCACACCGTCCGAAAAAAAATACGAATTTGTATTTGGTAAAATCAACTACATACTGATGATTGCCGGATTAGTCATTCTTTTCATAGGCTATATCCTCATGTGTGGCGGAGGTTCTGACGACCCGAATGTGTTCAACCCCGCCATGTTTGACGCACAGCGCCTCTATGTAGCCCCCATTCTCATCCTATTGGGATTTGTGGTCGAGATTGTGGCCATCATGTTCAAAGCCCCAAAGAAGGAATCCGAAAACAATAAAGACTGATAGCAGATGGAATGGTATGAAGCGCTTATTCTCGGTGTAGTCCAAGGACTCACCGAATATCTGCCTGTGAGCAGCAGTGGACACCTTATCATCGGCGCCCACCTCTTCGGGCTCAACGACGGAGATAGCAATATGGCTTTTGCCATTGCCGTACATGTGGCCACGGTGCTCAGCACATGCGTCATTCTATGGAGAGAGATCGTATGGCTTTTCCAAGATTTATTCAAATGGAAATGGAACGAGGGCACTCGCTACATTATCAACATTCTCATCTCCATGATTCCCGTGGGCATCATAGGCCTGTTTTTCAAAGACACGGTAGAAAACTTCTTTGGCAACGGACTCACCGTGGTAGGCATCTGCCTGCTTATTACGGCTGCACTCCTCGCATTCTCTTACTGGGCTAAACCGCGTCAGAAAGAATCCATCTCGCCCCTTCACGCCTTCATTATAGGCCTTGCACAGGCCATTGCCGTGCTTCCCGGACTCTCACGCTCTGGCAGCACCATAGCCACAGGTCTCTTGTTAGGAAACAAAAAAGAGTATCTGGCTCAGTTTTCCTTTCTTATGGTCATCCCTCCTATTCTTGGCGAAGCCCTTCTCGACATTAAAGGAATCGCAGAGATAGGCATAGAACAGGCTATGGGAGGTCTTACGGCAATACCTTTAGCCGTAGGTTTTATTGCTGCGTTCGTGAGCGGGTGCTTTGCATGCCAATGGATGATCAACATCGTCCGTAGGGGCAAACTCATCTGGTTTGCGCTCTACTGCACCATCGTGGGCATACTCGCCATTGTCCTGTAGAATAGCCATCACGACATGCTGACAAGCCAACAACTGCTCGACGGCCTCGTCATTCCCATCGACAAACCCCGCCAATGGACTTCATTCCAGGCTGTAAACAAAGTGAAGTCGGCCATACGGCGTCTCTATGACCTGAAGAAATTCAAAATAGGACATGCCGGCACACTGGATCCTCTGGCGTCCGGACTGCTTCTTGTGTGCGTAGGCAAGGCTACGAAACAAATTGAGCAACTGCAGCAAGGGACCAAGACCTACACAGGCACCATAGTGCTTGGAGCCACCACACCGAGTTTCGACCTCGAACGCCCTATTGACTGCTATTACAACACAAAAGGGCTCACCATCGATGCCATAAAGGAAACCATCCGACAACTAACAGGCGAAATAGAGCAGGTGCCTCCAATGTTCAGCGCCGTAAAAGTCGACGGAGTCAGAGCCTATCAGTACGCCCGTGTTGATGCCGGAGACAAGGGCCACGAAGAGAATATCATACAGCCAAAGAGAGTCATTGTATATAGCTTTGACATCACCGACTACAGGCCTGGACGATGCGACTTCGCTCCCCCGCCCATTGCTGACACCTCGCATCTGCCCAAGACCCAACTGTACAAGGCACCGGCAGGGGAACTGCCTGAGGGACTTCCGCAGATTGATTTCAGCATCCGCTGTGGGAAAGGGACCTATATACGTAGCCTGGCACGCGATTTAGGGGTCAGACTCGGCACCGGAGGACTGCTCTCAGCCTTACGACGTGAGTCTATAGGGGACTATCATGTTGACACGGCATGTAAAATCGACCAAATCGACGAATATCTCTGCCGACTTACTGCCCCACAGTCTAACGATATCCGAGAATAGCCTCCCCCACCCTCCTTATTTCATGTTTGTTCTCATCCGGTCTCATCGTTATTCCTTGCTTCCCGCTGCACCTTGAAGTAAGTTGAAAAGAAGAATGAGAAGGGAATGTGAGAACGAAAAGGCCATTATCCTTACCTCCTCATTATATTTTTTTTGGCATGAATCAAGAGATCAGGCATGCGATGCATGCTTTGTATCCGAGACACAATGTCATAAAAGAGACGCATATCCATACTGGTTGTATGATG
>JAFUVR010000014.1 GCA_017477485.1 Bacteroidales bacterium | reverse complement strand
GTTTTTATGTTTTTTTGTCCCCAAATTATAATAAATTTGGGACAGAACCAAGGGAAAATGCTTTCTACTTATTTTGATGAATGCCTTTTGTAATCAACGAATCAGCGTTTGGGTGTGAACTCAAAATCTACACCCAATTTTACACCCAAAAAATTGCGATACGGAAAGATATTTTGTGATATTCTGTTTTTTAGATAGTATTACAAACGGCTGATAAACCATTTGAGTATTTAGTGATAATCTAAGAAAACATAGGTTTGGGAGCCTCTCTCTCCGCCGATACGTTTAGCCAACAGCGTTTAGCAAAAAACGCCCACTTTTACTTTTTGTTAAGTAAAAGTGGGCGTTTTCTTTTTTTTAAGTCCAGTAAAATTCTTAGTACTATAGTAGTTTATTGCTGTCCGATAAAGCCCTTTGAGCAATACGAGAAGAAAGTCACAAAAGACATGGCTGACATTTTGTGCTTCCTGCCCTTTGGTTTATCTGCCATGCCTATGGGAACCATCGTGGCCTATACCGCAGGCGGTGGCAGATAGAGTCGCTCTTCGAGCAGATAAAGCAGAACTTCCCACTCAGATACTACTATGGAGAGAGTGCTAATGCCATAAAAATCCAGATATGGGTCACTATGATCACCAACCTGCTGCTATCGCTGCTTCAAAGCTCGCTGGAAAGGCGCTGGAACTTCTCAGGGTTGGCGACAATGGCGCGGATTATCATGATGGAGTACCTCAATATGGACACATTCTCAATTATTACTGTCCGCTAAACATATCTAAGTGTCTATTTTTACTCATTTTATTGTTGGACAAGCCCCCTTCTTGACATTTTTACGGCTGTCCGCTAAAAATTACGTGCCCCACACGACATAAACTCAACCGTGGATGGCTATATTTGCTATTTTTATGCATATTCTGTCACCTTACATCGCCCAAATGGCTACTTATATGTCCTACACATCGGCTGTCCGATAAAATAGAAGTCCCTGAAATCACCAAAGTTTTTTTAGCGGACACCAATAATTCTCAATATGCCTGACGCTGACATGAAACTGATGCTTGAAGAGGCGGCGGAATCACCGCCAAGTGACGCTGAAAACATATAGGGGGGGTGTCACAAACACAAAAACACCCCAACTCCTGTGTTACAAAGAGTTGGGGTTTAGATGTTTATGTTTAGCGGATAGTAATAAAATACAAAAAGTCCCTGTCGGAGGACAGGGACTTGAGAAGAAAGGGATGAAATCTCTTGCTGTATGGCGTGAGATTACTCAGCCTTAGGAGCCTCTTCAGCAGCGGTCTCGACGGCGGGAGCTTCAGCGACGGGGGCTTCGGCAGCGGTCTCGGACTTCTTGCCACGGCTACGACGGGTGCTGCGGGTCTTCTTCGCGGAGGCCTCTTTCAGCATGTTCTCGTTGTAGTCGACGAGTTCCATGATGCACATCTCGGCGTTATCGCCTTGACGGATACCGGTCTTGAGGATACGGGTATAGCCACCATTGCGCTGTGCTACCTTCTGCGAGACCTCGCGGAAGAGCTCGTTGACGGCCTCTTTGCTATGGAGATAGCTGAAGACCATACGGCGGTTGTGGGTGGAGTCCTCTTTGGAACGGGTGATAAGGGGTTCGACATAAACTCTGAGGGCCTTGGCTTTGGCCTGGGTGGTCTCTATTCTCTTGTGGAGAATGAGAGAGGTGGCCATATTAGAAAGCATGGCGACTCTATGAGCATGAGTTCTGGAGAGATGATTTACTTTGCAACCGTGTCTCATATCTACTTATTCTTTATCTAATTTATACTTTGAAATATTCATACCGAATTCGAGATTCTTGGAAGCCACGAGGTTTTCGAGTTCGGTAAGGGACTTCTTTCCGAAGTTTCTGAACTTGAGGAGGTCGGCCTTGTTGAAAGCCACGAGTTCGCCCAGCGTTTCCACTTCGGCGGCCTTGAGGCAGTTGAGGGCACGGACGGAGAGGTCCATGTCGCTCAGCTTGGTCTTGAGAAGTTGACGGATATGGATAGTGGATTCGTCGAACTCTTCAGGAGCCTGCTTGACCTCGACTTCGAGGGTGATGCGTTCGTCGGAGAAGAGCATGAAATGCTGTATGAGGATCTTGGCAGCCTCTGTAAGGGCATCCTTCGGATGGATGGAGCCATCGGTCTCGATGTCGAAGGTGAGCTTCTCATAGTCGGTACGCTGTTCGACACGGTAGTCGCTGACCTCATATTTCACGTTCTTGATAGGAGTGTGGATAGAGTCTATAGCGATAACGCCGATGGGGTCGGAGGCTTTCTTGTTCTCTTCGGAGGGCACATAGCCACGGCCCTTTTCGATATTGAGTTCGATTTTGAGGGAAGTGGTAGGCTCCATGTGGCAGATCTCGAGTTCAGAATTGAGGACCTGAAAACCATTGAGGTAGTTATTAAGGTCTCCTGCCTTGAACACAGACTGGCCGACAATCTCGAAGGCGATTTTCTCGCTGTCGGTATCCTCGATCTGGCGACGGAAACGGATCCGCTTGAGGGAGAGGATGATGTCGGTCATATCCTCAACAACGCCTGGGAGGGAGGAGAACTCATGATCGACGCCTTCGATGCGCACAGAGGTGATGGCGAACCCCTCAAGAGAGGAGAGGAGGACGCGACGGAGTGCGTTGCCGATGGTGGTTCCGTAGCCGGGTTCCAGAGGGCGGAACTCAAAGGAGCCGCGGAAATCGTTGGCCTCAAGCATGACGACCTTGTCAGGTTTTTGGAAAGATAATATTGCCATTTTGATGGGATTTATGATTTGTGATTTGTGATTTGTGACCTGTGATTTGTGATTTGTGATCTGTGATGCGTAACCACCCACCACTATTCACTATTCACTATTCACGAATCACGCTTTACTTAGAGTAGAGCTCAACGATGAGCTGCTCGTTGATATTCTCGGGGATCTCGGAACGCTGGGGATAGTTCATGAAACGACCGCTCATGGTGTTGTCATCCCACTCGAGCCAAGAGTAAGAAGTGGGGCGGGCGCTGAGGGCGTCAGCGATAACCTCGAGAGATTTGGAGCGCTCACGGACAGAGACGATGTCGCCCTCTCTCAGGGAATAGGAAGGGACATTGACGACATTGCCATTGACGGCGATGTGGCAGTGAGAGACGAGCTGACGGGCTTGAGCACGGCTGCGGGCAATGCCGAGACGATAGACGACATTGTCGAGACGAGCCTCGATGAGTTGCAGGAGCACTTCACCGGTAATGCCACCGCGACGGGAGGCTTCAGCATATAATTTACGGAACTGGCGCTCGAGGATGCCATAGGTATATTTGGCCTTCTGTTTTTCCTGGAGCTGTACGCCGTATTCCGACAGTTTACCACGACGACGGTTCTGACCATGCATGCCAGGGGCATAGGGTTTTTTATCATAAACCTTGTCAGGACCGAAAATCGGTTCATGGAATTTTCTTGCAATCTTGGTTTTAGGACCTGTATATCTTGCCATTGTATTCTAAAATTTTGATAGTTAGACATTGGCTCTTGGACAGAGGGAGAGTCTGAGACAAGAGACAAAGGTGATTAGACGCGGCGACGTTTGGGAGGACGGCAGCCGTTATGAGGCAGCGGGGTGATGTCGACAATCTCGGTAACTTCGATGCCGCAGCCATTGATAGCGCGTATAGCGGATTCGCGTCCTGAACCAGGTCCTTTAACGAAAACCTTGACTTTTCTTAGGCCCAAATCATAAGCAACCTTACCGCAATCTTCCGCAGCCATCTGGGCGGCATACGGAGTGTTTTTCTTCGATCCGCGGAAGCCCATTTTTCCAGCAGACGACCAAGAAATCACTTGACCGGCATTATTAGTCAACGAGATAATGACGTTGTTGAAAGAAGCAAAAATGCATGCTCTTCCCTGTGCTTCAACTTTTACGACTCTTTTTTTAGTCGGTTTAGAAGTTTTTGCCATAAAAATTAATTGTGCTTGATTTTACATTAATAATCCGGCGGCATCAGAAGTCATCCAGCGAGAAGGCGGGATATGTATGGTCCACAGCCGGACGCTACCATAAGGAGGATGGAATTACTTGGTAGCTTTTTTCTTGTTAGCGATTGTTTTCTTCTTACCCTTACGCGTACGGGCGTTGTTCTTGGTGCTTTGACCACGGAGGGGGAGGCCCAGGCGGTGACGGATGCCACGATAGCAGCCGATATCCATGAGGCGCTTGATGTTCATCTGAACCTCGGAACGGAGAGCACCTTCCACTCTGTACTCGTCATTGATGATAGTACGGAGCTGGTTTTGCTCGTCATCGGTCCAGTCCTGCACTTTCTTGTTTTCGTCGATGCCGGCCTTAGCCAGGATCTCGGAGGCGAGGCTTCTACCGATGCCATAAATATAGGTCAGCCCTATAACACCACGTTTGTTTTTGGGTAAGTCAATACCTGCAATTCTAGCCATAAACTGATTTGATTCTTTTTTTTGTTGTTTGACGTGAAGATCAAAAAATGATTGTCAGAGTTCTCGGTCATACGATGCAGAGAGTCTCAGCCATCCGACCCTGCGAGGTAAAAGAGAGAACATGACAACACTCATAAACCTTGTCTTTGTTTTAATTTAGGGTTTTTCTTGTTGATAACATAAACAACCCCTTTACGACGAACGACCTTGCATTCAGGGGAACGTTTTTTTACAGAAACTCTTACTTTCATGTTTTTATTGTTTTATCTGTTTTCTTCTTTTCAACAGGTTATAAACCATCTGCGAGCAACTACTTGTGACGGTAGGTAATTCTGCCCTTCGTGAGATCGTAGGGGGACATCTCGACCTGCACCTTATCGCCGGGGAGGATTTTGATATAGTGCATACGCATCTTACCAGAGATATGGGCGAGAATCTGATGGCCATTTTCCAGTTCGACACGGAACATAGCGTTACCGAGCGACTCGGTGACGGTACCGTCTAATTGTATTGAAGCTTGCTTTGCCATTAACCTGAGATAAAAATTTGATAATTGATGCCGACACTACGCAATACAAAGATGGATATCGAAGGTAATGAGGATTGAGTAGATGTCGGGTGAGAACTACTTGGTGGAATTGTTTTCGATGAAGTCAAATGTTGTAAGGATATCGGGACCATTCTTGCCGATGGACACCGTGTGTTCGAAATGGGCGGCCATCTTACCATCCTTGGTACGGCAGGTCCAGCCGTCCTCCTTGGAGAACTTGACATTCTTGGAACCCATGCAAACCATCGGTTCGACAGCGATGACCATACCTTCCTTGAGCAGCGGACCCGTACCGACGATTCCGAAGTTGGGGATGCTGGGAGACTCGTGCATTTGGAAACCAACGCCGTGTCCGCAAAGGTCGCGAACAACAGAATAGCCATTTTTCTCGCAATGCTGTTGGATGGCATGGCTAATGTCTCCAACGCGATTGCCAGCCTTACACTTGTCAAGACCGATGAAGAGAGCCTCACGGGTGACACGCATAAGACGCTGATTAGCCTCCGAGACCTGACCCACTGGGAAAGTGTAAGCAGAGTCGCTCACATAACCGTTAAGGTCGATCACACAGTCGACCGAAAGATTGTCGCCATCCTTGAGGTAGATGTCATCCGAGGGGATGCCATGGACCACCACATCGTTGACCGACATGCAGAAGGCAGCAGGGAAACCCTCGAAGCCCTTGCAGAGGGGGATGCCGCCATGATCGCGGATGAACTGCTCGCCAAGACGATCGAGGAAAGCGGTGGTGACACCCGGGCAGATATGACGGCCAACCTCAGCGAGAGTGCGAGACAGGAGGTCTGCACTCTCTCTGATGAGTTCAATTTCGGCCTTTGTTTTTAACTGTATCATTATGAAAAACGACGAAGGAAGGATTACATGGACATAGAGGAGCGGCCCTTGATACGTCCCGTCTTGGTGAGACCGTCATAGTGGCGAGAGAGCAGATGGCTCTCTATCTGCTGAAGGGTGTCGAGGATGACACCAACAAGGATGAGCAGAGAGGTTCCGCCATAGAACTGGGCGAACTGGGTGTTGACACCAAACAGACGGATGATGGCGGGAAGGATAGCCACTATTGCCAGGAAGACCGAGCCAGGGAGCGTGATCTTGGAAAGGATATCCTCAAGGTATTCGGCCGTTTTTTTGCCCGGTTTCACGCCAGGGATGAAGCCTCCATTTTTCTTCATGTCCTCAGCCATCTGGTTGGGGTTGATGGCGATGGCGGTGTAGAAATAGGTAAACACCACAACGAGGATGAAGAAGACCAAATTATACCAGAATCCATTGATATCGGCGAAAGCACGCGCGAAGGCAGAGTCGGTATTATTGGTGAAGCCCATGAAAGTGATGGGGAGGAACATAATGGCCTGAGCAAAGATGATAGGCATAACACCGGCTGCGTTGACCTTGATGGGGATGTACTGACGGACGCCGCCATACTGCTTGTTGCCGACGATGCGCTTGGCATACTGCACGGGGACGCGGCGAGTGCCTTGTACGAGGAGGATGACAAGGAGGATGACGACAAGAAGGACAACGAGTTCGAAGAGGAACATTACAAGGCCACCACCCTCGGAGAGACGCGAGGCGAACTCGGCAGAGAGGGCGAAGGGCAGACGGGCGATAATACCGACCATGATGAGGAGAGAGATACCATTGCCAACGCCCTTGTCGGTGATGCGCTCACCCATCCACATGACAAACAGCGTGCCAGCCACGAGGATGATGATGCTGGAAATCCAGAACCCAATGGTGGGGGAGCTGCCATCGAAAGGATAGATAGCCGTCGACGAAGCGCCGAGCTGGTACATCATATTAGTGATGTAGGCGGGAGCCTGACAGGCGGTGATGATGACAGTAAGCCAGCGGGTAATCTGGTTCATCTTACGACGACCGCTCTCGCCGTCACGCTGCATCTTCTGGAAATAAGGAATTACCATGACGAAGAGCTGGATGACGATGGATGCAGTGATATACGGCATGATACCGAGAGCGAAAACTGAGGCATTGGAGAAGGCGCCGCCCGAGAACATGTTGAGCAGGCCCATCAAGCCTTCCGAGCCTTGGTTCTGGAGGGCACCGAGCTGGGTTGGGTCGACACCTGGCAGGACTACATAGGAGCCAATACGATAAACGAGGACTAACGCCAGCGTGTAGAGGATTCGTTTACGGAGGTCTTCTATGGACCAGATATTCTTCAGTGTCTTTATTAATCTCTTCATTAAAAAGTAGGTTTATGGGTTGATGATTAATGAAGTTGATGAAGTCAGGCAGTGTCGGATGACAGAGCGTCAAACTTCACCAACTACATCAACAAGGCATAAGAGCATTATTCGATAACGACAGCGGCACCACCGGCGGCCTCGATAGCCTGTTTGGCAGAGGCGGAGAAGGCATGGGCTGTGACATTGATGCCCTTAGTAAGCTCACCACGGCCAAGGATCTTAATTCTGTCGTGCGAGGAGACAAGGCCGTTCTGAGCAAGGACCTCGACGTTGAAGACAGTAATGTTCTTGGTTTCGACGAGGGAGCTAAGGGTGTCGAGATTAATGCCGACATACTCGACACGGTTGCGGTTCTTGAATCCGAACTTAGGAAGACGACGATAGATAGGCATCTGACCGCCCTCGAAGCCGATTTTCTGATGGTAGCCAGAGCGAGCCTTAGCACCCTTATTGCCGCGGGTAGCAGTGCCGCCCTTGCCGGAGCCAGCGCCACGACCGACGCGTTTGGAGTGTTTAATGGAACCTTCAGCAGGTTTAAGATTATTCAAGTTCATGATGTTAAATCTTTTTTTGGGGATGATGCAAAAGCCTGCCGGCGAGGATGCCGGCAGGCATCAAGTACTAAAGTTCTTCGACAGATATGAGGTGTTTGACTTTCTCGATCATACCAAGGATCTGAGGGGTAGCGACGACCTCACGCTGGTGGCTGATTCTGCGAAGGCCCAGAGCCAGCATAGTTCTTTTCTGACGGGCAGGACGACCAATGATACTGCGTACCTGGGTGATTTTAAGTTTCTTTTCAGACATGATAAGCCTCCTTAATGATTAACCGTTGAAAACCTTATCCATGGAGATACCACGGAGTTGAGCTACGAGATAGGGGTCCTTCATTTGAAGGAGAGCGTTGATAGTAGCCTTAACGACGCTGTGGGGGTTGGAAGAGCCCTTGCACTTGGCAAGCACGTCCTTCACGCCGACGCTCTCGAGGACGGCACGCATAGCACCACCAGCGATAACGCCAGTACCAGGGGCAGCGGGTTTAAGGAAGACGCGTGCACCGCTGTACTTGCCGGACTGCTCGTGAGGGATAGTACCTTTGAGCACAGGGACACTGATAAGATTCTTCTTGGCATCGTCGACACCCTTCTGGATAGCGGCCTGGACCTCCTTGGCTTTGCCGAGGCCGTAGCCAACCACACCATTTTCATTGCCGATGACGACAATAGCAGCGAAGGTGAAAGTACGACCACCCTTGGTAACCTTAGTTACACGGTTGACAGCGACGAGACGCTCTTTGAACTCGATATCGCTCGATTTAACTCTTTTAACGTTTACTTCTGCCATAACAAAATTAGAATTTTAAACCACCTTCTCTGGCTGCGTCAGCCAACGATTTAACACGACCATGATAGAGATAACCGTTGCGGTCGAATACCACGGTATTGATACCAGCGGCGATAGCGCGTTCGGCGATCATCTTGCCGATTTTAGCAGCCATCTCGCTTTTTGTGCCACTCTTTTCGACAGCTTTCTCACGAGTAGAGGCTGCGGCCAGTGTCACACCTTTGACATCGTCAATGACCTGTGCATAGATTTCCTTATTGCTTCTGAACACAGAGAGACGAGGCATTTGAGCCGTTCCGCTGACTTTATGGCGGATGCGGTATTTAATCTTTGTTCTTCTTATATCTTTTTTTGTTGCCATATTGCTTATAGGCTTATGGTCGCTCCCAGGCTCCTTTTAGCCGACAGGGCGCTGAGCGAGGGAGGACCAGATTAAAAAACTTACTTAGCGGCAGCCTTACCAGCCTTCTTACGGACCTCCTCGCCTTGGAAGCGAATACCTTTGCCTTTATAGGGTTCAGGTTTGCGGAGGGAGCGGATTTTAGCAGCGGCTTGGCCGAGGATCTGCTTGTCGCAGCAGGTCATAGTGATGATAGGGTTCTTACCTTTCTCGGTAACCGTCTCAACCTTTATTTCGGGAGCGAGCTCGAAATAGACCTTGTGGGAGTAGCCGAGGTCCATTTCAAGGACATTGCCGTTAGCTTGAACTTTATAACCGACGCCGATGACCTCCTGGACGGTCTTAAAACCTTCGGAGACACCTTTAACCATATTGGCTGCGAGAGCGCGATAGAGGCCGTGCAGGGCTTTGTGCTCCTTGCTGTCGGAGGGGCGTTCCATACGGACGATACCATCTTCGGTGATGACCTTAATCAGGGGGTTAATCTGCTGGGTCAACTGACCTTTGGGACCTTTAACGGACAAAACATTGTCATCGGAAACCGATACTTCCACACCTTTAGGCAGGTGGATGGGCATTTTACCAATTCTTGACATAATCTGAATCTCCTCTCTTAAAATTAACTAACATAACACAGGACCTCACCACCCACATTGAGAGTGCGTGCCTCCTTATCGGTCATAAGACCCTTGGAGGTGGAAACGATGGCGATGCCAAGACCATTGAGAACGCGGGGCATCTGGTCTACAGAGACATAGCGACGGAGGCCAGGGCTGGAGATGCGCTTCAGTTCAGAGATGGCGGACATTTTGGTTACAGGGTCATACTTGAGGGCTATCTTGATGGACTGTGCCGGGGTACCCTCGTTTTCAAACTTGTAGTTAGCGATGTAGCCTTTCTCAAAAAGGATTTTGGTGATTTCCTTTTTCAGTTTAGAGGCAGGGATTTCGACCACACGATGCTTAACGGTGATAGCGTTTCTCATGCGTGTGAGGTAATCTGCGATAGGATCTGTTACCATAATTGTTTTTGATTTAAGTTTTGTAGTATTGGAGTTAGAGGCAATCCAACTTGCAAAGCTACCAATAAAAAATTAACGAATTACCAACTGGATTTTTTCACGCCAGGGATAAGGCCGGCGAGAGCCATCTCACGGAAGTTGATACGGGAGATGCCGAACTGACGCATATAGCCTTTGGGGCGGCCGGTGAGCTGGCAGCGGTTGTGCTGACGGATGGGGCACGCATTCTTCGGGAGCTTCTGGAGAGCGATGACAGCCTTTTCGACCTCTTCGGGTTCACCTTTGCGGACAATCTCCTTAAGAGCAGCACGCTTGGCAGCGTATTTAGCCACCATCTTAGCTCTTTTGCGTTCTCTTGCTTTGATTGATTCTTTAGCCATTATGTCTTATTTTTGTTGATTCTTAAAAGGAAGACCGAACTGTTTGAGGAGAGACATAGCTTCCTTATCAGTCTTAGCGGAGGTCACGAAAGTGATGTCCATACCTTGGATGCGGTCGATTTTGTCGATATAGATTTCCGGGAAGATGATCTGCTCGGAGATGCCGAAAGTATAGTTACCCTTGCCGTCGAATCCCTTATCGTTGATGCCGCGGAAGTCGCGGATGCGAGGGATAGAGGCAGTGACGAGGCGTTCGAGGAACTCGTACATGCGCTCGCCGCGGAGGGTGACACGGACACCGATAGGCATGCCGCGACGGAGTTTAAAGTTAGAGATATCCTTGCGGGACTTGGTAGCGACAGCCTTCTGACCGGCGATGAGGGTCATTTCCTCGATACCCTTATCGATGACTTTCTTGTCGGCGATAGCGGCTTTGCCGAGGCCCTGGTTCAAGGTAATCTTAAGGAGACGAGGGCACTGCATGACGGTCTTATAATTGTACTCGCTCATGAGTGCGGAGACGATCTCGTCCTTATACTTGGTTTTTAATGTCGGAATGTAAGTCATTATTTAATTTCCTCCCCTGATTTTTTAGAATAGCGAACCAATTTACCGGTTTTTTCATCAATACGGCGTCCGATTCTGGTAGGAGTCTTACCTTCGACGACCATAAGATTAGAGATGTGGATAGGAGCCTCTTGTTCGACGATACCGCCCTGGGTGTTTTTGGCGTTGGGCTTGGTATGTTTCTTGTTAACGTTCACTCCCTCAACAATGGCGCGATTCTTTTCGGGATAAACTTTCAGGACCTTGGCGATCTTGCCTTTGTCGTCGCCGGCGATAACCTGGACCATATCCCCTTTTTTAACGTGCAATTTCATTACTTTTCTTTTTTTAGAATTTTACAATACTTCAGGAGCGAGAGAAACGATCTTCATGAATTGTTTCTCGCGAAGTTCGCGTCCGACGGGGCCGAAGATACGGGTGCCGCGGAGTTCATCGGCGGCGGTGAGGAGGACGCATGCGTTGTCGTCGAAGCGGATATACGAGCCATCGTTACGACGGATTTCCTTTTTAGTGCGGACAACAACAGCTTTGGAGACAGCTCCTTTTTTAATGTTGCCGGAGGGGATAGCATCCTTAATAGCGACAACGATAGTATCGCCAATGGAAGCATAACGCTTCTTAGTGCCACCCAGTACGCGGATACAGAGAGCGCTTTTAGCACCGCTGTTGTCGGCAACAGTCATTCTGGTTTCTTGTTGTATCATTGCTTTATCTTTTTAGCATTAGAGAATTGAGGATGGGCTGACGGAGCGCGGATTACTTAGCACGCTCGACAATTTCGACCATGCGCCAGCATTTGTTTTTGCTCAGAGGGCGGGTCTCCATGATGCGGACGGTGTCGCCGATGTTGCATTCGTTGTTCTCATCGTGAGCCATAAACTTAGAGGACTTTTTCACGAACTTGCCATACTTGGGGTGTTTGACCTTACGTTCGACAAGGATGACGATAGACTTGTCCATCTTGTTGCTCACCACGACGCCGATTCTTTCTTTTCTTAAATTTCTTTCAATTTGAAAAAGGATGTTAGATTGCCAGACTGATTTTTGCTCAGCGATTTCGCGTGCACGAAGCTCGGTGAGATAGCGGGCAATGTTTCTTCTACTTTCTTTGATTTTGTTGGGGTTTTCGAGAGGGGAGACGGCGTGTGTCAGAAGCATTTTCTGATAGGTGTTGCGTTCGTTCTCGAGTTTTTCCTTCAACTCAGGGGTTGAGAGTTCTTTCAAAACTAATTCGTTCTTCATGACAGTATCTCCTATTATTCTTCGATGTAATCTCTTTTAACGATGAACTTAGTGGTGATTGGGAGTTTCTGAGCGGCGAGGCGGAGAGCTTCCTTAGCGACGTCCATGGGGACACCTTCGCACTCGAAGAGGATGGTGCCGGGCATAACGCGTGCTACAAAGTACTCGGGAGCACCTTTACCTTTACCCATACGGACCTCGTTAGGTTTCTTAGTGATGGGCTTGTCGGGGAAGATACGAATCCAGATCTGACCTTCACGTTTCATGTGACGTGTTACAGCTTGACGAGCAGCCTCTATTTGACGGCCTGTGATGAAACAGGTTTCGAGCGACTTGATACCGAAGGTACCGAAAGCCAGTTCGTGACCGCGGAAAGCATTACCTTTAATTTTGCCTTTTTGCTGCTTTCTATATCTTGTTTTCTTAGGTTGTAACATTGCTACTTCTTATTGTGTGATTAGTGAACAAATGAGGTAAGGGTGGTTGCCGAAAGGGGAGATAGGCGAAACTGGGAAAGGGTGTCTATCAAAGGGGTGGGGCAACCGTTCACGCGTCACCGTTTATTTATTATTGTTATTGCGGTTGTTGCCTTGGCGGCGACGGGTGCCACCGTTGCCAGGACGGCGATCGCCAGCGTTGGCGGGGCCGCGATGGTCTTTCTGCTGGCCGCCCACAGTGGAGGGAACGAGTTCGCGTTTTCCGTAGATGATTCCACGGCAGATCCAAACCTTGACACCGATACGACCGTAGGTGGTATGAGCCTCGGCGAGGGCGTAGTCGATGTCGGCACGGAGGGTGTGGAGGGGGGTACGACCTTCCTTATAGTGCTCGGTGCGAGACATTTCAGCGCCGCCGATACGGCCGGAGATAGAGACCTTGATACCATCAGCGCCGGTACGCATCGTAGAAGAGATAGCGTTCTTAATAGCGCGACGATACTGAACACGGCCTTCGATCTGCTTGGCGATGTTCTGAGCGACGAGGACGGCATCCTGTTCGGGGTGTTTTACCTCCGAGATATTGACCTGGACGTCCTTGTCAGTGATTTTCTTGAGTTCTTCCTTCAGTTTGTCGACCTCAGAGCCAGCCTTGCCGATGATGAGGCCTGGGCGGGCGGTGAAGATAGAGATGGTGAGGAGTTTGAGCGTTCTCTCGATATAGATTTTCGAGATACCGGCCTTGGCGAGACGGACATTGAGATACTTGCGGATCTTGTCGTCCTCGACGAGTTTCTGCTCAAATTTTCTGCCGCCATACCAGTTAGAGTCCCATCCACGGATGATACCTAATCTGTTTCCAATTGGGTTAGTTTTTTGTCCCATTGTAAAATACTTCTTTTTGAATTACTAATTGTTTTCTTCTGTTTGGGTTTGGGCGACGGGGGTTTCGTCGACGCGGCTGCCAACGATAAGCGTGATGTGGTTGCTACGTTTGCGGATGCGCTAGCCGCGGCCTTGCGGGGCGGTGCGCATACGTTTCATCGTGCGACCCTCGTCGACCATGATTTGTTTGACATAGAGAGCGGAATCCTCGACGCGTTTACCCTCATTCTTGGCCTGCCAGTTGGCGATAGCGGAGAGGAGGAGTTTACGCATTTTAGGGGCGGACTCTCTTGGGTTATATTGCAGGATGGCAAGAGCTTTTTCGACATCGACACCGCGGATGAGGTCGGCGACGAGACGGGTCTTGCGGGGCGAGGTGGGGTTGTTTCTCAGCTTCGCCACATACAGGGTCTTGTTGGCTTCTTTGCGTGCTTCAGCACTATTATGTTTTCTACGTCCCATGTTCTTATATTGTTTTTGGTGGATGGCGGCTTGTCACAGATATATCATGCCGCCAAGGCACTAATCACTATTTTTTTGCTTTGTCTTTAGATCCAGCATGGCCGCGGAAGATGCGGGTAGGAGCGAATTCGCCGAGTTTATGGCCCACCATGTTTTCGGTAACATAGACGGGGATAAATTTATTGCCATTGTGGACGGCGATGGTCTGACCCACGAAGTCGGGCGAAATCATAGAGGCTCTGGACCAAGTCTTGATGGTAACCTTCTTGTTGGATTTCTGGGCCTCAATAACTCTCTTCTCGAGCTTATGGAAGATGTAAGGACCTTTCTTTAATGAACGACTCATTGTTTGGAATTTAAATTGTGTGACCTGTGAAAACCTGGGGATGAAAAAGTCCGTTGAGTCATCACGTTTCACAGATTAACTACTTCTTTCTTCTTTCGATGATATACTTGCTGGACTGTTTCTTAGGAGAACGAGTCTTATAGCCCTTGGCGGGGATACCCTTACGAGATCTCGGGTGGCCACCAGTCTGACGGCCCTCGCCACCGCCCATGGGGTGGTCGACAGGGTTCATCACAACGCCGCGGTTGCGCGGGCGACGACCGAGCCAGCGGTTGCGTCCGGCTTTTCCGCCAACCTCAAGGTTGTGCTCGGGATTGGAGACGATGCCGACAGTAGCACGGCAAGCTTGGAGGATCATACGCATTTCGCCAGAGGGCATTTTAATGATAGCGTACTTGTCGTCGCGAGACATCAGCTGAGCGTAAGCGCCGGCGGAGCGGACCATCTTAGCGCCCTGGCCGGGGCGAAGTTCGATGTTGTGGATGAGCGTACCGAAGGGGATTTCGGCGAGGGTAAGGGTGTTGCCGATTTCGGGGGCGACACCAGCACCGGACATAATCGTTTGTCCGACCTTGAGACCCTGGGGAGCGACGATGTAGCGTTTCTCGCCGTCAGCATAGCATACGAGGGCGATGCGGGAGCTACGGTTGGGGTCGTACTCGATGGTCTTAACGGTAGCTGCGATACCATCCTTATTGCGCTTGAAGTCGATGATACGGTAGCGTTTTTTGTGGCCACCGCCGATATAGCGCATCGTCATTTTGCCTTGGTTGTTGCGACCGCCGGACTTGCCGAATCCGACCACAAGGCTTTTTTCCGGCTTAGAGGTAGTGATGTCATCATTCGTCACGACGAGTTTGTGACGCTGGCCGGGTGTTGTGGGTTTAATCTTTTTTAAAGCCATTTTTTTAAATTCTTTTTAGTCACTTATCAGTTGACTATACTATTATGGGAAAGGGTTAAAAGCAAAGACAAAGAGGAGAGAGCCTAAGGAGGCTCAGTCCTCATGTCGAAGTAAGATCAATTGTCGTTAGATACCGGCATAGAAATCGATTGTGTTGCCCTCGGCGAGGGTTACGATAGCTTTTTTGAAGGCGTTGGTGCGGCCCGTGAGGAACCCGGCCTTCGTATAGCGGGATTTAAGTTTGCCAGAGTAGTTCATGGTGTTGACGTCGATAACCTTAACGTTATAGAACTTTTCAACAGCATTCTTAATCTCGATCTTGTTGGCGCGTTTGTCGACGATAAATCCGTAGCGGTTATGAGCGACGGGTTCGGGCTTGCCCTTGTCGCGCTGGATGCGTGAGAGCACAGGCGAAGCGGCGGCTTCGGAGATTCTCGTCATCTTCTCGCTAATGAGCGGTTTTACTATGATGTTCATGGTGTTAAAAATTCAAAAAAAGTTAATCACAAAGATTAATTAGAAGCCAGAACACGGCTGATTTCAGGAAGAGCGCCTTCACAGAGCACCACATTAGAGGCGTTGAGAATGTCGTAAGTATTTAATTCACAAGCATTGACAACTCTAACGTTTTGCAGGTTGCGAGCAGACAAAGATACGAAATTATTTGGTTTCTCAATGACTATCAATGATTTTTTATCATTAATTTTAAGGTTATTGAGAATCTGGACCATGCTCTTGGTCTTAGGGGCGTCGAAAGAGAAATCCTCGAGAATAGTGAGGGCATTATCGGCAACCTTATAGCTGAGAGCGGAGCGACGAGCGAGGCGTTTAACCTTGACATTAAGTTTAAAACGATAGTCGCGAGGTTTGGGTCCGAAGATTGTGCCGCCGCCTACGAAGACAGGGCTCTTAAGATCGCCGGAGCGAGCGCCGCCAGTACCTTTCTGACGTTTAAGTTTGCGTGTGCTGTGAGCGTTTTCGGAGCGCTCTTTGCTTTTATGAGTGCCCTGACGCTGGTCGGCCAAATACTGTTTGCAGTCGAGGTAGATGGCGTGGTCATTAGGCTGAATAGCGAAGATAGAATCGTCGACATTGATGGTTCTACCGGTCTCGCTTCCGTTGGTGTTATAAATTTTTAGCTCCATCTTTCAAGTTTTAAAATTGAACCTTTGGGTCCCGGTACAGAACCTTTAACTAAGATAAGATTTTTTTCGGCGATGATTTTGACCACCTGAAGGTTTTGGACCTTGACACGATGGTTACCCATCTGTCCGGCCATACGCATGCCTTTGAAGATGCGCGAGGGGTAGGAGGATGCGCCAATAGAACCCGGAGCGCGGAGACGGTCGTGTTGTCCGTGAGTAAGATCTCCAACACCGCCGAAACCGTGTCTTTTAACAACGCCTTGGAAGCCTTTACCCTTAGAGGTGCCAACGACGTCGACAAATTCGCCTTCCTGGAAGACATCAACGGTCAGAACTTCACCATGTTTTTTCTTATGGCCTTCCTCGAAGCGGCTGAACTCGGCGAGATAGCGCTTAGGGGTGGTATTAGCCTTAGCGAAGTGGCCTTTCATAGCCTTGGTGGTATGGCTTTCCTTTTTTTCGCCGAAGGCGAGCTGGATAGCCTCATAGCCATCTTTTTCGATGGTTCTAACTTGTGTTACGACACAAGGACCAGCTTCAATCACAGTGCACGGAATCTGTTTTCCGGCGGCATCAAAAAGACTGGTCATTCCGATTTTTTTTCCAATTAATCCTGACATTTTGAGAATGGATTATTAAAGTTGTACACTACAGCATGACGTCCTGAGGGAGAGGACGAGATAGGCTGCTTAAAGAATTCAGACCTTGATTTCGACTTCGACACCGCTGGGGAGTTCGAGTTTCATAAGGGCGTCGACGGTCTTGTTACGATCGTTGATCTCGATGTCCATGAGGCGCTTGTAGGAGCAGAGCTCGAACTGTTCGCGAGACTTCTTGTTAACGAAAGTAGAGCGGTTGACGGTAAAGATTTTCTTGTTGGTCGGCAGAGGGATGGGGCCAGTGACGACAGCACCCGTCATTTTGACGGTCTTAACGATCTTCTCGGCAGACTTGTCGACCAAGTTATGATCGTAAGATTTGAGTTTGATTCTAATTCTTTGACTCACGGTTTTAAGAGTTTAGATAATTAATATTTGTTTTTTAGAATTTCTTCTTGTTTTTCGCGCGACACTTCGGAGTAATGCGAGAACTCCATGGTGGAGTTGGCTCGTCCAGAGGTGATAGTACGAAGTGCGGTTACATAGCCGAACATTTGTTCGAGAGGGACCTTAGCATGAATAGCCTGGACGCCGACCTTTGCATCGATGCTTTCGAGCATGCCACGGCGGCGGTTGAGGTCGCCAGTAACATCGCCGACATAGGCATCGGGGGTAAGGACCTCGAGTTTCATGATGGGTTCGAGGAGAACGGGAGCAGCCTTACGACAGGCGTTCTTGAAGCCGATGCGTGCACAGAGCTCGAAGGAAAGCTGGTCGGAGTCGACGGGATGGAAGGAGCCGTCAATGATGCGCACCTTCATGCTGTCGATAGGATAACCTGCGAGCACGCCATTAAACATGGCCTCACGGAATCCTTTCTCAATTGCCGGCATATATTCCTTGGGGATATTGCCGCCCTTCACCTCGTTAATGAACTGAAGGCCGGAGAATCCTTCGTCAGCGGGACCGATTTCGAACAGGATGTCAGCAAACTTGCCTTTACCGCCAGTCTGTTTCTTATAGATTTCGTGATGCTGGACGGTAGTGGTTATAGCCTCCTTGTAGGCCACTTCGGGTCTTCCCTGGTTGACCTCGACGTTGAACTCGCGGCGGAGTCTGTCGATGATAATATCAAGGTGAAGTTCGCCCATACCGCTAATCAGCGTCTGACCGGAGACCTCGTCGGTTTTAACGCGGAAAGTAGGATCTTCCTCGGCGAGTTTGGCGAGAGCGTTGGTCAGCTTGTCCATATCACCCTGCGTAAGGGGTTCGACGGCGATGCTGATAACAGGCTCGGGGAACTTCATAGACTCGAGAACAATAGGATGATGCTCATCGCACAGCGTGTGGCCCGTCTTGATATCCTTGAACCCGACTGCTGCACCGATATCGCCCGCCTCGATACGGTCGAGGGGATTCTGCTTGTTGGAGTGCATCTGCATGATGCGCGAGATGCGTTCCTTCTTACCGGTATTGGCGTTGAAGACATAGGACCCGGATTCAAGGGAGCCTGAGTATACGCGGAAGAAGCAGAGACGACCGACGTAGGGGTCCGTAGCGATCTTAAAGGCGAGGGCCGAGAAGGGGGCCTTCACGTCAATAGGACGGGACTCGGGTTTCTCCGTCTTAGGATTGATACCTTCGACCTCGTTGATGTCAAGAGGGCTTGGAAGGTAGGCAGCCACAGCGTCGAGAAGCGACTGGACGCCTTTGTTTTTGAAAGAGGCGCCGCAGAGGACCGGGGTAATCTTGCGTGCGAGGGTCGCCTTACGAATCTCGGCAATCATCTCATCCTCGGTGATAGAATCGGGATCGTCGAAAAACTTCTCCATAAGGGCCTCATTTTCTTCGGCGACGCCCTCGATGAGTTGCTGACGATACTCGGCAACGACATCCTTCAAATCATCAGGCATAGGAACCTCGTAGAACTTAGAGCCGTTGGACTCTTCGTCCCAGATGAGGGCCTTGTTGGATATCAGGTTGACGACGCCCTTGAAGAGATCTTCCTGTCCGATAGGTATTTCCAGAGGGATAGGGTTAGCGCCAAGACGTTCCTTAATCTGTTTGACAACCGAGAAGAAATCAGCGCCGGCGCGGTCCATCTTATTGACGAAGGCAATGCGAGGGACATTGTAGCGGTCGGCCTGACGCCAAACCGTTTCAGACTGAGGTTCGACACCGCCCACGGCGCAGAAGATGGCGATAGCGCCGTCAAGGACACGCAGAGAGCGTTCGACCTCGACAGTAAAATCGACATGGCCAGGGGTGTCAATAATATTCAGCTTATAGCGGTTATTGTGCCAGTCCCAGTAGACAGTAGTGGCGGCGGAAGTGATGGTGATGCCGCGTTCTTGTTCTTGGGCCATCCAGTCCATGGTAGCGGAGCCCTCATGCGTTTCACCGAGCTTATAGTTCTTGCCGGTGTAGAAGAGGATGCGCTCAGTCGTCGTCGTTTTGCCGGCGTCGATATGGGCCATGATACCGATATTCCTAGTATAGTGCAGGTCTGACATTGAGAGGAAAGGGGCGGTTGAAAAAAGAAAGGGGAAAAGACGTTAGAAGCGGAAGTGCGAGAAAGCCTTATTGGCGTCAGCCATACGGTGGATTTCCTCCTTACGTTTGAAGGCAGAACCTTCCTCCTTGTAAGCGGCCATGATTTCGCCTGCGAGTTTGAGGGCCATAGTCTTTTCGCTGCGCTTGCGGGAGTAAGAGATAAGGTTCTTCATGCCGATAGACTGTTTACGTTCGGGACGTATTTCAGTAGGCACTTGGAAAGTAGCTCCACCGATACGACGGCTCTTAACCTCGACAGAGGGGGTAATATTAGCAAGAGCTTTTTTCCAGACCTCGAGGCCGTCTTCCTTAGTGCGGTCGGCCACGACATCGATAGCCTCATAGAAAATCTTATAGGCAATAGTTTTCTTGCCGCCCATCATCAGATTATTGACGAACTTGGTAACGAGGATATCGTTGAATTTAGGATCCGGGAGGATGATACGTTTCTTTGGTTTAGATTTTCTCATATCGATACAAATGCATTAAAGTCTAACTTTGGGAAAGAGAGACGATGTCCTAAAAATTATTTAGCAGCTTGTTTAGGGCGTTTGGCGCCATATTTGGAGCGGCGCTGGCGACGACCGTCGACACCGGAGGTATCGAGAGCTCCACGGATGATATGATAGCGGACGCCGGGGAGATCCTTAACACGGCCACCGCGGATCATAACGATGGAGTGTTCCTGCAGGTTGTGGCCTTCGCCGGGGATATAGGCGTTGACTTCCTTTTGGTTGGTGAGGCGGACACGGGCGACTTTACGCATGGCCGAGTTAGGTTTTTTAGGCGTGGTGGTGTACACACGGGTGCAGACGCCGCGGCGCTGTGGGCAGCCGTCAAGAGCGGGAGACTTGCTCTTGTATTCCATCTGCTGACGTCCTTTGCGAACTAATTGCTGAATTGTTGGCATTTTTTTTGATTGATATTGTTTATATTGTTGATTATCTCGTATATTTACGGGTACAATAAACCCATAAATCGGACTGCAAAAGTACAACTATTTTTTTGAACAGAAATTCAAATCTCCATACAATACTGTTAATTTTTACTAAAATCTTTACATCTACTTAATTTTCAATAAAAAGAAAGTGTGTTAAAAACATTTTAACAAACTATACAAATAGTACTTATCAACATCAAGGTACAGGACATCGACAATAATAGAGAGCATGGGAAAAAGGCAGTATAACGATATTGGCGGAAGAAATAGATAATGGTGCAAGGCACAAATAAAGGAATGAGATAGCAACGTTTTGGGGGGTGTAAAGGACTAACGAGAGGAAGGAGAGACATACAATCCATGAGGGATGAATTACCATACAATCCATGTGGGATGAATTACGTTAATATTAGGATACGTATTTCCCATAGGAACAAAAACAACTGAATCAAATAGGCAGCACATGATATTCAATTAAAAAAATGACGTAGGAGATGATCAGTATTCTGAAAAAAGATTGTTAAAAGGTTTTCTTCCTATTGGGGGATTAAGATATTAGTACAGCAACGGAGTACATTAGGGCAAGTACATTAGAGCAATAGAGGATATCAGAGCAATAGGAGATATCAAAGAAACGAGGATCCAGAAGTGCGTAAGCATCAAAGGGGACAAGACAGGCAAACAGAAACAACGAAATAGAATAATGGGACGAAACAACGAAATAGGCGCACGGGGCGAAGAGTTGGCGTGCGAAGCGCTGACAAAGAAAGGGTTTGACATCGTAGAGAGGAATTGGCGGAGGGGGAAGAACGAAGTAGACATCATTGCGTACAAAGAGGGCATAATAATATTCGTGGAAGTCAAAACGCGAGGCAATACAGACTATGGCGAACCTGAAACCTTTGTAGATCTTGCGAAGCAGAGGGCGTACGTGAAGATGGCCAATGCATACGTAATAGAAAACCGAAGGACAGAAGACGTGCGTTTCGATGTAATTGCCATCACGAACAAACCGGATGGACCGGAGCTAAAGCATCTGGAGAACGCCTTTACAGCCATAGAGGTGAACCTAACGAGACGACGGTAAAAGGGTTGAAGACGACCAGCCATAAAAGCATGAGGACGTCAAGGTCATAGGGATGGAACGGCGTCGATGGCGATGCAGGCGTCAGCAGAGGTGAAGAGAACATGAAGAGGAGAAAGCTATTGGAATAGGTAGAAGAAGACGGACAGTTGTCGATACCCTTTTAGGATTTCAAATTGCGCCATGCTAAAAAACCATAGGGCGGGAGCAAGAGCCAGGCTGAGAAGAATTGTGCATAGATTCTTATTTTTCTTACATTTAGATAAAAAGAGAAAATGGAATTGAAAGAAAACGAAAATTTAGTACATTTGCAGACGATAAAGAGAAAAAAAACATAATCTAACACATTAAAAAACACAAAAAATGAAAAAACTTATTCTCGTATTAGTAGCCGTGCTGGCTCTGGGAAGCGGCGCGATGGCACAGAACAACCTTGGTGTGCGTCTGAGTGGCGGATATGGTTACGGTGCCGAATTGTCCTATCAGATGGGGCTGGGTTCAAATCGACTGGAGCTTGACTTAGGTCTCAGCGCGGTTGATAGCTGGAATTATATCAATCTCTGCGGAGTGTATCAGTGGACATGGAACATCACTGGAGGTCTTGGCTGGTACGCCGGCGTTGGAGCCAATCTTGGACTATACACGGGAGACCACAGCGGTTTCGGACTTGGCGTAGCAGGCCAGATTGGATTGGAGTACAACTTTAACATACCGTTGCAGCTGACGCTGGACTTCCGTCCGAACTTCGGATTGGTAGGCCATAGCGGATTTGGATGGGGCGGTGCCAACCTTGGTATTCGCTATCGTTTCTAACCAGCGAACATAAGAAAAAAGGGAAGGCTGCTTTTTAGCAGCCTTCTTTTTTTAACAACACTGAATAAAACGAGAACAACAGAATGTGAAGCCCCGAGTGGAATTTGTGACATTGTGTGATAAAATATAATGAGAAGGGGCTGACTGATTGTAGCGAGTGATTAGATGCCAATGAGCGGGGCATGGAAACGGGATAAACCATCACGCAAAACGCGCGACAATATCCGAAAAGAATAACAATCCAGATGATGTACACAAAAGAAAGAGTAGTGTTTCACAATGAGCGAAACACTACTCTTTCTTTATTGACAGGATGCCGACTGACCGTATAGAATTAATCAAAAAGGCAATCCATCGGTAGTGCGGCCGACCATTATCGGGACTTAGATAACCAGCTGTTAAAGCAGTTTCTTCTTAAGGTTGAGAATCATATCGTCGGTCATACGGTCGAGGTCGTACTGAGGAGCCCAACCCCACTCGTTGCGTGCACAGCTGTCGTCCATCTTATTGGGCCAACTGTCGGCGATGGCTTGTTTGATGGGTTCGGGCTTATACTCCATAACGAAATTGGGGTAACGTTTCTTAATAGCTGCGTAGATGATTTCGGGGTCGAAACTCATAGAAGTAACGTTGAAGCTATTGCGATGGATGAGTTTGGAGGGGTCGGCCTCCATAATGTCGACCATAGCCTTGAGGGCATCAGGCATATACATCATGTCCATGTAGGTACCCGGGTTGAGGGGGCAGACGAACTTCTCGCCCTTGACAGCTGCATAGTAGATCTCGACGGCGTAGTCGGTAGTGCCGCCACCGGGGAGAGTCTGATAGCTGATAAGTCCTGGGAAGCGGACCGAGCGGGTGTCGACGCCGAAGCGAGTGAAATAGTAATCGCTGAGGAGCTCGCCAGTAACCTTGGTAACGCCGTAGATAGTATTGGGGCGCTGAATTGTGTCCTGAGGCGTGTTGTCGTGAGGAGTCGAGGGGCCGAAGGCACCGATGGAGCTGGGCGTGAACATAGCACAACCAAAAAGGCGGGCCACTTCAAGACAGTTGACGAGGGAGCCGATGCCGACATTCCATCCGAGCATAGGGTTAAGTTCGGCGGTAGCACTGAGGATGGCAGCGAGGTTATAGATAGTATCCACCTCGTATTTCTTAACAGCCTCAGCGATTTGCATAATCTGGGTGGAGTCTATGCGTTCGATGGGGCCACGCTCATAGGGATCGCCTTTAAGGGGACGCAAGTCAGAGCAAATGACGTTATTGTCGCCATAGGTGTCGCGCAGCACACGGGTCAGTTCGGAACCAATCTGTCCACCTGCGCCAACGATAAGGATTTTTTTCATGGTTATAATAGTTTATTTGTTGAATCGTCGCTTGTGTTTAATAGGCACAGATATATCACATTTTCAAAATGTTGCATCATACAATACTCAGAAAATGCAACTGCGAATTTACAAAATAATAGCGAAAACCAAAACCACAACAACGAAAAAAGGATGAAAAAGAACAGACGGTGGTATGAGCGCTATATGCTCTATTCTTAGCGAGAACTATAATAGGGGGGGGCATGAGGTATCGGCCGCAGCTTGAGGTGGCCTACTTATTTGCTCGTAAAAAAAACTGATGTAAGGCGTACACACCGCAACGTGCAAACGGTGGGCAGAGTAATAAACTTCGAACCCATGAGGGAGTAGCCCTGTCGGCCAAAGGCCGATTTTAGGAAGGCTGTTCGCTGTGTACAGCGAGTCCATAGTTGTGCTAAATCGGAAGGCATCAGGAAGATAATTGAACCTTTAGTTGGGAGAGTGCGCTGTCGTAGTTGCGAAGAGAGCCAGCCTTTGTGAGTTTCTTATAGATTTTTTTAGGCAGTTGGTCTTCTTGATAATGCCAAAAAGCACTAAGATGGTTGAGTTGCTGCTGAGGGCCTTGCAGCCGTCGCATGGCGTCGCTGTAGATGGCGTCATGAAGAGAGAAAAGGGCCTGGATTCGCTGTTCAGAAGAGAGAGCGGGGAGGTGCATCGTAGGGATGCGAAGGAGTCCGCGGCCAATCATAAAACCATAGAGTGAAGGGAAACGGCTGGCGAGGGACGAAATGTCGGAGACAGAAAGAATGTCGCCGTTGAAGATAAGCGGATGACGGCAGCTGTCATAGAAACGGGAGAAGTCGTCGAGGCTGACTGCGCCACGATACTGCTGGGTGGCAAGTCGTGGATGAAGCGTGATGCTGTGGAGAGGGGCCTCGTTGAGAAGGGGTAGCAGACGAAGGGCCTCATCGGCATGGTCCATGCCGAGTCTCATCTTGATGGAGAAAGCGACGTCGGGCCGCTTGCTGACCTCACGAAGCAACGGTTCGACTCGCTCGGGATGAGAGAGCAGGGCGGCGCCGCGTCCGGCACCTGTCTGCAGGGGGAAGGGGCAACCCATATTGATGTCTATACGGTGCCATCCGAGATGTTGCAGGGCGTCGCAGAGGAAGCACATCTCGTCTCGGTTTTTCACAATAATCTGGGGGACCGTAGGGATGCCGTCATTGGCGAGGGGGTCGAGGTCATAGAGGTCCTTTTTACGGAGTGAGCCGTGCTCAATGCGAAGAAAAGGTGTGAAATAGGCATCCACTCCACCCACCAAAGAGTGATGGGCCCGTCGGAAGGCAAGATGTGTGTAGCCCTGGAGGGGTGCGAAAAACAACTTGTAGCGGGAAAGCGAGACAGATAATGCCGCATTCTCACCCTGTGCGGCAGGGATAGGAGTAGTCATGCTATCGTAGCGGATAATGGCAAGCGCCGACAGAAAGAGCTATCAAGGCGCATCACTGCCCAAGGAGTCCGACGGACTTAATCGGCGAGGATATGTTCCATAAGGGTGCTGAGACGCGTATTGGTCTCGCTGATTTCGCCGCCTCCGTCGATACTGATGAGGAGACCGGAGACCTTGTAGTAGTCGAGGACGGGGCGCGTCTTCTCCTCATATTCCTCAAGGCGGTGACGGATAGTAGCCTCATTGTCGTCGGCACGGTTAGAAATGGCAGCACGTTCGTGAATACGACGAATCAATTCGTCGCGGTTTACGTCGATAGAGATGACGGCATCAAGTTTCATCCTGCGGCGAGAGAACACAAACTCGAGCATCTGAGCCTGCTGGACGGTGCGGGGAAATCCATCGAAAATGATGGAGGGGACAATGCGTTCGGCAACGGGGCGGCCTTCGTCGATAGCACGTTGGCGGCGATGGGTGTCCCACTCGTCAAGGGGCTCGCCAGTAAGGTTGGCCGTAAGAGCCTTGTCGATAAGGCTGAGCACGACTTCATCGCCTACGAGGTCGCCGCGTTCCATGATAGCTTTGACGCGTAGGCCGAGAGGCGAGCCCTGAGCCACCTCGGCACGCAGCATCTCGCCGGTGGAGAGGTGAACAAGGTTGAATTTTTCAGCAAGAAGAGAGGCCTGGGTGCCTTTTCCTGCACCTGGGGCACCATAGAGAACGATGTTTTTCATATTGGTGGAGGGGTAATAATTGGGCAAGATAGCAGCGATGCGAGCACAGAACAGTCAAAAGGCAGAGCAGAGACGGCAGAAGCGTCAGGATGCGTGAGGAACGATAGTGCAAATATAGCAATAAAAAGCGAAATAGCGAGAGCTATTTTTCGCAGGCAGTGCGGCAGACGTCGAAGACCGTCTCATCGACGTCGCCAAAGAGTTCGCGCACCTTGGACTGAGCCTTGGAGCGTACAGCGTCGTCGATGCTGTCGGAAATGGCTTTGTAGGCAAGAATGAGCGCCATGAGGTCGTCGGAATAGCCAAGAAACGGCAAAAGGTCCGGAACCACATCGACAGGGAGGATAAGATAGCCCAGAGCACCGATGATGACAGACTTGTTGCGAATGGTCTTACTGCCAAAGAGGCGGGCCACAGTGCCTACAATACGTCCTTTATTAGAGAGAGAGCTGTCGCCGGAGACCATGGCATAGTAGAGCAGGAGGGCGATATAGACCACCTCGGCACCTGCCTTGGAGGCATGCCGCTTGATTTTGTCCCAGAAACGGTCTTCGCTGTATTCCTTTTCGAACCGTTGGGCATTTTTTACAGAAAATTCTTCCATGACAAAGAGTGAATAAGGTTATACTGATGAGAGAGAACTGGCATAGTATGATACCAATCAAATGCGTACACGAGCACCGTCAGGAGCGGGAGGAAAGCACAATGTGGTTGTTATAGATGTCGGCATCGACACCGAATACCCTGCATACGCTCTCGGGAGAGAGTCCCTGCGACATAGGGCCCGAGAAAGCGACAGCACCATCGTGAAGCAGTAGAAGGCTGGGACAGTATTCATAGGCGAGTTCGATGTGGTGGATAACGAGGAGTATCGTCTTAGACTCCTGCTGGTTGAGACGTCGGAGGAGTTCGAGGATAGCAAACTGGTGGGCGATGTCGAGGTTGGAGAGAGGCTCGTCGAGGAGCAAGACAGGGGTTTGCTGAGCGAGGGCACGGGCAATCAGTACGCGCTGTCGCTCGCCGCCGCTCATCTGGGAGAGGCGCTGGCCGCGGAGGTGCCAGGTAGAAGTGAGCAGCATAGACTGCTGGACGATGGCATGATCATCAGGCGAGTCGCTCTGGAGCGGCCGCTGGTAAGGGGTGCGGGCCATCAGGACCACCTCTTCGGCCGTGAAGTCGAAATCCGGAGCAAGCTGTTGCTGGACATAGGCCATTTGCTGTGCCAGCCGGCGTGGCGAGATGAGTCCGACGGGATTGCCATTGACAGAGACCGAGCCACTGTCGGGTGTGAGGAGGCCGGCCATGCAGCGGAGCAGCGTTGTCTTGCCGCAACCATTGGGTCCCATGATAGCATAGAAATCGCCTCGGCGGACATTGAAATTGATGTTCTTCAAGACCGGTCTACCATCAAACGAATGGGATAGAGCATCGACAGAGAGCATAGTCAGATGAGACGTTTTTTTCTATATATCAAACAGATGAACAGAGGGGCGCCGATGATAGCGGAGAGTGTGCCCACCGGCAGTTCAGCAGGCTGAAAGAGACAGCGTGCCGCAGTGTCGCAGAGCAACATGAAGAGGCCGCCGCCGAGGGCAGCGATAGGAAGTAGCCGACGATTGTCGGGCCCCACGAGGAGCCGCGCAGCATGAGGAACGATGAGGCCAACAAAACCTATCACGCCGCAGGCCGAGACCGCGAAAGCCACCATGAGAGAGGTAACGCCGAGGGCGATTATCTTGACACGCTCGACATCGACCCCCATGCTCTGTGCTTCATCGCCACCCACCAGCATGAGGTTGAGGTCCTTGGCGAGATAGCGCATCAGCAACGTACCTAAGAAAACGACTGGGGCCACGATAGCCACATCGGACCATCGGACAGAAGCAAAACTGCCCATGGTCCAAAAGATGATACGATCCATCTTGTCGTGGTTCATAACCATGAGAAACGAGACGACGGCACCAATAAGGAGCGTGACACACACGCCAGAGAGGAGGAGTGTGGCAGAATGCATGCGATTGCCGATCAAGGCGATGCGAAAAATGACGAAGAGCGTGAGCAAAGCCGTTGCAAGTGCCGAGAGGCCAATGCCGAAAAAGAAAGAATCGAGGCCCAAAAGGATAGCCAGCACAGCACCGAGAGAGGCCCCCGAAGAGATGCCCAAGAGGTAAGGATCGGTCAGCGGGTTGCGGAACACCGACTGATAGACCGTGCCACAGACAGCAAGGGCCGCCCCCACCGTCAGGGCCATGACTTGACGTGGCAGACGGAGTTGCCATAGGATATCGCTGTGCCACAAGTCGTCCCCGCTAAGATGGGCAGGACCGCACATGCTGCAGAATGCCAGAGCGACAGCCCAAAGCATTATGAGGATGATGACGATAAGTCGGGTGCGCATAATTAGGAACAGTCAGGATGGGAGGGGCAGAACAACCGTACAACGTATAGAAAAAAGATGGGTCGTCAATCCTTATGGAGCAAATCGTCCATAGTGAAAATGCCTGTGCGGCCCTTCAGAAACTCGGCAGCCAGTAGGGCACCGAGAGCCAATCCCTGCCGGCTTTTGGCCGAATGACGTATAGAGATGGTATCGATGGGGCTATCATAGACCACCTCGTGGATGCCTGGCACTTCACCCTGACGGACAGCGGTGATAGGGATGCTGTCGGGCGGACACGGCACGACGGGCTGCGGCGTGGCCGCATCGGGCGTAAGCGTGGCAGCCAGGTGCCAGGCGTGTTTTCTATCACAACAGGCTATGATGTCGTTGGCAAGCGAGATGGCGGTGCCGCTGGGAGCATCGAGTTTGTGGATGTGGTGGGTTTCGGCGATAGAAACATCGTAGTCCGTATAGTCGTTGATAAGACGGGCCAGACGACGGTTGATGTCGAACAGGATATTCATGCCGATACTGAAGTTAGAGGCCCAGAAGAGCGAACCGCTGTAGGCGAGGCAGGCCTTGCGCACGTCGTCCATGTGGTCATACCATCCCGTAGTGCCGACGACGATGGGGACATGAGCGGAGAGACACTTCATAATGTTATCGACAGCCACGCTGGGCATCGAGAAGTCGATAGCCACATCGCATGCACGTAGGGCGTCGAACTGTGAGGACCAATCGTCGAGGTTGTCGATGACTACATTCACAGAGTGGTGGCGTGTGGGGGCAAGGGTTTCGATGGCGTGTCCCATCTTGCCATAGCCCAGAAGGGCGATTTTCATTTTAGTGATATGGTTTATGGTGAGAAAAAGATTGAAAGTCAGTGGGAAACAGGATTATATCAAAGCAGAGCCTTGCCGCGTGTTGCGACGGCAGAGCTCGGCCTGAACCATAGGCGCTATCTGCTCATTGCGCACATAGCGTCCGTCGTCGTGTCGCCAAGCACGCTGAGGCAAAGCCTGATAGCGTGGCGGGACCTCGCCAGCGAAACGTTCTATAGCTATGTCGGGGCGGAGATGTTCGACAAAGTCACAGACGAGAGCGATGTATTGCGGGAGCGGAATCTGAGGAACATCCGTCTGGCCGGCCTCGACCTGACGGGCCAATAGCGTGTCCTTAAGCACCTGCAACTGATGGAGCTTGACGGAGTGTAGCGGGAGCTGGTTGATGATGGCGGCTTCGTCGACGATAGCCTGATAGGATTCGCCAGGAAGGCCGAGGATGAGATGGGCGCCGCAGGGCAGGCCACGACGGGCTGCGAGTTCGATGGCGCGGCATGAAGTGGCAAAGTCGTGGCCGCGATTGACGAGGCTGAGGGTGGCATCGTAGCAACTCTCGATGCCATATTCGACAGCCACATAGTGATGCTCGGCAAGACGGGCAAGATAGTCCATAACACGGTCATCCACGCAGTCGGGGCGGGTGCCAATGATGATGCCCTCGACGAGCGGATGGCTGAGGGCTTCCTCATAACGACGCTGCAACACGGAGAGGGGTGCGTAGGTGTTGCTATACGACTGGAAATAGGCGAGATAGCGCCGTGCTTTGCGATAGCGCCACTGGTGGAAGGCAATGCCATCTTCGATTTGCTGCGTGATAGGCTTTACGGGGCGCTGAGGAAGCTGGCTGTCGGAGTGGCAATAAGAGGGATTGAAGGCATTATTATTGCAGAAAGAACATCCCGAGGTGCTCAGCGTGCCGTCGCGGTTGGGGCAGGTGAATCCGGCATCGATAGAGAGTTTCTGCACACGTCCGCCGAAGCTGTTGCGCATATATGCGGCATAGGAATAGTATCGAGGTTCACCGGCGTCCATAATGTATCAATGTTCAGGATAGAGAAGGAAACGCTTCCGATAGGCCTTAAAGTGCGACAGGGCAGGTTCCCACGAGGCGCGTATCTCGTCGTCTGGTCTGCCATCAAGGAGCTGCCGACGGAGCAGCGCATTGCCTGCAAGACGCTCAAACCCATTGGTTTTAAGAAAGAAAGTAGCCGTATCGGAATGTGCCATCATCTCGCGCAAATAGGAGAGGTCGAAGCGGGGCGGCACCTTAATCCCGCGGAGGTCCATCTTGTATCCGCCGTCGTTGCCGATAATCTCGAAAGGGAACGGCGTACCCCGACCCACGCTGATGCTGGTAGCCTCGAAGAGGCAGAGAGAGGGATAGAGAGCGATAGCCTGCGGCGAGCGGAGTGCTGGCGAAGGAGGCACAGGGAGATGGTAGATGCTGTCGTGGCAATAGTTGGAAAGGCGGACAACGAGGAGGCCGTAGCCAGGCTTGCGAGAGGGGAGCTCGCTATCAATCATTGAGGCATATTCGCCGATGGTCATGCCGTAGACCACCGGGGTGCCGGCGCGCATGCCCACGAAAGAGCAGAAGTCGGAATCCATGACAGGACCATCGACATAGTGCCCGTTGGGGTTGGGCCGGTCGAGGACAATGAGACGTACGCCCTGTTCGGCACAGGCCTGCATGACATAATGGAGCGTGGAGATGTAGGTATAGAAACGACATCCGACATCTTGAAGGTCAAAGACAACGGCGAAGAGGTCGCTCAATTGGTCGGGCGAGGGTTTGCGATGACGTCCATAGAGCGAGGCAATCTCCACACCTGAGGCCGAGTCGATGCTGCTGTTGACACGTGCCCCGGCAGCGGCGGTGCCACGGAAGCCGTGTTCGGGACAGAAGATGCGAGCCGGTCGGAGGCCACGAGCCATGAGGGTGTCGACGAGGTGGGTTTGGCCGATGAGCGAGCTGTGGTTGGCCACCACGGCGAAATGATTGCTGACGAGGAGCGGCATATACTGCTCGGTGTGCTGCGCACCGGTGATGATGGGCTGTGCAGCGGCGCCACCCATGAGGAGGACCGCTACAAGGAGAGTCAGGATTGGCTTCATGAAACGGGAGTGTTATTTGGTGCCGGTATGGCCGAAGCCACCCGTGCCACGCTGAGTCTCGGAGAGCTGGTCCACCTCCTGCCACTGGGCCTGCTCATGGCGGGCCACGACCATCTGTGCCACACGCTCGCCATCAACCACTTGGAACGGCTCTTGCGAGAGGTTGACAAGAAGGATGCAGAGCTGGCCCCGATAGTCGGCATCGATGGTGCCCGGCGAATTGAGGACGGTGATGCCCTTTTTCAGAGCCAGACCACTACGAGGACGTATCTGGGCCTCGAACCCTGCGGGCAGTTCGATGTAGAGTCCGGTGGGCACCATGGCGCGTTCGAGCGGTGCTATGGTGATGGGGCCGTCGGGCAGGAAAGCCCTCAGATCGAGGCCGGCAGAAAGGGCCGTCTCATACTGCGGCAGGGGATGATGGGAACGGTTGATTACTTTGATTGTCATAGGGTCTAACAGGATTGATGATATGATACACAGGATGAAGACGGGAAAGGGGGCATGCGACACCTGTTGCAGACCAATCAGGAGCGGCGGCGGGCTCGCCATTAACTCCAATAAGGCTACAGCAACGACGAACCGCACTCCGCAACAACAGGCATCCGTTTCGGCAGTGCAGGACGGGCATTCCACAGCCCTCAGTCAGAGCAAGGTCAGCCGCCCCACGGCCTGCGCCTTTCGCGGTGACGAACACTCCCCGTCACTATTTCCACCTTCGGGAAGGACTATTTCCTGGCGAGGACCTCGTCGATCATGCCGTAGGCCTTAGCCTCTTCGGCAGTCATCCAATAGTCGCGGTCGCTGTCGGCCCACACCTCGTCGTAGGTCTTGCCCGAGTGATGGGCAATAATCTGGTAAAGTTCCTTTTTGAGTTTCTGGATTTCACGGACGGTAATCTCCATGTCGCTGGCCTGACCTTCGGCGCCGCCCATGGGCTGATGGATCATCACGCGGCTGTGAGGAAGCGCATAGCGCATGCCCTTCTCGCCGGCACATAGGAGCACACTGGCCATAGAGGCTGCCAGACCGGTGCAGATGGTAGAAATCTTGGGCGAGATGTACTGCATGGTGTCATAGATGCCGAGGCCGGCATAGACAGAGCCTCCGGGAGAGTTGACGTAGACCATGATGTCTTTGTCAGAGTCGGTGCTCTCGAGGAAGAGGAGCTGAGCCTGAATCACATTGGCGGTATAGTCGTCGATGGCGGTGCCGAGGAATATGATGCGATCCATCATGAGGCGGGAGAAGACGTCGAGCTGCGAAATATTGAGCGGACGTTCCTCAATGATGTAGGGCGTCAGCGAGTTGTTGATGGCCGATGTGTATTTGGCAATGGTGGTGCTACTGATGCCGCGATGAAGGGTGGCATATTTCTCAAATTCTGTCATATAAAAGGGGGATTAAAATTGTTATTATGGGGATGTGAAATGTGGTCGGATGATTGTCGGGTTATTGAGGACGGGAGAGGCCGGAGCCCTTCCATTGTCGCAACGGGAGGGGGCAGAGGAGCAGGACCCTATTCGATGTTTTCGAGGAGGTCGGGGCGGCGCTGTTTGGTGCGCAGGAGGGCTTGCTCGTAGCGCCATTGCTCTATCTTGGAATGGTTGCCGCTGAGGAGCACGTCGGGCACCTTCCAGCCGCGAAAGTTGGCCGGGCGCGTGTATTCGGGGGGGGCAAGGAGTCCGTCTTGGAACGAGTCGGAGAGCGCCGACTGCTCGTCGCCAATGACGCCGGGGATGAGCCGGATAACGGCGTCGCAGATGACGGCGGCGGCCAGCTCGCCACCGGTGAGGACATAGTCGCCGATGGAGATTTCGCGGGTGATGAAATGTTCGCGGAGACGCTCGTCAACACCCTTATAGTGACCGCAGAGGATGATGAGATTGTGCTGAAGCGAGAGGTGGTTGGCGAGAGGCTGAGAGAAAGTGGGGGCGTCAGGGGCCGTATAGATGATGTCGTCGTAGTGACGCTCGCGCTGGAGGGCTTCGATGCAGTTGGCAAGGGGTTCTATGGCCATGACCATGCCGGCATTGCCGCCATAGGGGTAGTCGTCGACACTGCCGTAGCGCGAGAGGGAATAGTCGTGCAGGTTGTGGAAACAGACCTCGACGAGACCTTTTTTTCGTGCCCGCATGATGATGGACTCGCTGAAAAACATGTCCATCATTTCGGGGAAGAGGGTGAGGATATCAATGTGGAGCATGCTAACGGATTCTGAGCTGTTGTCCAATCTGGAGGGTAGTGTTGCGGCTGATATGGTTAAGCTTGCAAAGCTTATTGATGGTGGTGCCATTGCGTTTGGCAATCTTGCCCAGGGTGTCGCCGCTACGCACACGATAGAACTGTTTGCCGCCCTTGGTGTAGGTGGCGCTGGCACCGGCGCGGGAGCGCGAGCGTGCAGAGATTTTTCGGAAAGAGTTCTGGGTGAGGGTAAGGCTGTTGGCAAGCAGTTTGCGCGAATTGGCGTCAATGACGGTTTCGGGATTGAGGGCGTTGCCCATGTAGCGAATCTCGAGATGGAGGTGGCTGCCGTAGGAGCGTCCAGTGTTGCCGCAGAGGCCTATGCAGTCGCCGGCACGCACTTGGTCGCCGGGCTGGACATGACGGGCCGACATGTGGGCATAGTAGGTCTCAAGGCCATTGTTGTGGCGGATGACGACGAGGTTGCCGTAGGACTTGTTGCGCACAGAGATGCGTACCGTGCCATCGAACATGGCATAGATAGGCTCTCCCTTGGGGGCGGCCAGGTCGAGGCCATAGTGGTAGCGGCGACGGCGCGGGCCGTAGTGTGAGGAGGCGCGGGCCGAGGCCGAGATGGGGACGGAATAGTTCTCGCCGCGCTCGGGATGGGTGAGGATGATGTTGACAGGCTCGGTCATGGTAGACACATCGAGCTTGGGATAGTGTATGGTCTCGGAGTCAAAGGAGGCGTAGAGGATTTCATTCTCGCTCTCGGCGCCCTCATCTTCATGAGCCTGCATGAGTTGCGGCACCACGTCGGGGTCGTCATCCTCGACGTCGACGTCCTGCATGGGCGGAGGAGGAGTAAGAGGCGAGAGGGGCGTGCGGTCATACATGTAGCTCTCATCGTCCGAAATGGTGACGGGGGCTTCTATCTGCACGTCAACGTATTCCTCATCTTCTTCGTAGATAACGTCGAGGTCGTTGATTTGAACAACTTTTTTTTGACTTTTAGATGCCGAGTTCTTTTTGTTGCTCTGGCCCTGCACGGCAACGGGCACAAGCGCTATGAGGCAAAAAAGGACAAGATGGAAGATGTGCTTACTCATGTTGATGTATCTGGAGCCTTATGCAATAGATGTAGAAACTGCAAAGATACGTTTTTTTTTCGATTATGGAGGTTTTGCGTTGGGACTGCCAGACGGAAAGTGGAAAACGGCGACGTGCCGAAGCAAGGATAGCCCACAGAAGGCAATCGCGTAGAGCCCGTATCATTACTGGATGACGTGATGGAGACAATCCAAAGGTGGGCCACACCCTGACGGGGCAACGACAAAACAAGGGCTGGCGCGGTGTCGTGCCAGCCCTTGCATGGTGATTGTAACGTGAAAGCGACAGGTTAGCGCTTGACGATTTTGCGAATGGTAGAGGCGTCGGGGGTGCTGATGCGCATCATGTAGAGGCCCTTGTTGAGGCCCTCGAGGCTAAGACTGTTGCTGCCTTCGATGGTACGGACGATGCGTCCGGAGATGTCCATGAGTTCGATACGGCTGATGGTAGCGCCACTGATGCTGACAGTGGTGGTGGCAGGGTTGGGATAGACGGTGATGCGGGGTGTGGCGGCAGAACGGATGGCCTCGGTGGCGCAGTTCCACTGGGCATACAGGGTAACATTGGCCGTAAGGGTGATGCGGTCGCCGGGGTTGTAGGAGGTGCCGGAGCCGTCGGGCTGGGTGTTCCAGCTGAGGAAGATGCAGGTGTCATCGGTGTAATCGCTGAGGAAGCGTACGAAGGCGTTTTCGGCGATGGTGTAGGAGGTGCCGGCGGCCACAGAGGCACCATTCACCTGACCATAGGCGAGGTCGGAGTTGCCGTTGTAGAGGATGCTGTAGCCTTCGCCCTCGATCCACTGGGCGTAGAGC
>JAFUVR010000121.1 GCA_017477485.1 Bacteroidales bacterium | reverse complement strand
TATACCAGCCGATAGCCTTGGTGCTTTTCAGCGTGCCAGGGATCATGATGACCTCGCCGTTGGCATCCTTCATTGGTTTGCCCGTAACCTTTCCACCTTCACGCTGAGGACGGCCTTTTTCGCGCACGTCGAAAGCGATGGCGTTGGCACGACGGGTAGAGGTAGTGTTAAGGTTATAGTTGATGGCCACAAGGAAATCGCGTGCACCGACCTGCGTGGCGCCAGTCTGTGCCACATGGTCGTTCCACTCGTTGGGTCCGAAATCGGGTTTCCACTGTTCGGTGCCGAGACGAGATGAGAGTGATTCGTACTCTCCAGTGCGACAATAGGCCAGATTGCGACGCTCGGGGCGGAAGGCCGCGTTCTCATAGCAGAAGACGGGGATAGAAAGTTCGTTGCCGAAACGTTCGGCCAATTTGCGTGCGTAGACTACCACCTCATCCATCGAGATATTGCTGACAGGTATGAGCGGACACACATCGGTAGCACCCTGACGAGGATGGTCGCCATGCTGATAGCGCATATCGATTAGCTCGGCGGCTTTCTTGACAAGTCGGAAAGCGGCCTCGCACACAGGCTCGGGTTCACCAACAAAGGTGATTACCGTACGATTAGTCGTTACGCCAGGGTCGACATCAAGCAACTTGACACCCTCCACCTTTTCCACTTCGGCGGCCACTTGATCGATGATGTTTTTGTCGCGTCCTTCGCTGATATTGGGGACACACTCGATAAGTTGTTTCATGTTAGAATAATTATAATTGGAAATAAAATAATTAACAAATATCTTTATGCAGGACAGGCTGATTCATACTATTCCTTGGCGAACCGAAATCATCGTTATACTCAAGACTGCAAAATTACAAAAATGACGAATACAGAACACCATTTTTAAAAAGATTAACACCCAGTGTCATTGGCAGGAGGCTCTTGCCAGTCGCCATTCTCCTTGATCAGGCGTACCAGTTCGTCCACAGCCTGTTCCTGAGGAATGGCCTGTTTGACAAGAGTATGCCCCTTATAAAGAGAGATCTTGCCAGGGCCAGCCCCCACATATCCGTAATGGGCATCAGCCATTTCGCCAATGCCATTGACGATGCATCCCATGACGCCGATTTTAACCCCTTTGAGGTGCTGAGTGGCAGCTTTGATGAGTTGGAGGGCCTGCTGGATATCATACAACGTGCGGCCACAAGAGGGGCAGGCAATAAACTCGGCCTTGCTGATACGTGCCCCGACCGCTTGCAAAATGTCATAGGCCACTGGGATTTCCTCCACGGGATCCTCCGTCAGAGAGACGCGTATAGTGTCGCCAATACCATCTATCAGCAAAGCCCCGATGCCAGCAGCACTTTTGAGGCGCCCCTGCATGGCATCGCCGGCCTCGGTGACGCCAAGATGGATAGGATAATTCATACCCAATTGCGTCATTTTCTGCACAAAGCAGCGCGTACTTTCAACCATCACCTTCACATTGCTTGACTTCATCGAGAACACAAGGTCGTGAAAGTCTTGCTGCCGGCACACCTCAGCAAATTCGACTGCTGATTGAGCCATACCTTCCGGGGTATTGCCATAGCGGCTCATGATACGCTCGGAGAGCGAACCATGATTGGTGCCAATACGCATAGCCGTATGGTGTTGCTTGCAGATCTCGATGAGACGGCTCATCTTGTCGGCGATGCGTTTCAGTTCGTCGTTGTATTCCTGTTCAGAAAAATCCACCTTTCCCGTATTGCGGTCGGTATAGTTGCCCGGATTGACGCGAACCTTCTCAACCAGAGCGGCGGCCGTCTCAGCCGCCTTAGGGTTGAAATGGATATCGGCAACCAATGGGACAGAGCATCCCCTGCGAAGGAGTTCGTTCTTGATGTTATACAAGTTTTCCGCCGCCTTAACGTCGGGAGCAGTGATACGCACTATTTCGCATCCCGCCTCGACAAGGCGCAACGTCTGGTCCACCGTAGCCTGAGTGTCCATCGTGTTGGTATTTGTCATTGACTGCACGCGCACCGGAGCACCTCCGCCAAGGGGCAAGGAACCGATATGGATTTGACGAGATTGATACATGGAAGATTAAACAGTTAATGAATAGGTTGAATCTTGCAGATATATTAGTATAAAAAACAGCGAACTGAATAAAGAATAAAAGAAAGCGAGAAACCTGTTTTCAGATAATCTATAATTCAAAGAGACTGCTTGGTTTTGAAGTAAACTTCGGTGGCGCCAACGCCATATTTGCTAATGGGAGCATCCATATAACTGACACCATCGTACTGGTCGAGTTCGTTTTGAATTTCAGTCTTCAGAACGCCACGTCCTACACCGTGAATGAAAGTAACCTTCTTCATGCCGTTTAGAATAGCATGATTGAGGCAGGTACGAAAGAAGCGTAGCTGGAGATTGTGCTTCTCGCTATCGGACAGTTGCGAAGGGTTGTCATGCAGTGCCTCGATATGCAAATCCACCTCGGCGTGGCCTGGGGCCACAAGATACTGGAGCAGAATGTTATTGTTGAGATTCTTGGCATTGAGAGACTGTAGACGGGATAGCTGTACCTGTAGACGGCTTACTTGGTCCTTGAGGCTGGCCACTTGAGAGCGGAGCCTACGATTTTCGTCGCTGAGCTGATCCATTGACTGTTCATCGGAATTGCCGGTAAACTTCTCACGCAGCCTACGATTTTGTTCTTCTTGGAGTGCTTTTGACTTGCTTTCCGCCGCTGCCAGTCTTTTGATTTCCTCAATATCGGCAACATCAACATTCAAGTCCTGATTAAACACCTTGCCAGCTCCCGTCATATCAGCCATGCGTATCAATTCGTTGGGCGCCATAGGCATATCGAAACCCGTATCATCCTGCACAAAAACCTGTCCATTCTGAATACGTACCACCACACCGCCACCAATAGCATTGAGAAACTTCACCTTATCGCCTACTTGAAATTTCGTCATAACAGATTATATAAAAACATGTTATTGTTAAAGAATCAAAGAAAAAGTCGAAGTATTAATATCATTAGATTATCTCGTCGAACTTAATGCCGTCGAAATTGCCACTGCTCATCATCAGAAGATTCGTGTTGTCCCATTTCAGGGAACGAACATAATCCAACATCTCATGGCTGTCGGTAAAGACGCGTACATTATCGTTGGAAAAGGCGCGTTTGACCTGTTCGGGGCTGAGCTCGGGCAGATGTTTCAGCTGTAGTGCATGGTGGCTGAAATAGACGATAGGGACGTCGGCCTGATCCATAGAGCCAGCATACTGGCTTAGAAACTCGGCAGTGAGAGAGCTGAAAGTGTGCAATTCCATACAGGCAACGAGACGACGAGAGGGATACTGCTCGCGCATAGCGGCGATAGTGGCGCGTAGCTTGGAGGGGGCATGAGCAAAATCCTTATAGACTGCCGTAGTGCCGACCCGTTTGACAAGCTCGAGTCGCTTGGTGGCTCCAGCGAAGGAAGAGATAGCCCTGTCGAAATCGCAGTCGGAAACATTCAGCTGACGACATGCCAGACGAGCCGCCGTAAGGTTCAAGAGATTGTGCCGGCCAAAGACTTTCAGCGAGACGGGGCACTCGCTGTCGAGGTAGGTGACGCCTTCTTCGACATGGTAGGGTGGCACATCGTAGGGCAGCATGTGAACATCCTTGCGCGAAGAAGCCATAACCACTTCACGTACCACTTTATCATCGTTGCAGTAAATCAGTGTTCCATTGGGTTCCACAACATCTATGAATCGAGAGAACTGTTGCTTATAGATTTCAAATGTAGGGAAGACATTGATATGGTCCCATTCGATGCCTGTTATGATGGCCACATGGGGTTTGTAGAGATGGAATTTAGGACGACGGTCGATAGGCGATGTGAGGTATTCGTCGCCCTCTATTACCATGACACGTGCTGTGTCGGAGAGACGAACCATAACATCGAAGCCAGCCAACTGTGCACCCACCATATAATCGGCCTCTATGCCACAAAGGTGCAGCACATGGAGAATCATAGCCGTCGTGGTGGTCTTGCCATGGCTACCGCCTATGACAATGCGGAGCTTGTCCTTAGACTGCTCATAGAGGAACTCGGGGTAGCTATAGATACGTAGCCCCAGTTCTTGAGCCTTAAGCAACTCGGGGTTGTCGGAGCGCGCGTGCATACCCAGCACCACGGCATCGAGTTCGCTGGTGATGCGCTCGGGATGCCACCCCTCGCCGTCTGGAAGGAGCCCATAGTGAGCCAAGCGCCCACGAGCGGGATCGAAAATCTCATCGTCAGAACCTGTTACGGCATAGCCCTTCAAGTGGAGAGCGATGGCAAGATTGTGCATGGCCGCACCGCCTATAGCAATAAAATGGACCCGTTTCATTTCAGTTCTTTAGGAAAAAAGAAATAATACTTAGTAACCTGTTTTTCGAGGAAATGACGGTCCAGCTGGTCGCTTGCCTCGCTGATGTCGCAGCAGGAGCCGTCTTTATAGAGCACCTTAATCTCTTGGTCGTTGAAGTCGTAGGCGTGGTTTTTCAACACGCCTGTGCCCACGAAATACTCCGTATCGGATAACGAGATGCCAAAGTGTCGTTGTGTGAGCAGACGCATCTGCTCGATCTGTTCGGAGGGGAAAGGATGGTCGCTGACGCTGATGGCCGGAAGGTGGCGATAGACGAGCTGCGAGGCCAGCGAGGAGAGCACGATGTCGGGATGATGCAGCCACATTTTGACAGCCGTCATAACATCGTTATCGTCGATAAGGGCAAAATGGTCAAGCAACTCGGGATTATCAACGAAAGAAGCCTCGTTGTAGGAGTGAGAAAGAAAATCGATGAGGAAACGGGGCCCGTCGACCGGTACGCCTTTGGCCAGTAGCTCACGCACACGGCGGAAGAGTCCGCAGAGCAAACTGTCGGCAGCAATGACCGTCTTGTGCATATATACCTGCCAGTACATCAGACGGCGAGAGATGATAAATTTCTCGACCGAATAGATTCCCTTCTCATCGACCACCAGTTCGTCGTTGCTCACGTTGAGCATGTTGATGATACGCTCCGTTCCCACGATACCCTCGCTGACGCCGCTGAAGAAACTGTCGCGGCTCAGATAGTCAAGACGATCCATATCCAACTGACTGGAAACGAGCTGGTGTAGAAAGTGTTTCTTATAGGTATCATTGAAGATTTCGATAGCCGTGTCGAGGGGATGGATACCATGACCTTGCGTCGATAGTTCCACGTTGAGACGTTGCATAAAGAGGCGCGTGAGCGTTTCGTGATGCACGTCGACGATAGTATGTTCCGAGGTGTGGGAAAAAGGGCCATGTCCCACATCGTGAAGCAGGATGGCAAGGCGCACGCCGAGCGATTCTTCATCGCTGATATCGACACCTTTGACCTTAAGCACCTCAAGCGCCCGTGTCATGAGGTTGAGGGCGCCAAGCATGTGACTCAGGCGGGTGTGGACAGCCCCTGGGTAGACCAGGGATGTGAATCCCAGCTGCTTGATATGGCGCTGGCGCTGAAAAAAAGGATGAGAGATGACATCGAAAAGAATATCGTCATCGATGGTCAAAAAACCATAGACAGGGTCGTTGATAATTTTGCGCTTATTGGTCATAAGAGAAAGAGGAACATTGACACAACGAAAAAGGACAGGAAGGGATTGTCACGTTATACGGCAAGAGAGCCCGCCACTACTCGGCAACGGGATGAAGCAGACGAGCCGCACAAGCCACGAGTTCGCGACAGGGTTTCTTGCCGAGCTGAAGGAGACGACCGCATACGATGTCGCCATTTTCGGCCCTGAACTGGTCGCAAAGAGGCTTGGTCAGCTCTGGATGTCCCGTCAGTCCAGCCACCATGGCCATGGCGCTGACACAGCCGCACAACTCACCCTGGCCCGAGAGGCCGCGTCCGAAGGGAGCTGCCAAACGGTTGGCGGCATCCTCAGGTATAGCCAGCTTGTCGGCATAGGCCAGCAGCACCGACTGACAACAATTATGGTGGTCGGCATGCAGCGCTCGTGCCATCTGTTCGCGTTCATCGATACTTTTCATGAATAATCAGTTTAGAATTTACAATTCAATATTTTGTTATATTGCAAATTAACAATACTACAAACCTCTCATCAGTTGTTGAAGGTGCCAGATAACGATGGCGGCGGAGCAACTGACGTTGAGCGAATGCTTGGTGCCATACTGGGGAATCTCGATACTTGCATCGCAGAGGTCTATCACCTGCTCTTGCACCCCTTCGACCTCATTGCCCATAACGATGGCCACTCCCGAGTGGGCAGAAGCGACGGCCTCTATGAGTTGCTGCGAATCAAGCATCAGACTGTCATGGACCTGCTCGACAGCAAATAGCTTATATCCTTTCGCCTTGAGGTGGCTGACACATTGCGAAGTATCCTCGAAATAGTGCCATTCGACCGAATTCTCAGCACCAAGGGCCGTTTTATGGATTTCGCGGTGTGGTGGCGTAGAGCAGATGCCACAAAGGCAGATACCCTCGATGGCAAAAGCGTCGCTGGTGCGGAAGATGCTTCCGATATTGTTCTGGCTGCGCACATTGTCGAGCACAACCACGAGAGGTAGTTTGCGGGCAGCCTTATACTCCTCGACCGAAAGGCGGTTGAGTTCGTCCATCGACAACTTGTTCATCCCACGCTCCCTTCCAGACTGATGCTTAACAACTTCTGCGCTTCCACAGCAAACTCCATAGGGAGTTTCTTGAGCACATCTTTGGCGTAGCCATTGACGATGAGGCCTACAGCACTCTCCGGTGAGATGCCGCGTTGCTGGCAGTAGAAGAGCTGGTCTTCGCTTATTTTGGACGTCGTTGCCTCGTGTTCAAGAATGGCTGAGGAATTGTTAGCCTTGATATAGGGCCATGTGTGGGCCCCGCACTGGTCACCCAGCAAGAGCGAGTCGCACTGCGAGAAATTTCGGGCATTGTCGGCATTGCGATTCACCTGCACCAGTCCTCGATAGCTGTTTTGACTGTGTCCGGCGCTGATACCCTTAGACATGATGGTGCTATGAGTATTCTTGCCAACATGAATCATCTTAGTGCCGGTGTCGGCCTGCTGGTAGTTGTTGGTCACAGCCACGGAGTAGAACTCGGCAGACGAGTCGTCGCCTTGCAGGATACAGCTGGGATATTTCCACGTTACGGCAGAGCCCGTCTCCACCTGTGTCCATGACAATTTGCTTCGGCTGCCCTTGCAGATGCCGCGCTTAGTGACGAAGTTATAGATACCACCTTTGCCGTTCTTGTCGCCTGGGTACCAGTTCTGTACCGTAGAGTATTTCACTTCGGCATCCTTCAAAACCACGATTTCGACGATGGCAGCATGGAGTTGGTTCTCATCACGCTGGGGGGCGGTGCAGCCTTCAAGATAGCTGACGTAAGACTCTTCGTCGGCCACAATCAGCGTGCGCTCAAACTGGCCGGTGCCGCGTGCGTTGATACGGAAATAACTCGATAGTTCCATAGGACAGCGGACCCCCTTAGGGATATAGCAGAAAGAGCCATCGCTGAATACCGCCGAGTTGAGGGCGGCAAAGAAATTGTCGGTAGGAGGCACCACGCTGCCGAGATATTGGCGGACGAGGTCGGGGTACTTCTGCACGGCCTCACTGATGGGACAAAAGAGGATGCCCTGCTCGGCAAGGAGACGGCTGCTGGTGGTCTTGACCGAGACGCTGTCCATGATGGCGTCATAGGCCACACCGGCAAGTTGTTTCTGTTCGCGCAGGGGGATGCCGAGTTTGTCGAAGGTGGCCAACAATTCAGGATCCACCTCGTCGAGGCTTTTCTTCTTCTGCTGCTTCGGGGCAGCAAAATTGATGATGTCCTGATAGTCCACCTTATCGTATTTCAGGTGTCCCCAAGAAGGTTCCTCCATATTTCTCCAGCGGCGGAACGCATTGAGGCGGAACTCGAGGAGCCAATCGGGCTCGTTCTTTTTCCTTGAGATGTGTCGTATCACCTCTTCGTTGAGGCCTTTCTCCACCGTCTCGGTATCAATGTTGGTAACGAAACCCCATTTGTAGTCTTCGTTGGTAACCTCTTGTATAATATCTTGTTTATCGTCAGACATTCGATTAACCGTTTAGAAATCAAATTGCAAAATTACGTTTTTTTACCGACAAAGACAACAGGGGCAACACCGCGTTATCAACCGTCTGACGGTGATATGTTTCTGACGGCGAAAACATCTTCATACGACAGGAACCTTGTGGCCATTGGAATCGGAAAGAACCTCAACAGCAAGGCGTATCCGACAGCCAAAACAAAGAGGTGTATTCAGCTGAAAAAGGGGCGTATCCGACCGAACAGAACAAGACGTATTCGACTGAAAAGGAATCGCGCGGTTCTTTTGGCTGCATTCGTAGAGGCAAGGCGCTATTGCAAATAAAAACGCATCACATCGCAGTGGTTCTACAAGCGCCGCACCCCTGGGAGGCAGGACGCTATTGCAAAAAAGGAGAACCGCATCACATCTTACAATAGTGAGGATGATAGCAGGCAATCGTCTCACGAAGAAAATGCGTGTCAAGATGGGTATAGATTTCCGTCGTCGAAAGACTCGCATGGCCAAGCATCTCTTGCACAGCCCTGAGGTCGGCCCCGTTCCGCACCAACTCAGTAGCAAAGGTGTGGCGGAGGCTATGCGGCGAGACATGCTTCTCGATGCCGGCGTCGCTGGCGGCTTTTTTGAGGAACATGAAGACGAAATTGCGCGATAGGTGGCAGCCACGCCTGTTTAGGAACACGTATCGTTCCTCGCCCGGCTTGGGTGCAATCTGGCTGCGCGTGAGACGAATGTAGTCAAGCAGCAAAGCGAGTGCGCGAGAATTGATGGGCACCCATCGCTGCTTGTCGCCCTTGCCGGTGATGAGGAGAAATTCCTCCTCATCGTAGATATTGGACAGCCGCATATTGACCAACTCGGAGACCCGCAGTCCACATCCATAAAGGACCTCGACGATGACATAGTTGCGGTCCTGGTCGGGCAGGCTACGGTCGAATGTTGCCTGGATGGCTGCCACGTCGTCATCAGTCAAGACATCGGGCAGATGTTGCGGACGCATGGGCATCACCAACAACTTGGCGGGGTTTTCGGACATCTCATCTTCAAGCACGAGCATCTGATAGAACATACGCCAACCTGAGATGAGACGGCACTGCGTGGCCACAGCGATACCAGTATCATTCATATCGGCAATGAGGTCCTGCATATCGCCGACAGTGAGCTGTTGTGGCTGTTTCTGGAGTTCGAGGGCATAGTCGGTGAGATGGCGCAGGTCGTTGAGGTAGGCGCTGACGCTGTTGTCAGACAGTCCTTTCTCCATCCTTAGATAGAGGGCAAAGGCGTCGGAGAGGCGCCTCCAGTCCGCCTGCAGCTGATCTGACGAAGGAGTCATAGAGCCATTACTTGCGTTTGAATAGGAACCACAGCACAAAATCAACAAACGTTTCTTTGTTTTCTTTGCTGCATTCGCTCTTAGGCTTGTCGAGCTTTACATTACCCCATTCGAGGCGTTTCATCACCACGCCTGTCTGACGTTCGAAATAGGGGCCATGTTTGGCGGGGTTCATCCTCAGAGGGGCCGGCAGGCAAACCGCCAGTTGTGCAGCCTCGCGTTTGGTCAGGTTCTTGGCCGACTTACCGAAATAGTGTTGTGCCGCCGCCTCGCAGCCATAGATGCCGTCGCCGAACTCGATGATATTGAGATAGACCTCCATGATGCGCTTCTTGCTCCAAAAAGTTTCAATCAGAATGGTGAAATGTGCCTCGACAGCCTTGCGCAGCATCGAACGGGTGTGGGGCAGGAAAGCATTTTTTGCGGTCTGTTGGCTGATGGTGCTGCCGCCACGGATACGACGGCCCTTCTTGTTCTCGAGATAGCTCAGGCGTAGCTGCTTGAAATCGAACCCGCCGTGGCACATGAAGGCGCCATCCTCGGAGTAGACGACGGCATCTATCAGGTGTTGCGAGATCTCATTTATCGAGACGTGTTCGCACTCGAAGTGGACAGAGCGGTCCTTGTCGTTGAATTGCTGGAAGAAGCGCTGCACCATGAGCGGGGTGAGTGGTGGAGTGACAAACCGATAGAGCAGGACGATGAGGACCGTAGAGAGCCAAAGCGCGGCGCATGACATCCAGAGGATGCGGACCACTCTGCGGGGCCAGCCAATCTTAGACCATGGGAGCCACCAGCGGACGCTTTTTTTGGAGGATGCCTTACTCTTCTTAGAAGGGGCAGATTTTTTGCTTTTTGTACTCATATTTCGGGCTACAAAAATAGCATTTTTAAGGCGATAAATAATAAAAAGTGTATCTTTGCTTATCAACTCACAAATCAACCCCATTTACAAACAATTAAAAAACATAATATTATGGCAAAAGTAGCAATCAATGGTTTTGGCCGTATCGGTCGTATGTCATTCCGCGCCATGCTGGCTCATCCCGAGCTTGACATCGTGGCCATCAACGACCTCACCAATGCAGAGACACTGGCCTACCTGTTCAAGTACGACTCGGTGCACACCAACTTCGAGGGCGAAGTATACGCCGAAGGCGAATATATCGTAGTCAATGGCAAGAAGGTGCGCATCTATGCAGAGCGCGACCCACAGAACCTGCCGTGGAAAGAACTTGGCGTAGACATCGTCGTGGAGTCCACCGGTCTCTTCAAGAAACGCGAGCAGATGATGAAGCACATCAACGCCGGAGCCAAGAAAGTCATCCTGACGGTGCCTGCCTCGAAAGCCGACGACGTAGATGCTACCGTGGTGCTTGGCGTGAACGAAGAGGTGCTCACCAAAGACGTACAGCTGGTGTCCAATGCAAGCTGCACCACCAACTGCTTGGCTCCCGTGGCCAAGGTGCTGAACGACAAATTCGGCATCAAGCATGGTCTGATGAACACGGTACACAGCTACACCAACGACCAGAAGATTCTCGACCAGCCGCACAGCGACCTGCGCCGTGCCCGTGCTGCCGCCGTGAGCATCATCCCCACGTCGAGCGGTGCCGCCAAGGCTGTAGGATTGGTCATCCCCGAACTGAAAGGCAAGCTTGACGGTTTTGCCATGCGCGTCCCTACTCCTGACGGATCCGTGGTCGACCTGACTGTCGAACTGGAGAAAAATGTCACCAAAGAAGAGGTCAACGCCGCCATCAAGGAAGCTGCTGAGGGCAAGATGAAAGGCATCCTCGAATACAGCACCGACCCGCTGGTGAGCGTCGACATTATCGACAACACGCACAGCAGCATCTTCGACTCGCAGCTGACGATGGTGATGGACGGCAACTTCGTGAAAGTTGTCTCTTGGTACGATAACGAGAAGGGCTACAGCACCCGCATCGGCGACCTTACCGCCAAGATGGCCACCCTGCTATAATCTTTCGCAGTATCGCTATCGACACAAAGAACGATAATCCAAGCAAGGAAGCAAATGTCATTTCATTTGCTTCCTTACTTTTTTAACCAAACCCCTTTTTTATGAAAAAACCACTATGGATTGCCTGCCTTATCATGGTGATAGGCTGCCAACATAGCCCCACGGTTCCGGAGAACGCGACAGATACGGTGGTTGACGACTATGGCCGCACCGTGGCGGTACCCCACTCCCCTACCCGTATCGTGTCCACCTCGCCTGCCGTTACAGAAATCATCTTTGCCCTTGGGGGCGACAGGCTGTTGGTGGGACGCACCCAATTCTGTACCTATCCTTCTGAGGCTGTCCGCATAGAAAACATCGGGGGCATCAGCAACCTGAACGTTGAAAGAATAGCTTCGCTACATCCCGACCTTGTCATCAGCGGTTCCATGATACCCGAACGAAGCATCGACCAGCTGAGCGTCATGGGGGTGGCGGCAGTGTGTGTCATTGAACAACCGACTTTTGACGGGCTTTACCGCAACATACAGAGGATTGGCCAACTGATTGGCAAGAAGACCGAAGCCGATAGTCTGACAAACTGCCTGAGAGAAGAGGTTACGTCACTTACCGCCAAACAAGACACAGGACACTCCCCCACCGTCTACTACGTAGTTGGCTTTGGCGGCGGAGGCAACTTTACAGCAGGTGGCAATTCATTTATCGACGATATCATCACCATGGCAGGAGGAAGAAACATAGCCCACGACATGGAGGGGTGGAATTATGGCACCGAGGCACTGCTTGCACAAAATCCTGACTATATCATCGTGCGCAAGGAGGATTCTGCCGCCTTCTGCCGTATGCATCCGTATACGATGCTCGATGCCGTGAAGAGCGGCAGGGTGATAGCCATCGAAAGCAGCACGATAGACCTGCAGGTACCGCGCAATATCGATGCCATCCGATTCCTGCAACGTCGTCTGTGCCAACAATAGCCCGAAGAGACAGATCTTCTGTTTACAACGTTACGGACGCGATACCCAAGCCAACGAGCGTGCCGTTAGACACAGACAACGCCATCCTCTGAAATCACGATAGGCTCCTACACCTATTCAGGCCAACGATAGTGTCGTCCAATACGGACAAGAGCAGGCTACCGAATATAAAAGCAACAGCCATTGTCGAAGACAATGGGCTTCGACAAAAAAAACGGACGTGGACCAGTTCGATCCACATCCGTTTCGATTATACTGAATGGTGATGATTACAATGAAAGCGCGACAAGAGCCTATTGAGACACGCGACCTGTCTCAAGATATTCGATAGCAGCATCCAGTTGCTCGTCCTTGCCATTCTCGCCCTTGTAGTCGACATCGTAGTCGGGCGTTACGCCCTTGCCTTCAAGCGAGGTATAGTCGGTGATGACGAGGTCGAAATTGCTGGTGTAGCAGTAGTATCCCAGCCAATTGGGGTTACGGACGTTCTTGTTTTTAGCGTTATCAAAAACAGTAGTTGCCGAAGTTCCGAAGACACCGCTGAGCAGGATGTTAAAACCACCAGGCAAAAGCGGACAGGTGGCACCGCCAGTACGTTTGCCGATAAACACGCCATTGGGAAGGCTGTGGATGAGCTGGGTGGTGATTTCGGCACAGCTATAGGAATTGGCATCGGCAAGGACCACGATAGGCTTAGCCGTGTTGAGATGGTTGGCCGGGGTATGCATGATGAAAGGAGTCCAAGCGCTGTAGTCGAGACGTCCGAGACCTTCCTTTGTACGCGAATAGCCGTAGTGGGTTGGGCTCTGGGTGAGAGCACCCACCAGCGGAGTCAGTTCGTCAGCGTTGCCGCCGCCGTTGCCACGGACATCGTAGATAATGCCTTCCACGTCATCATCATTAATCCAACCATTGGCATTGGTACTCGAAATGTTAGCTCCGTAGGTTGCGGCCATCCAGTTTTTGCCATAGAAGGATACCATGGGACGGATGAAGACATCTTCCGACTCAATGAAAGCGGAGCTGGCACCTCTATTGGGGGTCTTGCCATTGAAAAGATTGCTGACATTAAAGCCACTGAGACGGAAATAGGCAATCTTCTTGCCGTTGCTCTTGTTGAGGAGGGCGGCACGCATCTCGCTGTTGTCCTTGTTGATATAGATAGTATTCAGTCTACTATGATGTTCGAGAATCGAGTCCTGGCGTGTCCTGTCGGTAGCCCGATAATCGGGGCGTTGGCGCACCTCGCGTGCACTGCCACCAATTCTGAAAACCTTCGGAATGTCGCTGGCAATCTCAGCACTGGTACGGCTGGGCGACTTATAGTTTTCTACCGTAAGGACAAAATGATGGTCAAGCAAACCGCCCACCACTTTGACCCAGAGGTCGGTAAATACGCTGTCTGGCACCTTGCTCATATTGTCGAGTTCGGCAAACCGAGGCTTATACTCCTCATAGATGGCATCCCAATCGGTATTGTCGCGGCTCCAGAAAACATAGCTGTTGTCGATACCATGCCACACAGCTTCAAACTGTTCGGCATAGGTAGAGGCAAAGCGCTTGTTGGGGTTGAGGAGTTCCTCACCCTCTTTGCGGCAGGAGACCATGAGGAGCGAGCCTGCCAGCAGAATAGAGACAATAAGACGAATATTTTTCATAGTTACAGACGATTAAAATTTATAGGCTACGCCAGCTTGGATGGACAGAGTAGTGTTATAGTGTGGCGTGCGAAAAGACATATAGTCCTTCTGCACGTCGGTGAGGCCATAGTAGTAGCGGCCCTCCACGCTGATGTCGAAATGTTTGGCCACGAGCAGCGAGACGCCGAGACCATAGACGAGGCCAGCGTCGAAACGATTGTCGCGGTTCTCGTCGAACTCCCACGGTTCGTCATACTCGGTAGACGAGAGATCGCCGTAGAGCAGGTAGTTCATAGAGAAAGTGTTGCCGGAACGGCTGCCCGACATCCAGTAGCCCACATAGCCACCAGCATAGGCAAAGACCCTGAAATTGTAGCCGAAAGAGACCATGGCCGTGACAGGGACCGAGAGATAGTTGTTGACATACGAGGCATTCAGCAAGCTGCCACTATTGCCCAAAGCGGTGCGGTTCATATTATAGTTCTTCTGCAGCCAGAGGACCTCGGCACGGCCATAGAGCCAGTTGAGGATGCGATATTTGGCCGAGAGACCGAAAGAGTAGCCAGAAGACTTGAGATACTTCATGTCGCTGGCATAGTCGGGCATCGTGATAACAGGAGTGTTCTCGTCCCACCCACCTTCGAGGCCGAAGGACCAGCGGTCGAGTGCCGAGGAGGTTTCTGGGACAACCGGTTCGCCCACCGTCGTCTGAGCCGAGGCATGAGAGCCGAAGCTGATGGCGAGGAGAAAGAAGCCCCAAACAAGTTTTGACATTCGCATAGTTAGGGTTATTTTGTTTATTGTTATTCAATTATCGTCCCGATGCCCACCGAGGGGGTGCAACAAGGAAAAAGCAAAAATACGAAAAAAAAGCGAACAGCCAAAAGACGAACCCCGTGAGAGACGAGAAGTGCGAGATTGAAACCGCAACGGGGCAACCCAATCCTGAAAGGGATGGTCGCCATAGCATAGAACAAATGGGCTATAGAGGCCGAGAGAAAGCAAGGGCGAGTCGGTGTTGACTCGCCCATGCGAAACTAAAAGTAGTGGCTAATAGTTTTATTCGGCGTCGCTAACGAAGGGATCGCTGTAGTCCTCGGCGGGAGCAAAAGTCTCCTTGATAGCCTGCGGGCTGACCCAGCGGAGCAGGTTGAGATAGGAGCCCGCCTTATCGTTGGTACCGCTGGCCCGTGCACCGCCGAAAGGCTGCTGGCCAACGACAGCACCTGTGGGCTTGTCGTTGAAATAGATGTTGCCGGCAGCATATTTGAGCACATCGTAGGCTTCGTGGAGCGACTTGCGGCAGGTGCTGAAGATGGCGCCGGTGAGGGCATAGGGGGAGGTGCTGTTGCAGATTTGGAGCGTCTCGGCATACTTGTCGTCGTCGTAGACAAAGATGGTGATGATAGGTCCGAAAATCTCTTCGCACATCGATTTATAGTCAGGAGTCTTGGCGAGGATGACCGTAGGCTGGACAAAATAGCCTACGCTCTTGTCGCCGGTGCCGCCGAAGACGATTTCGGCATCGGGGCTCTGCTTGGCGTGTTCGATGTAGTTCATACAGTTATCGAACGAGGCCTCGTCAATGACGGCATTGACAAAAGCGGAGAAATCGCGCACGTCGCCCACCTTGATGGTAGAGAGCATCTCGCCGACAAGCTTCTTCACCTCGGGCCAGAGGCTTGCCGGGATATAGGCACGCGAGGCCGCCGAGCATTTCTGTCCCTGATATTCAAAGGCACCGCGGACTATAGCCGCAGCCACCTGACGCACGTTGGCCGACTTATGTACGAAGATAAAGTCCTTGCCACCCGTCTCGCCGACAATTTTGGGATAGGTCTTATAGTTGTTGATGTTCTCGCCGATAGACTTCCAGAAACCATTGAAGGTCTTGGTGCCGCCGGTGAAATGGACGCCGCCGAAGTCGGGGCTGGAGAACACCACCTTACCAATGAGGGCTCCACTGCCCGGAAGGAAGTTGACCACACCGTCGGGGAGGCCAGCCTCTTTGTAGATCTTCATGAGCAGATAGTTAGAGAGGAGCGCCGTGGTGGAGGGTTTCCAGAGCGTGACGTTGCCCATCAGGACTGGCGACATTTCGAGGTTGCTGGCAATAGAGGTGAAGTTGAACGGGGTTACGGCGAAGATAAAACCTTCAAGGGGACGATAGGTAACATAGTTGAGCGTACCCTTGTCGCTGCAAGGCTGGTCGGCATAGATCTGCGACATATAGTGCGCATTGTAGCGGAGGAAATCGACGAGTTCGCAGGCACTGTCAATCTCGGCCTGCATAGTGGTCTTGCCCTGGCCAAGCATAGTGGCAGCATTGATGAGGTAGCGATATTTGCCGGCAATGAGGGTAGCTATTTTCTGACAGATACTGGCACGTTCGATCCACGGGGTCTCGGCCCACTGTTTGCGAGCCTGCATAGCGGCCTCGATAGCCATCTGAACTTCCTTCTCACCCACCTTGTGGTAGTTGGCGAGGACATGCTTATTCTCCGTCGGCATGACCACGGTGCCCATATTGCCGGTGCGAATCTCTTTGCCGCCGATGATGATAGGAATTTCCGTAACGGTGTTGTAAAGTTCGTCGAGGGCCTGACGGATTTTCTTGCGTTCGGGACTACCAGGGGCATAGCCGAGCACGGGCTCGTTGGCTGGTTTCGGGAAAGAAAAGATGGTGTTGTTCATAGTACTTTTGTTTTATTGTGTAATAATATTGTTGAAAGAGAGTGCAAAATTATGATTTTTTATGAAAACATGCAATTTTTTTAAGGGAACTGATAAGAAAAAGGCACGGAAGAGAAACATCCGTGCCTTTTAGTGATATAGGGACATAAAGTCCGGGAGACATCATTCGTCCACGACCATGCAGACCTTAAAGGCGAGGTCGGGCTGACCATCGAGCCAAGTGAGGAGCGCATCGTAGGTGCCGTCAAGGCTTTCGATGTAGAAACGGACCATGCCATAAGATGCTTCGTAAGACAGGAGAGCCTGATGTTCTAATCCATTGCCATCGGTGTAGAAAAACATGCAGGGCAGCGCCACGTCGCAGTCATTCTGGAGGACATAGGCCGTCACGAAGCTATCCTCGACCATATTGTCGTTGATAGCGTCATTCATATACTCGTAGACGATGCGTGAGGTACGGTGGACTGTAGAGCTGATAATCTCAATCTCAGACTTCCACTCCGAGGCGGGAACTGTAGGATACTCTACATAGACATAGGAGCCCACATAGTAATTCTGGATAACATCAGGGTCTTTGACACATGAGGTGGCCAGAAAGAGCAGGGCAACAAGGGGGAAAAGGAGTCTTTTCATAATGGGTCGGTTTGTTATTGATTGGGAATGCAAAAATACAAGTTTTTTTTGGTTTGAGCCAAACAAAAGGCTGACGGAAGTGTGACGAATGTCGAGGCTACACAGTCAGAGGGAAATAGAGGAAGCGTGGGCCCGACACGAGGCATCACTGGTTGAGGGAGAATACAAAATGGTGGGAGCCAGAACCGACCTGTTGCTGGCCGGATGGCAGGACGACGGTGGCGGAGGTGTTGCAGGGCACGGTGATGTCCCATTCGATATCGCCTTCGGTGGTGCGGCGGTAGTTGCTTTCTATCATGCCGTAGACAGAGCGATACGAAGCCTTGACCCATTGCAGACCGGCGATAGAGAAATCGGGGGCAAAGCGGATGGTCTTGAAACCGGGCTTCTCGTTCTGGATGCCGGCAAGGTCCTTGAAGAACCAAGTGATAAGGTCGCCAAGCAGCATGACATGGTTGCCGCTGTTCATAGAGGGTTCGGCGGTGTCGCCGTTCCAGAGTTCCCAGATGGTGGTGGCGCCATGCTCGATCATATAGCCATAGCTGGGCCACGAGGTGTTGCTGGCAAGGAGGAAGGCAATGTCGCCGCGTCCCATGCGGCTGAGTTCGCGCTGTATCCACGACATGCCGATAACACCGCAGCTGACGTGCCCCTTGTTGTCGTCCATAATCTTGTAGATGAGGGTGGAACGGACGGCATCGACATGTTCGGCAGGCACCATGCCAAAGGCGAGAGGCAGCACATTGGCGGTGGCGGTATTGTTGTCATAGTAGACGCTATCGGTGACGCCCTTGTCGTTGACCACCACATGGAGGAAACGCTTGTTGAAGGCGTTGGTGAGGTCAGCAGCATATCGGAGCCACTGTTCCACATCGTCGTCGTGGCCGATGAGGGGGGCATATTCGGCCAACATTTTAGAAATCTTGACGAAATAGGCCGTGCTCATCAGTGCGCCGCTGGTGATGCGTGCGGGGTCCTTGCTGTGGATGAGTTCTTGCGACTCGGAGGGCATACACCAGTCGCCAAACGTGTCCTTGGTGATGATGCTGTCGGCATCCATATAGGTAGACATCATGAAAGCGAGCCACCGTTTGATGTAGTCGTAGCTCTGCCTCATAGGCTCAATGTTGCCATACTGCTGATAGAGCATATCGCAGCCCATAGGCAGGGCGGCGGGCCACGTCATATTGGGGCTGAGGATACGCCAGTAGGTAGGGCATACGCTGGGTATGGAGCCGGCGGAGTCCTGCGACTGGCAGATGTCGGTCATCCACTTGGCATAGAGGTTGCCGTTGGCAAAGACGAAACCCTCGCCATAGCAGCCGGCGGTGCGGTCGCCGAGCCATGGCATACGCTCGTCGCGCTGGCAGCAGTCCATCGGCATGCCTCGGTAGTTGTCGGCGATACCCCACCAAGCGTTGTGGTAGATTTTGTTGAGGATATCGTTGGAGGTCTCAAAAGCACCTGTCGTAGCAAGATTGTCGAAGACCAGTTCGGCACGGAAATCGTCGAGAGAGGGCTTATTCATACCCACGATTTCCATAAAACGGAAACCATGGATAACGAACGTGGGATGCCACTCGACATTGCCATGACTGCCAACGACGTAGCGATTGGTGGCAAGGGCACTGCGAAGGTTGTCGGTGTAGAGATTAGAGTCGTTATCCTTGAGGATTTCGGCGAAACGCATCGTGATGGTGTCGCCCTCATGGTTGTCGTGGAATCGAACCACGGCCCATCCGGAGAGGTTCTGGCCGAAGTCGACGATATAGCGGTTGGAGTCCACCTGCCAAAGTTTGACGGCAGGGATGGACTTCATGACCCGGATATTCTCGTTAGGGTTGCCTGTCATGATGCCCTTGGGGCTGCTGGCGGGCTCGGCGAAGAGCCACTGGCTGTCGTCATAGCCTGTGGAGGTCCAGTTGTTCAGTTCCATGCGGGCGTCGTATTCCTCGCCGTCATACTCATTGTTGGCACGGATAGGGCCATTGGCAGAAAGACGCCACGTGGTGTCGGCACAGAGGACCTGTGAGGTGCCATCGGAAAAATCGATATGCATCTGCAATCGCAGTTTAGGCATACCGAACATATCCTCCTGGTTGAGGATATCCTCAGGGCGCATCGTGACATAGCGTCCGCTTCCGAGGATTACGCCCACGGCATTGGAGGCAGAGAGAAGCGAGGTGATGTCATAGGTATTGTAGAACACACGCTGGCGCCAGTCGGTGGGACCCGGGGTGAGCACATCGTTGCCCACACGCTGACCGTTGATAAACATCTCGAAGGAGCCGAGGCCGCTGACGTGGACGATGGCACGGCTGACAGCCTTATCGGCCGGGAGAGCGAACTCCTTGCGCAGATAGCGTGCCGCCATACGCGTGTATTTGGCCTCAAGGCTCTCGCCCTCGAAGAGCTGGTCGTGACCAATCCATTGAGCCTGCCACTCGTTCTGTCCCAACAGACCCATCCCCCACTGCGAGGGCTCGCTCCACTTGCTGTTACCCTTAGTGGTGTAGACCTTAACCTTCCAGAAGAGGCGCTGGTTACTCTTGAGTTGGGCACCCTCGTAGGGGACCCACACCGATGCGTCGCTCTCCACCTTTCCACTATTCCATATATCGGCCTTGCCGTCGGTCAGCAGGTCGGGCGATGAAGCCACGAGGATGTGGTAGGCAGTCTGCATCACGTCGTTTTTGTCAGAGGTGATGACCCAGCTGAGACGGGGATGCTGACACTGGATGTTAAGCGGCTGGTCCAGTTGCTCAACGCGAAGGTCGCCCACCTGCACCCTGCTACCACAGGCAGAGAACAATAAAAGGGCAAGTGTGAAGAGGAGAAAAGAATGCTTCATATAATTTATGTTTTGAGATGAAGGAATTGATTTATTTGTATAGAAGGTCTATAGGTTCTAGAAAATCTAGAAGTTCTAGAGGTTCTATACAGTATAGAAATTATAAATCTAAAAGCTCTATCGGGTCTATATCTCGGGGTCTTGCAACATCAATCGTTATCAAAGGAAGTAGGCTACGCCGCTTTCAAAAATGCGCTGGTCTTGTTCGCCGTAGATGTTGAGGGCGGTGTGGTCGTTGCGACGCTCACTGTGGGCCATTTTGCCAAGGATGCGTCCATCCGGCGAGGTGATGCCCTCAATGGCCATGTAGGAGCCGTTCATGTTGAAGGGTTCCTTCATGGTGGGGTTGCCGTCGAGGTCCACATACTGGGTAGCC
>JAFUVR010000120.1 GCA_017477485.1 Bacteroidales bacterium | reverse complement strand
TGTTGTCGGCCACGTAGACCTCGGCGGCAGCAATCTTGCGTTGCACCATCATGGGGTCGTCGATTTGATGTGCGGCATGCATGATGAGTCGTGCATTGGTTGGATAGAAGCGGCTAAAAGCAATGAGCCGTGCATATTGCTCGGCCCATTGCTCGTTGGCTTCTTCTATTGAGAGGGACCCCTTCCGGGCTGTTCTCATCTCTTCTACCGTCATGAGATAGCGGTAGTTCTTGTCGACAGAACCGCTATTGTTGGTCAGTCCCAGTTGAAAAACTCCCCAAGCACCAATTATGGCTACGCCCGTGAGGGCGAAGCCATAAAGGATGATATCATATATCTTACGCTTCCACGACCGATGTTGCCACCAGTCGCGTAGCTTTAGGCTAAGTCTCTTAACCATGGTATCGTTTCGAAGAGTGTTATGTCCATAGCAATGAATACGATGGCACCAGCAATGTAGCCTACGAGAGCCAGCCATGAAATTTTCTTCAGATACCAAATAAAATCAATCTTCTCTATGCCCATGACGGCTACACCAGCGGCCGATCCGATGATGAGCAGGCTACCACCTGTACCAGCGCAATAAGCGAGGAACTCCCAGAAGGGATGGTTGGTGGCAAACATGGCACCGTCGCCCAAAGGATACATACCCATAGCGGCTGCCACGAGAGGCACGTTGTCAATGATAGACGAGAGAACACCAATAATGAGGTCGATGATGAAGAATCCAATGGGTTCGTCGCCAGCCTTAATGCCCATAAACGTGCCGTTAAGCCCGTTGGCCAATAGGCCCAGTGCACCGCAGGTTTCCAAGCAGGCCACAGCCATCAAAATGCCAAGGAAGAAAAGGACCGTGGGTGTGTCGATGTGCTCAAGCGTCTGCGTGGTAGTGGGAAGAGTGCCCGTGTTCTCGGTCGAGAACTTGCGGCTGATGATTTCGGTGAGAATCCACAATATGCCAACGCCGAAGAGCATACCCAAATAGGGCGGCAAATGTGTGATGGTCTTAAAGACAGGAACGAAGACAAGGGCTCCGATGCCAACGAAGAAGATAAGATTGCGCCATCTCTTTTCGATTTTGACACCGCCATATTTTACATCGCTCATCACAACCTCGCCCTTGAGGGTGGATGCACAGATGGCAACGGGAACGATCATACAGACTAACGAGGCAATGAGTGTTTTAACCATGATGTTGATCGTGGTCACCTGACCGCCAATCCATAACATAATTGTGGTGACGTCGCCAATGGGGCTCCATGCACCACCAGCGTTAGCTGCCACTATAATGATACCGGCAAAAAGCCAGCGCTCTTTTTGGTCAGCGATCAGTTTGCGCAACAACGCACACATCACGATGGCGGTGGTCATATTGTCCAATACGGCGGAAAGGAAAAACGTGATGAAGGAAAGAATCCACATCAGTTTTTTCTTATTACGTGTCTTAACATATTGGGTGATGATACGGAAACCCTCATATTCGTCAACGAGGGTCACGATGGTCATGGCTCCCAAAAGGAAGAACACGATTTCTGCTGTGCTGCCCAAATGGTGTACTAAGCTGCCTGAGAGGGCCGTTCTCCATTCCTCGGTAGACATCGCACTGCCAAAGTAGGACTGCGAGAGGGCATATATGGTCCACAAAATGACACCTAACAGCAAAGCCGAGGCTGTCTTGTTGACTTTCAACGGATGTTCCAATGCAATGCAGGCATAGCCTAAAATGAACACTGCAACAATGAATACTAACATGTTTCTTGGTTTGTTTTTTTAGGGTTAATATTTTAGATTAAAATAGTTTTTTGTTTCGGGGTTGAATCATCTTTTGTCGTTATCCGTCTTCTTCGTCTGCCAGGGTGCCATCTTGTCTTTTTTTCGATGCGTGGTTTTTCAGCCTTCCGGGGCCTATGGGTTTTGCGGGACGACAGGTCGTCCTTTCCGACGGACGAGGTTTGTTTGCAAGAAATAGGATATTCTGACTATAATGTTTCTAATGCTATCGTTTGCCTTGTTGGCGTTGTTGGGCGGCTTGCTGGCGTTGTGCCTCTTTCATCATCTCTTCCATACGTGCCTGCCATTTGCTCTTCTTCTGCGGCTGATTTTTGCTCTTGATGTCGTAGGCCGCCATGCGGGCACGCACTTTCTGCTCGCTGGTGAAGCGGCGGATGAGAATCATCTGCAACATCGTGATGCTGAGCGAGCAAAAATAGTAGAGGTTCAGAGCTGCCGACTGGCTGTTGAAGAGGAAGAGCATCATGAATGGCATGAAATACATCATGAACTTCATGCCCGGCATATTCATCGAGCCGGCGTTGCTTCGCATGGTATACCATGTGTAGAAGAACTGTACGGCAAACATCAGAAGGCAGAATAAAGAGATGTGGTCGCCATAGAGCGGGATATTGAATCCGAGGTCGAGTATGGAGTCATAGGTCGACAGGTCGTCACACCATAGGAAGGGCTTTTGGCGCAGCTCTATGGATGCAGGGTAGAAGCGGAACATGGCCCAGATGATGGGCAATTGGATGAGCAAGGGCAGACAGCCTGCCATCGGGCTATATCCAGCCCGCTTCTGAAGTCGGCTCATCTCTTGTTGCTTGAGCATGGCCTGATCTGGGTTGGGATATTTCTTGTTGAGGAGTTCCATCTCAGGACGCAGAATCTGCATGATGGCACTGCCTTGGTAGGATTTGAAAGTGAGTGGGAAGAGCACCAGGCGTAGCAGGATGGTCAGAATGATGATGATGATACCATAGTTCCAGTTGAACTGCTCTAAGAAGTTGAATACCGGTATGATGGCATAGCGGCTAATCCATTGTGTCAGGAAGAATCCCCATCCCAAGGGTAGCATGCGCTCAAACCCTTTGTGCATGGCTCGCAGGTCGCGATATTTCGTGGGGCCAAAGTAGAAGTGCATGGGGATGGTGGTGTTGCCCCCGTTGTAGGTAAGCCCTATGGTGCTCTTCATGTCGCACAGATAGTTGCTGCGCGCTTCGTCTTTGCGCGTCACGGTGCTGAGGTCGGCGTTTTCGAAAAGGCTGTCGCTCATCAGTATGGCACAGAAGAATTGCTGCTTGTAGGCAATCCATTCCACGCTTGTCTTGACGTTCTCCTGTGCGTCGCGTCCGTCTCGCAGGTTGTCCACCCGGTCCTTCGCCGGTTTGTAGTAGATACTGGTGTTGTAGCGCTCGGCATCTTTGTTGGGGTTGCGGCTGTTCTTGCTGCTCTGGTCTACCTTTTCTTGGCGGTTCATGGCGTTGTACCACTCGAAGTCGAGGCTGGGCATCTCGCGAACGACGCCGTCAAGATTATGAAATTCAATATCGAATCCCACCTCATAGAGGTTGCCGTAGAATGTGTAGCGATATTCGAGATAGCGCTCAGCACTGATGCCCATGCTATCGCCAATGTGGGCTCGGAAGCTGATGCTGATGGAGTCTTCTCCCTCAATGTTAATGTCGTCGGCAGATGCGAGCTGCTGCCCGTTGAGATAGGGGGTGAAGATGAGGTTCTTGGTCTCTATGTTGAGGTTCTCTTCGGTGGCGAAGATGAGGTTCATGTTGTTACGCGAAGGCGTAATGAGCTGTAGAGGCAGGCTGTCGTAGGTGGTGTAGTCGGAAAGGATGACGTTGTCGACGCGTGCGCCACGATTGCAGAGGGTTACTTCCATGAGCTCGTTGGCAATGGTGAGGGAGAGGCTGTCGCCCTCGGCACTGGCATTGAAGACGCCCATATTGACACGCTGTTGCCGAGCCATGGCATTGATGGCCGTGCTGTCGCCGGCCATGGCCAGCGAGTCGGCTATGCGTTTGGCCTCTTTCATCTGCCGGTCTTGCTCGACGGAGTCCATGTAGGCCGCCACCATAGAGTCGTGGTGTTGTTGCATGCGCTCACGTTCCTCGGCCGAGGGTGAAATCCACCACATATAACCTATAAAAATGCCAAAAATAAGGATGAGTCCGATGATTGATTGCTTATTCATATTCTTCGCTTATGCTTTTCCGTGATGATGCGGATGATGTGTAACTCTTTGTAAATTATTCGCTGTCTTGAGGAAATCCGTTCGGATAAGAAAGTGCAAATTTAATCTATTTTTTTGATTAGTTGAACTATTATTGCTTTTGGTTATGTCTGTGGCATTATGGGGTAGGGGAGTGCATGTTTCTTTGTCCTCTGTGTTCGGACTCTTGATAATAAAATGCGTTCTGGGACGTTTTATTTCTTTGTCAATCACAATAAAAATAAATCCAATGGGTCAGTTTTTAGATATGATAAAATCGATAGCCCGTCTGCATGGGCACATGGACGTCGGGGCAGCTGCGGAAAGTATTAAGAACAATATTTACTTTCGGGGCCCCAATGTCTATATCCTTTTTTTCGCCATCGTGATAGCCTCCTTGGGTTTGAATGTCAATTCTATCCCCGTCATCATCGGCGCCATGCTGGTGTCGCCACTGATGGGACCTATTGTTGGGTTGGGACTCTCGCTGGGGACCAACGATACCGACCTTTTACGTGCCTCGCTGCGCAACCTTGCCGTGATGGTGATTATCAGTATTGTCGCCTCGACGCTCTATTTCCTGCTGACTCCGCTGCGGCTTGAAAATCCCACAGAACTCCTGGCCCGCACCAATCCCACCATCTATGATGTCCTTATCGCTCTCTTTGGTGGTTTTGCTGGCATCTTCGAGACCTGCCGCAAGGAGAAAGGCACGGTGCTGGCAGGCGTAGCCATTGCCACAGCGCTGATGCCACCTCTTTGTACGATAGGTTATGGCTTGGCCCAGCTGAACATGAATTATGCCGTAGGGGCCCTCTACCTTTTCTTCATCAATAGTGTTTTTATCGCTTTGGCTACGTTCATAGGGGTGAAGTATCTGCGGTTCCCTGCCAAGACCTACCGCGACCCTGACCAAGAACGCAGGATTAGGAGGGTGACATTCGTGCTTTTGATTATTATCATCATTCCCAGTGTTTTGTCGGCAGTGAGCATCGTGAAGGAAAACAATTTCGAACGCAGCGTGCAAGCCCTTGTATCGGATGTCAGACGCTCGGACAATGTCTATGTTTATGATTATCATGTGGACCACAACAGTAAGCCGTTGTCGGTCGAACTCTATGTCGCAGGAGTGAACGATAGTAGCTATAAGGAGAAGATTTATTCTATGGCAGAGGAGCGCGAAATCATGCGAAGCCAAATAGTCTTCAAGTCGATGGCCACACAGGAACAATCCCGTCCAAGCGATAAGTTGCTCACCGAACTGTTGAGCCAGCAGGCTCTTCAGCGCGAACAGCAAGACAGCCTTGTACGATCCATGCAATCCGAACTGGATTCCTATCGACAGCAAGAGCTGCCCTATCGGATTTTGGCCGATGAGATTCGTTCTCAGTATCCTTCGCTGTTAGATGTAACTTTGACGCAAGGGTCGGTGGTGATGGCTGATGGTGAGATGCATCCGCAGGTAGTGGTGTTGGTGAACGGAAAAGGGACGCATTCGATAGGGTCCGACGAGGTGGCCAAACTCGAACGCTGGCTACGGGTGCGATTGGAAGGACGCAGTGTGAAGGTAGTGGTGGAATAGTGTGCCGCTGTAGGATTTTGATACTTCTTTAGGGGTGTGGCCGCGGGGTCGGCACGCCCCTTTTTCTTGTTCTGAAAATGTGGGACGAATGCATCGACGATGTTTTTTTCGTCCCTAAAAATCGAGTTTTCGTCCCTAAAAGTCTTTTTTTGTGTCTTTTTGGTCCCTAAGATACCCTTTTGGATGGCCTGTCGAAAAAGGACTATATTTTTGCAGCCGAAAATCATCGGATAATAGCACATCATTATGACAAGAACAAGCAACACACGTGCCGAGATGCCTCAGACATCAAGAAAAGATGCCAGTTCACAGGCTGCCGAAGGAACGCTGCTATATAGTATATACGATGGCGACTTTCGTTCTCATTCGGGATTCTTGTTTATAAATACCTTGTTACGCATCCCGGCAAAAACATTGCGTCGCAATGTAAAAAAACAGCTCAATGCCATCACGCCGGGCGACACGGTGGTGATAGAGTACGGTGGCAATGTGTTCAACTTCAGATGGGATGAGATTTCCGTGGCCCCCGAAGCCTCTCATGTCTCGTCGACCAGTGTGGACGACGTCCGTCAGTTCTACAATGCCGTGCTCTCCTATGTGCGCAGGGCTGGTGGCGTCCCTGTGCTGCTGACAATGCCGGCAGTGCGTGCCGAACGCATGGCAGAACATGTGTGTCAGGGCTTGAACCGCAACAGTATAATGAGCTGGATGGGCGATAGCGAGAGCTTCGTCAAACGGCATCAGGAGCCCTACAACCATGCTATCAGCGAGATAGGCTCTCAATTCGGCGCCCCCGTGCTTGACATCAACCATCTATTGGACCAACGTGACGATGCCGACAGCTACTACGAGTCCGATGGCATTCATCCTAACGAGGCCGGTCGTGCCTTGATAGTGGAGAGAATCAAGAAATTCTATTTTTAAATCAGAGACTGCGATACGCTCCGCCATCTCTTGGATGCAGACGTACCGCAATGTTTTCTCCTTTCCCCATATTCCGGACAGACGGATTTAGTGAAGTAAAGTTTGTTGTATGTATAAAGTGCGAGAAGGGCTGCCGAGAGGCACCCCTTCTTGTTTTTTGTGTGGTGGATTTCTATTGGTTTGAAATGCCCCCGTCTATGTAGATGCACAGTGCCAACACTTTGTTGTGCATGTGCGATGAGCCATTGCGTCTTTATTCTCTATTTTATCAGATTTTCCGTATTTTTACAGACTTTAATCAAACGAATGGTTGTACGTAATGAACGATAATAGAGATAGTATCGACTTTGGCTCCAACAACATTCAGCGTCTGTTTGCCAGCATATTCTTGCCCACCGTTCTGGGCATGCTCTTCAGCATGGCCTTTATCGTAACCGATGGCATCTTCGTGGGCCACGGCGTGGGTAGCTATGGCCTTGCTGCTGTCAATCTTATAGCACCTATCATGATGCTTATCAACGGACTGGGCATGATGATTGGCGGTGGCGTAAGCGTTGTGGCTGCCATCCATCTCTCTCAGGGTAACACCAAAGCGGCCCGCATCAACATTACGCAGGCCTATGGCGCTGGCGTGACCTTTGCCCTTCTGGTGGCGCTGGTGTGCTATGCTTTCCCCCACACGGTGCTGCATCTCCTTGGCGCCCAAGGCGACCTCTATGGCTATGCCTATGAGTATTACCTGTGGTTCCTGCCTACCTGTCTTTTCTCTATGGTGGGCAACATCGGCATGTTCGTCATCCGTCTGGACGGGTCGCCGCGCTACGCCATGATGGTTAATATCGTGATGGCTATAGTCAACATTGTGCTCGACTATGTGTTCATTTTCCCTTGTGGGATGGGCCTCGTGGGTGCTTCACTGGCCACCGACGTGGGCGGACTGGTAGGCATGGGTATGGTGGTCTACTATATGCTGGTGCCCTGCAAGACATTGCGCCTGCGCCGCATCAAGACAACACGTACCAGCCGGCAACTCACGGCGCGCAATCTGGGCTATATGCTCCGCATGGGACTGCCCAGTCTTGTGGCTGAGATTGCTGTAGCCGTGATGATGCTTACGGGCAACTTGATGTTTCTCCACTACAAGGGTGAAGATGGTGTGGCGGCCTACAGCGTCATCTGCTACCTCTTCCCGTTGGTCTATATGCTCATCTTTGCCGTCTCTCAGTCGGCCCAACCCATCATCAGCTTCAACCACGGTGCCGGCAACCGCGAACGGGTGCGCAACACGTTTCGGTTCAGCCTTTTGATAGGCACCCTGTGTGGCCTCGTGGTCATGTTGGTTTTCATCTTTCTGCCAAGGTCTATTGTTTCCATATTCATCAATCCTTCGGAACCATCCTACACCATTGCCAGTTATGGTCTGCCTATCTATGCCATGGGCTTTCTCTTCATGGCTGTCAATGTCTGCTATGTGGGCTACTGCCAGAGTATTGAGCGGGCGCGTGCCGGCGTGTTTTTCACTATGTTGCGTGGCATCATCTTCATGGTGGCCTGCTTCGTGCTGATGCCCGTAGCACTGGGTGATGTCGGCCTTTGGCTTGCCATCCCCTGCGCCGAGGGACTCACCACGCTCTGCATCGTGGGCTATCAAATCGCTTTGGGCAATAAAAAGAAGGACGGCGTCGTATAGCTGAACTTTTCCCACAAAAAACAAGAGACTATGTCAGCCGCTGATGTGGAATACCACCCCCTGCAGCCTTTTCTTCCTCCCTCAGCCCGTCTGCTGTTGTTGGGCAGTTTCCCGCCTCCACGGCAGAGGTGGTGCATGGACTTCTTCTACCCCAATCGTAGCAACATGATGTGGGAGGTGATGGGGCTGGTGTTCTATGGCGACAGTCAGCGGCTGGTGGATGCCCCCAACAAAACTTTTCGCAAACAGGCTATCGAAGAGATGCTGTGCGAGCATGGCATCGCCATCTTCGACACCTGCACGGCTGTCCGGCGCCTGCACGGCAACGCTTCCGACAAGTTCCTCGAAGTGGTAGAAAAAACCGATGTCGGCCGTCTGCTCCAGCAGATTCCTCGCTGCCACGATATTGTTTGCACCGGACAGAAAGCCGCTGAGACGCTCTGCTCCGACTTCGACGTCGCCCTGCCTCCCATGGGCCATTGCAGCCCTTTCGAGATTGACGGCAGGCCGATGAGGCTGCATCGCATGCCATCCACTTCGAGAGCCTTCCCTATGCCGTTGTCCGAAAAAGCCGACTATTATTCCCGGCTGATGCACCAGGTGGGATGTCTTGCCGACGGCGCTGACGCATAGGATGCTTGGGCCATCGTCGTGAGGGTTGCGGCCCGCTTTATCGGAGGTTATACAGGCTTTAATCGCCTTTCGGATAGGTTTTACCCATGCTTCGAGCAGGCTCGGGTACACCTTCGGGCAATCTTTGACGCCGCTATTTGTCCCTCCATGCCCAAACAAGGGTGGAGGGGCTTCCCTTCTCCTATACACCATCCCCTTTTGCCGAACACTTTCTTTCTATGCAACAATATTCAGACAATCAATAAAAAAATAGTAACTTTGCACTTTTATTAAAATAACACATAACTATCAACAAAATCGAAAAGATATGAAATATCGCAACATGATAACGGCGCTTTGTGGCATGGCCATCGTTCTGTTTGCCGCCTGCGGAAGCAATGAAGATGGCAAGACAGTCGAACCCTCGATGGCGCAGCCTGTAGTAGTCGAAACCCCGCAGGCTGACACCGTGGCCGAAGAGGCTATCCCCGTGGCTGCTCCTCAGCCTGCTCCCGCGCCCAAACCGGCCGTCAAGAAAACCGCAAAAGCCAAACCGAAGACAGAAACCCATTTCGTGTCTTCATTTGATGCCAAAGGCGATGTGTGGGGCCACGTTACTATGACTGGCGACCATGGCACAGGCGTCATCCACGACTCGGAGGAGAACACCTTTACTGTTACGTGCACACGCCACGGCAACGAGCTCTTTGCCGTAGACCAAAACAGCCGTCGCTACGTCTTCAAACTAAGTGAATAACAGCACGTGCACTGAGCGTCATCCATCGTACGTTCACTGTAAAAAACGATTCATCAAAAAAAAAATACACCGTATACTAATCATGAAAACGCTACAAGAACTCCAAACCATCGCTACGCAGGTGCGTAGAGATATCCTTCGCATGACCACTGCCGCAAAGTCGGGCCACCCGGGTGGCTCCCTTGGCACCGCCGAATGGTTCACTGCCATGCAGTTCAACATTATGGATCACGACCCTGCCCACTTCACCATGGATGGTCAAGGCCAGGACATGCTCTTCGTCTCTCAGGGGCACATCACCCCTGTCATTTATAGCACCATGGCCCGACGTGGCTACTTCCCGGTAGCCGAATTGGCCACCTTCCGACGCTTCGGCACCCGTCTGCAAGGCCACCCCTCTACGGCTCACGGGCTGCCCGGCATCCGTATGGCCTCTGGCTCTCTTGGCCAAGGTCTCTCGGTGGGCATTGGCGCTGCTCTTGGCAAGAAGATGACCTGCGACAACCATCTGGTCTACACCATGCATGGCGACGGCGAACTGGAAGAAGGCCAGATATGGGAGGCCGTTATGTTTGCTGGCGACAAAGGCGTAGACAACCTGATAGCTACGGTGGATTACAACCGTCAGCAAATCGATGGTACCACTGAGCAGGTCATGGACCTCGGCGACCTTAAAGCCAAGTTTGAGGCTTTCAAATGGAAGGTTGTCGTCGTCGCCAACGGCAACGATATGCAGCAGGTCCTCGATGGCATGGCTGCTGCTAAGGCTATGACCGGTAAGGGCTCGCCCGTGGCTGTCATTCTGACCACTAAGATGGGCTATGGCGTCGACTTCATGCAGGATACCAACAAGTATCATGGTGCTGTCCTCAGTGCCGACGACCTGCCCAAGGCCCTTGCCCAGATTGGCGAGACCGCCCTCGGCGACTATTGATTTGCCCCTACGATACCTTGTGCCTACTACCAATGGTCCTCAAACGCTCATCCGCACTCCTTCTCTTGGCACTCCTTGTGCTGACGCTCTGCACGCCTCTTTATGCACAGCGCCCGGCTAAGGCTGTGCCAAAAAACAAGAGCGAGAAACCAAGACCATCATCCAAAAAGGCCACCGCCGAAAAGACGCACCTGCTCATTCTGCTCGACTGTTCCAAAAGCATGTGGGACACGTGGCAGAGCGATGCCAAGATAAAAATCACACAAAAGGTTTTGCTCCATTTTGTCGACAGCCTCGCACGGCGCGACGACGTGGAGGTGGCTTTGCGCGTTTTCGGCCATCTGAGCGACGACCAGCAAGGCACCCGTCTCGAAGTCCCCTTCGACGACAACAACTTCTACCAACTGCATAGCAAGATCAAGGCCCTTGTCCCTAACGGCGACTGCAACGCTGCCGAGGCTTTGCATAACTCGCTGTCTGACTTCCGGCAACAGGATTCTCGACGCAACATCATGCTCGTCATTACCGATGGTGTTGACGACTGTGCTGGCAATCTCTGCCATGAAGCACAGCAGGTCCTGATGAGCGGCGTGGTGGTACAGACCTTCATCGTCGGAATCGGCCCTGCTCTCCATTTCCAGCAGCCGATAACGTGTGCCGGCCATTTCCAGCAGGTGGAAGATGAAGAACGTTTCTCTGCCGCCCTTTTCGATGTGTTGCGCCTGTCTAAAGAACGCGCCAATGTGTTGCTACGTCTCACCGATAGCGACGGCATTGCCTACGAGACGACCCTCCCGGTGGTGTTCTACGACAGCCTGTCGGGCATTGCCAAACATGCCACGCTGCTGCGCAACCATTCAGAACGTACTGGCGACACCCTCGTCGTAGACCCTTTGAATACCTACTACATAACGCTCTACACCAAGCCCGAGACCACCCTCTCGGCGCGTCGTTTTGTCGCCAACCAGACCTCCACACTCAATATGGTCATCGACCAAGGTCAACTTGCAGTGCGCTTTGTAGGCCCCAAGACCACATGGGCCACTCCCTCCTATGACGTGCAGGTGCATCAGCACGGCGATGTGCGTGTACTGGCTCGTCAGAACATGGGCGACATCGTTGACTATCGTGCAGGTCGTTACGACATCGAGGTACTCACCACCCCGCCCACCAAACTGCTCGACATCGAGGTGCGCAGCGATGCCTCTACCGACCTCGCCCTGCCCGCTCCTGGCCCGCTCACCATAGGCAAACCCAAACAACCCTATGGTGGTAGCGTTTTCGCTGTGCTCAATGGCTCTCTGTCATGGGTGTGCGATCTTGCTACGACGTCAGCCAGCGAACGCATTCTTCTCATGCCTGGCAACTATCAGGTGATGGCGGCCCCTCTGCGCAACAATGATCCTGCTGCTGTCAAGGTGCTCTCCTTCACTATCGAGTCTGGCGGGCTGCGCCACATTAGTCTCTAACTCATTCACTTATAATCGTATCCTCATTGTGGATGCACTTCATAAAAAGAAAACAAACACATACACAACAACAATATCATGACCCACTACGAAATCAAATCACAGAAAGAACTGCGCTCCGGCTTCGGCGAAGGGCTCGTCGAGGCAGGTCGTCAGAATGAAAATGTCGTCGCTCTCACTGCCGACGTTTGCGGCTCCGTCAAGATAGATGCCTTTGCTAAAGAGTTTCCTCAGCGTTTTGTGCAGTGCGGTATTGCCGAAGCCAATATGGTTGGCATTGCCGCGGGGCTTTCACTCTGTGGCAAGATACCTTTCCTTGGCGGTTTCGCCGAATTTGTCACAGGACGTGTCTACGACCAGATACGCCAGGTGGTTGCCTACAGCAATAAGAATGTCAAAATCTGTGGCTCACATGCCGGTATCTCGCTTGGCGAAGATGGTGCAACACATCAGACAATGGAGGACATAGCCCTCATGAAGGCACTGCCCAACATGACTGTGCTCGTCCCCTGCGACTTCAACCAAGCCAAACAAGCCACCCTGGCCGCCGCCCGCCACGAGGGGCCGGTCTATCTGCGTCTCGGCCGTTCCAAGATGCCCAACTTCACTGACGAGGCAGCGCCCTTTGTCATTGGCAAAGCACAGATGCTCAACGAAGGCTCCGATGTGTCAATCTTCGCCTGTGGGCACCTCGTGTGGGAAGCTCTTGAAGCCGCCAAACAGCTCGAAACACAGGGCGTCAAAGCCGAGGTTATCAATATCCACACCATCAAACCTCTCGACACCGAGGCCATCATCGCCTCTGCTCGCAAGACCCGTGCTGTCGTAACCTGCGAAGAGCATCTTTTCAATGGCGGCCTTGGCGACAGCGTGGCCCAGACGCTGGCTCTCCATTGCCCCACACCTATGGAATATGTGGCTGTCGACGACCGCTTCGGCGAGAGCGGCACCCCCGACGAGATGCTCACCAACTATGGCCTGCGTGCCACCAATATCGTCGAGAAGGTCAACGCCGTCCTGAAACGCAAATAGTCATGGCCGTCCTGTAGGGCCGTGCAGGGTGTTCGCAATTCGTTTCATCCCTGCGCCTTACCTCTACGCTAATCAGTTTTCTACGCTATGTCTAAACAGTACATACTCACCAAGAGCAAGTATATCAGAGGCCTGCAATGCGTCAAAGCCATGTATTTTGATGTCTTCAATTCGCGCTTGGCACACTATGACCCTGAGACCCTTGCTCGTTTCAGACAAGGCCGCGAGTTTGAAGCTTCCTATAAGGCTACCTATCCTAATGGAATTGCCGTAGACGCCTTGGCAGGCAAGTTCATGGACAGATACCCGCAAAAGACAGCCGACCTGTTGGCCGCTCCTGGCGAAGTGGTACTCTTCGAGGCTGGCTTCCTCTACAACGAGGTGCTTGTGCTTGCCGACGTGGTGCGCAAAAACGACGATGGCACTTTCGATATCTTCGAGGTGAAAAACAATAGCCAGTTGAAAGATGTCTTCCGCAATGATGCTGCCATTCAGCATTATGTCATCTCGCACTGCGTCAATGCCATCAATAGTTTCAATATCGTCCACAACGACGGTGACGAGGGTTTCGTCGTCGAGGATATCCTCGCCGAGTGTCGACAGCAGATGTCGGAGATCGATACACGTGTCGAGTCCTTCAAGGCATTGTTGCGTCAAAAAACGGAGCCCGCCCTGTCGCCAGGTGCTCACTGCGACACGCCGTATCCATGCCCCTATCGTTGGTACTGTGAGAAGAACAATACGCCCTTTGCATCGCAGCCTGTAACAGAGGTATAGGAAACTGCTACGAAAAAAAACTCGCTGTCTTAATGGCAGCGAGTTTTTTTTATAGACCGAATTTGTCCTGACTTCGTCATTGCGCCTCCCAGAATTCCTCATCGAATAATTTGGCAATAGGCTTATGCCTTTTCATGGGCATGGTCTTGGAGAGGTGTTTCTTGTTCTGTGGCATATAGACGCTGATGGTAGTGACTGT
>JAFUVR010000119.1 GCA_017477485.1 Bacteroidales bacterium | reverse complement strand
TGGCAAGAAATCTATCGAAGGCATTCCTGCGATACTCGCCTCGGTACCTACTATGGTGGAGAAACCATTCATCATGACCGAGCTTTGCTCCGATAGCCTTTTCTCCATAGCCCGCCTACTCTCGGCTCACGGCTATGGCACCTCTTTTTTCCACAATGGATACAATGGTGTTCTTGGCTTTGACCGCATGGCCCGTCAGATGGGATTTTCCAACTACTATGGCATGAATGAGTATAATGCCACCCCCTATGCTAAGCCGGAAGACTACGACGGCATGTGGGGTATTTTTGACGAACCATTTCTACAGTATTTCGGACGTGAACTCTCTCACCAGCCACAGCCCTTCCTCGCCGTCGAATTTACAGCCAGTTCCCACCATCCCTACACGATGCCGGACAGCCACAAGGGTGAGTTCCCCGATGGCCTTCATCCGCTTTTGCCCGTGGTAAGCTATACCGACTATGCGCTCCGCCGCTTCTTCGACTCTGTGGCACAGCAGCCGTGGTTCTACAACACAATCTTTGTCATCACCGCCGACCATCCGGGACAGGGGCTACACCGACAGTATAATGACTACGACGGATGGTACGATATCCCCATGATGTTCTTCGCACCTGGCGACAGCCTCGCGGGAGTGTCCCATCGCCTCATGCAGCAACTCGATGTGCTGCCCACATTGGCCGATATGCTACACCTGCCCGACACCTTCGCCTGTCTTGGCGTCAGTGCCGTCGCCTCGCCTCGCATTGGCTCTCAGGTGCTCTACGGCAATGGCTATTACATGATGCTTCGCAACGACCTCCTCCGTCCGCATAACCACTCCTATGTGGCCATAGAGGGTCGCTACATTGATGGCGACAGGACTATGCGTCAGGACTTGATCGATTTTATAGGTGCTTATAACCATTATCTGGAACAACAACAAACGGCGAACGGTAGTTCTTCCTCAACAAATTAGCTTCCTACACGATTCAATGAAAAAGACTATGACAGTCATCGTCAACCCCATCTCGGGCGTTGGCCGGCAGAAACGAATAGAGAAACTGCTGCAAACCAATCTCAATCTCGATTTGTTTGACTACGATGTGGTCTACACCGAGCATATCCACCATGGTACCGACCTGGCACGGACAGCGGCCGAGAAAGGACGTGATGTAATAGTGGCGGTAGGCGGTGATGGCTCTGTGAACGATGTGATTGCTGGAATGAAAGGCTCTCCGTCAAGGTTGGGCATTATCCCCTGTGGCAGTGGCAACGGTTTGGCGCGTTGCATGAACCTCCCACTCACTCCGGCCTTCGCCATTCGCGTCCTCAATCAGTACAATGAGGATTGCATCGACACCATCGTGCTCAACGATAAATATATCATTGCCAGCATCGCCGGCGTGGGTTTTGACGCTCATATTGCCCGTCTTATGCGGTCGGTCAAGACCCGCGGCTTCCCTGCCTATATGAGTCTTATGCTCCGCGAATACAACTCCTATGTCTGCCGCGACTATAAGTTCTATCTCGACAACAAGGAGACTCCCATCCAACGCGACGCATGGTTTATCTCTGTGGCCAACTCCAACCAGTTCGGTTATGCTGCCACCATTGCGCCTAAGGCCAAACTTGATGACGGTTTCATTGACATCAGTGTCGTCGACAAGGTGCCCCTCGAGCATCTGCCTGTCTCCGTCCCGCTGCTCTATGCCAACCACATTGAGCTCAGTCAGCATGTGGAACTTTTCAAGGCACGCGACATCGTTATCACCGGCAATATCGACAAGTGGGTCAATATTGACGGCGAAGGAGAGAATGTGGGCAAAGAGCTACACTTCGAAAACCATCACAAGTCTCTCAATATCCTGAGTCGCGACAAGTCAATCCCATTAATCATCAGAGAAGATAAACTTCCAGAATGGGCAAGAAAAAAGAAAAAATAGGCGTGGTCTATTCCACCAATCCCGACTTCGTCTACCAGTACGACGAGGAACCTGAACCGTCTACGCTCCCTCCTGCGCAGCAGAAACTGAAGGTGAGTCTCGACAGGCATGCCCGTGGTGGAAAGCAGGTCACACTGGTCTCGGGCTTCGTGGGTTCCGCTGACGACCTTGCCGATTTGGGCAAGGTGCTGAAAACAGCTTGTGGCGTGGGCGGATCGTCTAAAGATGGCTGTATCATCGTCCAAGGTGATTTCCGTGCGAAAATAGTGGAGCGTCTCCTCTCTATGGGTTATAACGCCAAGCAGATAGGATAACACCTCTCCGCGTCAAGAAAAACGTGACCTTGAGGATGGACAATACAAAAAATATTGTCGTTTCTTGTTTTATGAATATTTATCAACAAGTTATCCCAATCCTTTTTTTTTGAGTACATTTGCATATCTACTATAGACGATGTACGATATGCTAACTATTGACAATCAGCAAATCACTATTCTTCGCTCATGGGTCGAAGAGGCTTCTGACGTGGTTGTCATTGCCCACCGCAATGCTGACGGTGATGCGGTCGGGTCCAGTCTTGCCATTTGGCATATCCTACGGTCTATGGGGAAGAATGTCTTCGTGGTGCTCCCCGACGGTTGCCCCTACACCTACTCGTGGCTTCCCGGAAGCGAATCCATCCGTGGCGGTGAACGTCAGCAGGATGAATGCCGTGGCCTTCTGCTTTCGGCAGACCTCATCATCGCTGTCGATTTCAATGCACCCTATCGTGTGGCCGCGTTGCAGGAAGCTCTGTCCGAGGCCCGTTGTCGTAAGGTCCTCATCGACCATCATGAGAATCCCGCCAAAGAGGCTTTCAACCTTCTCTTCTCCCGTCCCGAGATTTCCAGCGCCTGTGAGCTCTGCTACTGGGTAGCCCTATCGGCCTGGGGACCGGATGCCATCGACCGCACCGTGGCCACCTGTCTCTATACGGGCATCCGTACCGACACTGGCGGCCTCAGCTATAGCTGCAACCAGCCCTCGCTCTATGAGGCCGTCGCCGCTCTCGTGGCTCGCGATATCGACCCCGAACGTCTCAACCACTTCATCGTCGACAACTACTCTGTCGACCGTTTGATGTTCTACGCCTTCGCCATCAGCCAACGGCTCAAAATATTCCCCGAGCACAAATTCGCATACTTCTATATCTCTCTTGACGACCAGCACCGCCATCATATCGACAGTGTCGATATTGAAGGCCTTGTCAACTACACCCTCCGGCTGCAACAGGTCGAAGTAGGAGCCCTTATCCGCGAAGAACCGAAACGCATCAAGGTGTCGCTCCGCTCTAAATTCGACTTTAATGTGGAGCGTATCGCCAGCCAGTTTTTTAATGGCGGCGGCCATATCAAAGCCGCGGGCGGCGACTGTGTGGGAATGACTATGAAGGAGGTGATGGACAAAGTGGAGAATGTATTTCTCTCGCAAACACGATGAACGGACCTTGCTATATGAAGTATCTCCTCGCGCTGTCGTGCATCTTATGTACGCTGGCTGTGACTGTTGCATGCTCCGAAACGCCCGTTATCGAAATAGAAACAGACACTAAACCTGACTACACACAGAATGCTATCAACGCCAACCGTTACCTGATTGAACATGAGGAAACCGCCATCGGTGGATACATCGATCGCCGAGGATGGTCGGTCCGTCAGCTTGCGTGTGGCGCCCGCGTGCACGAATACGTGGCAGGGCAGGGCAGTGCTATAGGTAACGACGACAGCGTCAGCGTCAGCTATCGTGTCGAAGATTTGGCAGGTAATGTCCTCTATGACAATCGCGACGAGTCTTTCCTCGCCGGACGCATGCAGCCTTGCGAGGGCCTCGATGCCGCCATCCTTTCCCTACGCCATGGAAGCCGTGCCCATGTGATTGTCCCTTCTCAGGCAGCATTCGGCGCTGTGGGTGACGGCGACGCTATCCCTCCTCGTACGCCGCTAATGTATACCATAGACATCAAGTAAACAACTTTAAGATTCAACACAGCCATCAATGAAACACTATCGGGAAACGAATGGCATAACACTTTGCTGATATCTTTTCGAAACGTTCTTCATACTGAAAAAAACAAAAAAAACAATATAACATGAAAAACACTTTCAAATATTTAACGATGCTCGTGGCCGGTGTTATCTTGTTTGCTGCCTGCAACAAGTCCGACATCCCCGGCTATAAGAAGACCAAGAGTGGTTTGCACTACAAGATCGAAAAGGTCAACAAGAAAGGCGAGAAACTTGTCATCGGTGACCAGCTGGTGGCCGAAGTTGTGTTCCGTCTCGACAACGAAGAACTTTTCTCCAACGTGGGTAAACCCCAACGTATGTTCACCATCAAGGAGGACACTTATCACGGCGATGGTCGCCTTGACGAGGGTCTGTTGATGCTTCATGTGGGCGACAAGGCTTCTTTTGCCATCTTTGCCGACTCCATGGCAGCCTACTATGACAACCACATGCCGCCGTCCTACTTGCCTGGCAAGGGCCAGATCCTTTACTATGATGTCACCGTCGTGGACCGCGTCAGTGCCGACGAACTGAACCAAGAACGCGAGAATTTCTACGAGAATATGAAGCAGATGGAAGAGGCTGAGCCCGCTGCTATTGCCGAATATGTCAAGAAAAACAATATCACCACCGCTCCTCGCGCCAATGGACTTTATGTTATTGTCCGCAAGCAGGGTAAAGGCAACGTGGTGGCCACGGGCAAGGATGTTAGCCTCAAGTATAAGGGCTCGCTGCTTGACGGACGGGTGTTCGACAGCAACACGCTGCAGTACACTGTCGGCAAGATGGGCCTCATCCCTGGATGGGAAGAGGGTATCGACGGTATGCCTGCTGGCACTGAACTGACACTCATCATTCCCTCTAAGCTTGGCTATGGCCCCATGGGCAACCGCGATGTGATTCCTCCTTACTCTCCCTTGGTATTCGACATCGAGATTACTCAGGTCAAATAGTTATGTGGCTTTGCGAGGATCCAACAATGTTTGAAAACCACTTTTTGGATTCTCCAACGCATGTCCCAAGTCATTAGCAACAGATGGAGAACGGCATACCCTGTCCATGACACAATCAGGCTGACTCATTATTATCCAACACAAAGAATAGATTAGGTTGCAATTCTCCTCACAGATAGTCTTATTTTTGCTCCTTCAATAACTTATTTTATTTTCCAAACATTATGCTTAACATCGTTCTTTTCGGTGCCCCTGGCGCCGGCAAAGGTACACAGAGCGACTTGCTCGTTGCCAAATACAACCTCAACCACATCTCTACGGGCGACCTGCTGCGCAAGGAGATAGCCGACCAGACCGAACTCGGCAAACGCATCAAAAGTATTATGGACAGCGGTAGCCTTGTGAGCGACGACATCGTGGTAGAGATGATCGACAAGGCCATTGCCTCCGACACACAGGGCATCCTCTTCGACGGCTTTCCGCGCAATGTGGCACAGGCCGAGACACTCGATAAACTTATGGCTAAATATGGTCGCTCGATTACTTGCATGGTGAGCCTCGATGTGCCCAATGACGAACTCATCCGCCGTATGCTCGAACGAGCCAAGATCAGCGGCCGTAGCGACGACAACGAAGAGACTATCAAGAACCGCCTCAAAGAATACGAAAACAAAACTCTGCCCGTGGCCTCCTACTATGAGAAGCAGGGCAAACACATCAAAGTCAATGGCGTTGGCAAGGTCGAAGACATCTCGGCCTCTATTATAGCTGCCATCGAGAAACTATAATTCTTTGCTCTTTTCTTCAGCCCGTAAATCCGTTACTGTATGGATTTATGGGCTGAAGTGTGTATGTATGGGCGATGCCGTTATAGGCCAGGTTTTTCTTCTGTGCTCTCGTTCATGAATCCGTCTGCAACAATGGATGGCCTCATGGGGCACTCACATCTTTCTCACATAGGCAATCATCACAGATAGATTTGCAGTTCCGACGCCCTCATGGACTAATCACTGCCTTATCACATTCCAACATCGATACAGTCATGAATAGCAACTTTGTAGATTATGTCAAGATATTCATCCGCTCAGGCAAGGGAGGAGCGGGATCGGCTCACCTGCTACGTGTGAAATACAATGCCAAGGCGGGCCCCGACGGCGGCGACGGCGGTCGTGGCGGTCATGTCATCCTGCGTGGCAACAGTCAGCGGTGGACGTTGCTCCACCTCAAATATACGAAGCATGTCTTTGCTGAGAATGGTCAGAACGGCGGCGAGAACCTATGTACTGGACGCCAGGGCGCCGACCAAGTGCTCGATGTGCCGTTGGGATGTGTCTGCCGTGATGCCGAGACGGGAGAGATGCTGGGCGAGGTTACGGAAGATGGTCAGATGGTCATCATTGCCAAGGGAGGTCGTGGCGGTCTCGGAAACGATCATTTCAAGTCAGCAACCAACCAGACCCCCCGCTATGCACAGCCCGGCGAACCTGCTGAAGAACGCTGGATTATTATCGAACTCAAGATGTTGGCGGATGTCGGCCTCGTAGGTTTCCCCAATGCGGGCAAGTCCACACTCCTCAGCGTGCTCTCAGCAGCCCGTCCCCAAATAGCCGACTACCCGTTTACCACGCTGGTGCCCAATCTGGGCATCGTCAAGTATCACGACGACCAGTCTTTCTGTATCGCCGATATCCCTGGCATCATCGAAGGTGCCAGTGAGGGAAAGGGGCTCGGACTCCGTTTTCTCCGCCATATAGAGCGCAACTCGGTACTTCTTTTCATGGTCAGTTGCGAACAACTCGACATCAGTCGCGAATACGGCATCCTGCTCGAAGAACTGAGGCGCTACAACCCCGAACTCATGGACAAACAACGCCTATTGGCTATCACCAAGTGCGATATGCTCGACGATACGATGATGCAGCAACTTCGCCAGCATCTGCCCCATGACGTCGAGACAATTTTCATAAGTGCTGTGGCAGGACACAATATGCAGCAACTCAAGGACCGTTTGTTCCAAATGATTAACGAACCGTCAGAATGATAGACGTTGTTGCCGATAGTTTGCAGCCGAGTTGATATCAGATTGTAACGCTTTGGTCCATTTTCTTACAGATTCAATAACAGCCTCATCATGATTGCCTATCTGGACACCCTCGACACCCAGCTCTTCCTCTGGATAAACCATCATCATTCGCCATGGGCCGATTGGCTGTTGTGGAGTGTCTCTCAGACATGGTCGTGGGCAGTCGTGTTGATTGCCGTTTTTTGCCTCCTCACGTTGCGTCGCGAGCCCCGTCAGTGGTGGGTCGTCGGATTGGGTATCATCCTGTGCTTCTTGTTGAGCGACCGCATCTCCGTGCTTTGTTTCAAGGATGTGGTCTGCCGTCTACGTCCCTGCCATGTGCTTGAGGATGTGCGTATGTTCCGCACCCATTGTGGCGGTCAGTACGGCTTCATATCCTCTCATGCTGCCAATGTTTTTTCGTTGACCATGTTCTTTGCGCTCCGCTATGGAAAGAACGGGGTCCGCAGTATCTCCCGACGTCCTGCTCCTTCATGGGTGGCCCCGGTGCTACTGTTTCTATGGGCTTGCTTGGTGGCTTATAGCCGTCCCTATTTGGGCAAGCACTATCCGGGCGACTGCGTGTGTGGTGCCATTGTTGGAATGGCCATGGGCGCCTTGGTCTTTTTTTTGTTGGAACGAATACCGTGGACCCGTAGCCATCGTTCATCGTCGCTATGAAAAAGAAGAAGAAAAAAGTCCCTCTGCAGGTCCTCGCTGCCCGCATGGCCAATCGTGAGTTAGAGCAGGAACGGCTTGGCAGTGGCTTTCATGCCAAAGATCGTGCTGTACGCAACAAGAAACGCTATACACGAAAAACTAAGCATAAAGGGTGTGAGGAATAAGCCGGTTGGGTTTCGATTTATCTTTATTTCTCCGATGCCTTCCGGACTGTGGTGTTGTCCATTACTCCATTTTGTCAAGTTGCGAGAAACGGATGGGCGATAGTGTCCTACTGCATGGACGACAGGAGGCTATTGCTGTCCACAACGGGTAGGACTGAGAACCGTAATCGGGTTGGGAAACTCGTATGATGGATGTTTTGCGTCGGTCGGCCGAGGTTTGTTTTCGCCAAATGATGGTGGACGGCTCATTGTCAGTCGCAAAGCACGTAGAGGTCGTCGCGGGGATTGAGAAAGAGTATGGGGTACTTCCACGGATTGCGTATCACACGTTGTTCGGCGGTCCCTATAAGGAGTTCAAGGGTGTCGCGGTCGTGCATGTCGGTAGTGGTGCAGATATGCATGTCATATTTTTTTCTGCATGCATCTTCTATGGCGCCAGTCTCTGCAAAGGGACCACGCCCCGCATAGTTTTCAATGGTATAGTCGCTGATGCCCAGACTGGCGAACATCTTCTCCATGAAGCGGATGTTGTCGTGCCATGCCTTGTGTAGCCCTTCGTCTTTATATTGCTGAGAGAGGATGTGGAGATGGCTGTGGTTGAAGCGTGCCATGTAGGAGGCCCAGATGAGTTTCTCTTTGCTTTCACGTCGATAGTCGATAGTCAGTGTGACGTCGGACATGAAGTCTTTTTTCTCATAGCGTTGTTGCACCACGAGGTATGCTATCTTGCTCTCGGCAAATAGCCGCAGTACCTCCTTAGGGTGTGTGGGCGAGCGGCGTGGGCTCTCGTTGTTGCTTTCGGCCACTACTACTACGCCATAGAGCAGTGTGGGCAGGGCGCTGATGACTTCGCGGCTGTTGCCTGCGAGGGCTATATAGTTGGTGTCTGGATGCTGAGGTCTTATTCGTTCTACCTCGTCGGCAAGCAGGTGCTGTGCTTCCTCCTTGGTGGGTCCGCCATACCGTGGGTCGTTGATATAGAGGAGTATTAGGCCTTTGTGAAGCATCTGTGCCAGTGGGAGGGCATGAGATACCACGGCCTCTGTCTTGTCGGGGTGGGGGAGATAGGCTATTACGAACTGGTCGTGCGGTGTGTCATATTTGCTTCCCATGGCTTGTGGCTTCCTTTTTGTTCGATGATTGGGGTGTCAGCTTTGATGAATCAATGCAGAAGGGGATGGCGGTTGACGATTGTCGCTGTGCAACCGCCATACGGTTTATCTTATCAGCGTGATGTCGCCTTTGCGCTCGCTCGATTTGCCTTCCACGCAGGTGTAACGACATGTGTAGTAGTAGGCGGCGGGCAGGCACGGGTTGCCATTATAGCGGCCGTCCCAGCACTGGCTGATGTCGTTGCTTTCATAGACCAGCTCGCCCCAGCGAGTGAAGATGGCGATGTAGAAGTGCGTGATTGGGTCATCGTTGCGTATGCAGAAACGATCGTTCTGCCCGTCTCCATTAGGGGAAAAAGCATTGGGGATGAAAAGGCTCTCTTTGCCGCAGTCGATATACTCGCAGCCAACCCTCACGCTGTCACGGTAGTGACAACCTGATGGGTCGGTGAGGGTCACGGTATAGGTCGTTGGCTCATATACTTTCACCGTGGGATTGGCCGTGGTGGCATCAGTCATGTGTTTGGATGGGCTCCACTCGTAGGTGCATCCGGAAATGGGGGTTACGTGCAGCGTGGTTTTGAAACTCTCTATTACGACGGTGTCGTCGGCCCACACTTGGATAGGCCTGTTGAAGGTGTTGCTACGCATGATGCGTGTGGTGTCGTGATAGGTGCAGTTATTGGTGTCGCTCACCGCCACGGCATAGGCGCCTTCGCATAGACCTTCGCGGCTGCTGCTGGTGGTTCCATCGTTCCAGAGATAGCTGTAGGCCATGTCGCTGCGTGGGTCGCTCATGCTGATTTCTATGTAGCCATCGCAGCCGTCACAGAGAATGATGTTACCATCTTTGTTGAGGATGGGGCTTGGGGTATGGATGGTGAAGTATTTATCGACCGAACAGTATTCGTTGGAGACACGCAGCAGGTGACGTTGGGTGGTGTTGGCGATATGATAGAGCGTGTTGCTTCCGGTGGAGAGTCCGTCCCATGTGTAGGTGATGGTGCCGGTGGCATTGGGCGAGAGCTGGGCAATGGCATGTCCGAAACTATCGTAGGCACAGAGCGGAGGAAAGGTGTAGAGCGTGTCGAGCAGGTCGTAATAGATTACGTCAAAGGTGTCCGTCTCTATGCATCCGGCGGCGTCGAGCAACTCCTGCTGGGTTATCTGGAGAATGTAGGTGCCTGACTCTACGACATTGGGATTGGCAATGGTGGGGTCGCTGACGTTGGTCTGCAGCCAGTGGTATTGGCAGCCCGTCATGGGTGTGAATCCTATCTGAACTGGCTGACCGAATACGCAGCTGGTGACGGGCGGGAGTCGGCGCGAGTTGTTTTCCAGCACCCGTATGGTGCGCGACGTGGAGTCGACCTCGGAGCACCCGTAGAGCTGGCGGGCCACCAGTCGCACGGTATATTCGCCGCCGTGCTCGTAGGTGTGTTGCGGGTCGCGCTCGGTACTGGTGGTGCCGTCGCCAAAGTCCCATTCGAAGGATGTGCCTCGTCCGGTATTGACAAATTGCACGTTGTATGGTGCGCAGCCGACGGGCACAGGACTGAACTCTGCCAGGGGAAAGTCGGCATGAATCTGGAAACGGAAGACGGCGTTATTGCAGTTGCCCGACCTGTTTTGTCGGCTCCATGCGTTGGGCGTGGTGGGAAAGTACTGCGACCTGCCGCAGCTACCGCAGACGCTCTGGTAGAGCACGCCAAGGCGGTCGAAACGGCTGGTGCCTCCATCAACATGGTCGCCGCCGTAGCCGCCTACGTAGCCGGGCGGGGCGTCGTTGACCTCGCCAAAAAAGGTGGCGTAGTCCAGCGTCGAAGCGTCCATCGAGAGACTCATGATGTAGAAGTCCTGTCCGTCGGTGTTGCTCTCGTAGGCGTCGGGTGTGACCTCCATGTCTGTGGTGCCACCGGTGCGCCATGTGATGGGATTGCGATTATGGTCGTAGTAGCCCACAAAGTCGCGTCCCCACCCTACGGCGTAGACGCGGTTGCATAGGTCGGCTACGAAGGCCGTCGGCGAGATGTTGGGCTTGCCATTTCCGGTGCCGAAAACGGTGCTCCACACCAGTGAGTCGAGCTCTGGCGCCAGATGGGCTATGAATTGTCCACTGTTGGGCGTGTTGTAGTTGGCGTTGTGTATCAAGGTGCTGCCGCTGGCCTTGGTCTGTCCGAAGATGAACACGTCGCTATTCTTGCCTCGACGCACGAAATAGCACTGGTCGTAGGCATCGCTACCAAAATAGGTAGAGGCCATCAACTGGTCGCCGTTGTAAGAAATCTTGCATACGAATCCGTCCACCGTTCCGCCGTTGTAGTCGTTATTGTAAGCCCCGGGGGTGGTGGGAAAGTCGGGCGAGCTGGTGCCGCCACAAGCCAGCAGGTTGTACTGGCTGTCCACCTCGATGCTGTAGACGGCATCGTCCGACTTGCCGCCCATATAGGTGCTCCACAGGAGGTTCCGCATGTTGTAGTCCAGCTTGAATATCACGCCTTCCTGCATGCCGTGCAG
>JAFUVR010000118.1 GCA_017477485.1 Bacteroidales bacterium | reverse complement strand
CGCTGCAAGCATGGCGACGAGCCCATCACTTACGACATCCCCGTCATGGAGAAATACCTGAAGGAGACCTACGGCGTCACCGTCTATCAGGAGCAAGTCATGCTCCTCAGCCGTCTGTTGGCCAACTTCACCCGCGGCGAGAGCGACACCCTCCGCAAGGCCATGGGCAAGAAGCAGATTGACAAGATGATGATGCTCAAAGACAAATTCCTCGAAGGCGGCCAGGCCAACGGACACCCCAAGGATAAGCTGGAGAAAATCTGGGCCGACTGGGAGAAATTCGCCTCCTATGCCTTCAACAAGTCTCATGCCGCCTGCTACTCGTGGGTGGCCTACCAGACGGCCTATCTTAAGGCCCACTATCCTGCCGAGTATATGGCTGCGGTGCTCACCAGCGAGCAGTCCGACAACAAGCGCGTGACCGAACTCATGGAAGACTGCCGCAAGAATGGCATCGAGATCATGCTCCCCTCCGTCAACGAGTCGATGGCCAACTTTGCCGCCAACCATAAGGGCCAGATACGTTTCGGCCTGCAAGGCATCGTGGGCATGGGCGAGGCTGCCGCCTCCGCTATCATCGAGGAACGCGAGCAGCACGGACCCTATGCCGACATCTTCGATTTCCTGTCCCGCGTCAACCTGCGTACCGTGGGCCGCAAAAACGTCGAGGTGCTTATCAAGGCCGGTGCCTTCGATGGCGTGGGCGAGATGCATCGTGCCCAGTATTTTGTGCCCGACAGCGCTGCGCCCGACTCCCCCGTCTTCCTCGACCGTCTTTTCCGCTGGGCCATGCGCCAGCAGGAAGCCAAGGACTCGTCGCAGATGAACCTCTTCGATCTCTCTGTCGACATGCGGTCCGAGGCCAACCCTGTGCCGCCACAGTGTGCCCCGTGGAGCACCATTGAGCAGTGCAACAAGGAGAAGGAGGTGGTGGGCTTCTACATTAGCGCCCATCCGCTCGACGATTTCCGCTACGAGATGAAGCATTTCGCTATGTCCACCAGCCAGCTCGCCGACCTCGATAAACTTGCCGGTCAGAACGTTCGTTTCGGCGGCATCATCACCTCTGCGCGCAATGGCATCTCCAAGAAAGGTAAGCCCTATGGCATCATGACCATCGAGGATTACGACGGCAGCTATGAGCTCCGCCTTTTCGACGACCAGTTGCAGCAGTTCAAGGCCTATTTCACCTCCGGCCTTTTTGTCTTCTGCAAGGGCTCAGTACAGCAGTGGACCACGGTCAATCCCGACGGTAGCGTCAGCAAGTCGTCGCCCCGTCTTAAAATCAGCGACATCTTCCTCCTCAGCAGTGTGCTTGAGAAGTATGCCAAATGTATCAAGATACAGATGCCCGTCGAAGCCCTTTCCGAACGCTTCATCGACCTCTTCAAAAGAACCGCTGCCAAACACAAAGGCTCAGTGCCCGTGCGTGTCATCCTCTCCCTTTCCTTCGTCAGCAACGGACAGCCCACTATGCGCAGCCTTGAGTTTAGCTCCAGCTCTGCTATGGTCAATCCGCGGGAGTTTCTTTTAGACATGCGTAGCCAGATGCCGGACTTGCAGATGTCCGTGGCCGCCAAGCCTATGTTCTGATTGCTCCCAGTGCAGCGACGTGGGAGGACGATGCTATCGTTTTCCTTTTGTGCAGAGATTTGTTAGGGGATAACCATCTGTGTAATGGCCCCCGATATCTTCATCAATAATTGCGTTATAATCAAATAGTTTTATGCGTATTGTCATACAAAGAGTCTCCAGTGCCAGCGTCACTATCAAGGGTGTGCCGGTCGGCTCCATAGGTCAGGGCCTGCTGATTCTTTTGGGCATCGAAGATGCCGACACCGATGCCGACATCGAGTGGCTCTGCCACAAGATTGTAAGCCTCCGCATCTTCGACGACAGCGAGGGCGTGATGAACCTCCCCGTCGTCGAGGTTGAGGACGCCGGACTGCTCGTGGTCAGCCAGTTCACCCTCATGGCCTCTACCAAGAAAGGCAACCGTCCCTCATACATCAAGGCCTCACGTCCTGAGCGTGCCATCCCCATGTATGAGCGCTTTGTAAGCCGCCTCGCCGAGCTCTTCGGCAAGCCCGTGGCTACGGGACGTTTCGGTGCCGACATGCAGGTGGCACTTGTCAACGATGGCCCTGTAACAATCTGTATCGACTCGCAGAACCGACAGTGAAAAACCGCTCTTGATGACGACGTGGCATCACTAAAAACCGACTCACAACCCTGTGAATGTAGTCAATAAATAAAAGAGATACAATTTGACATACAGCGTGTTGTGATTTATTATGCCAAAAAAAACGAAAAAAATTTTGTCGGTGGACATAAAAGTCGTATCTTTGCATCGTCTTTCAGAGATAGAAAAGTCTGGAAACAAACGGTTCGGTAGTTCAGTTTGGTTAGAATACATGCCTGTCACGCATGGGGTCGCGAGTTCGAGTCTCGTCCGGACCGCCAAGATTAAAAAGAAACACTCAACAATGAGTGTTTCTTTTTTCTTTAGTCTTTATTTCTCTGCTATGAGCATCGTTTGAAATTGACCACCCATGTGAAGGCCCTTCAGGGTGATGGTAATCTTTTTCGTCGTCCTCGTGCTTTGCTCGAAATTCTCAGTTGCCTTCTTGATTTCCAATGTGTTGATAGTCCTTTTCGCTACCTTTGTGTTCTGCGCTGCCCCCTCCTATACTTGAACTGCCAGGTAGCGTGAATCACCACGCCTTCCCTTTCGTGATTATTATACAGTTCCAAGTGTAGGACGCCGTATGCTCCGACCGGTTACGCACCAAGAAAGGCTGTTTGCCCATCGGCTCTTAATAAGTTCTGGAATCGAGTGTTTTCAAAGGTGGCAGACAGAGTCTGACTACGCCCGACATTGCAAGTTCGGCAAATGCTTGTCCCGCGTAGTTTACATTTTGATTACCTAATTCTCAATCCTTTGCCATGCTCCATAGGCGTTCCGTTTTGCTTTTTATAAATATATTTAATACTTTTGTAAGTTAATACATCTTTGTCCGGAGATGTATCAACCTATTTTATAGCAATATAATATACTCAAACGTAGTCTTGGCTTATATTTTCGACAATCGCTCTGACAGCAAACATTTCATCCTAAAACAAAGAGAAACGAACAAGCAACCCGTCGAAATGTCACATTCGAACAATGAGGAAATTGGTCGTTAAGGCATAATCACCCCGTTGGCTAAAAGTGGAAAAACGAACGAGTAGGTCATGAATCCAGACAGAACTGAACACGAGAAGAGGCTGTATCGCATCTTTGGCATCCAACACTTCTATGACGAGCAGTGGGAGGCCATTCGTCGGATTCTGATGGGTGATCGTATTTTGATGATTCAGCGTACGGGTTTTGGCAAGTCGTTATGCTATCAGTACCCTGCTACAGTGTTTGACGGTGTTACTGTCATTTTCTCGCCGCTTATTGCCCTAATGCGCGACCAGGTGGATGCTCTCAATGCTCGTGGCATTGCCGCCAGATATATCAACTCAGAGCAGACCTACGAGGAAAACCTTGAGGCGATGCAAGAAGCATTGGATGGCAAAGTCAAAATACTCTATATCGCGCCAGAGCGACAGGAAAACAGCGATTGGGTTGCCACAACACACGACTTGAACCTCTCGATGGTGGTGGTTGACGAGGCCCACACCATCTCTATGTGGGGACACGATTTCCGCCCGGCTTTCAGACGTATTGAGAAACTTGTGAGCCTTTTGCCATACAATATGCCTGTGCTTGCAACGACGGCCACCGCTACAAAGCGTGTGCAGAACGACATTGAGCGGCAGACGGGCATCGTCAATACTTTCCGTGGTCCACTGTGCCGCACCAATTTCCGGCTGTATGTCATCCGTGTATCTTCGGAAGACGAGAAGATGGTATGGCTGGCACAACACCTGAACGAAATCGATGGTACTGGTCTTATCTACACTGGCACTCGCGTCGACACCGAGGTTTATGCCAAATGGCTTTCCTATAACGGTATTAATGCCGTCAATTACAATGCAGGCCATGATGCCGATACTCGCAAGGAGATAGAAATCGGACTAAAGAAAAATCGATACAAGTGTGTGGTCTCTACCAATGCGTTAGGCATGGGTATTGACAAGCCTGACATCCGTTTCATCATCCACACGCAGATTCCTGCCTCGCCTATCCATTACTATCAGGAGATAGGACGAGCGGGCCGCGACGGCAAACCTACTACGATTATTCTTTTCTTCAATGAGACGGAGGGCGACGACGGTACCCCTGTTGACAAGCGTCTTCCTAAGGCCTTCATCGATGGCGCACGCCCTTCGAGGTCAAAATACCTAAAGGCCATAGAGGCACTACAAGAAGAACCGCTCAACGAAAGTGGACTTATGCGGGAAACCAACCTAAAGCAAACCGCTGTACGTGTCATTCGGGCTGACCTTATCGACCAAGGTATCGCACATGAGGTCGGCGAGGGAAGGAGTAAGAAATTGGAGTACCGATACGGTGCGCCGGAATTAGACACTCGTCTTTTTGAGGAGCTGAGACAGGCTAAGCTGAGAGACCTGGATAGCATGATTGACTATGTGTATACTTCCCAGCCGCGTATGCAGTTCCTCTGTCGGTTCCTTGACGATGATAGTGCTACCAGATATGCTAATTGCGACAACACCAATTTGGAGAAACATACTGTGGCGATGACCGACCATTGGAGAGAAATCATCAGGAACTTCAGAGAGTCCTATTTTCCAGTGTTAGAAACCGATCTCAAAACTAATAAGATGGCCAATGGTGTGGCTGCTTCCTATTATGGGACCTCTAATGTGGGCAGGGCTATTCATCGTTCTAAATATGAAGGGGGTGGCGATTTCCCTGATTTCCTGCTGAGACTTACCCTTAAGGCATTCCACCGTACTTTTGGGAAAGAGCATTTCGACCTTGTCGTCTATGTCCCGCCAACGCATTCGGGAGATCTTGTGAAGCATTTCGCAATAAAATTTGCCGATGCCCTTAACATCCCCCTGTCTCACAATCTCGTTAAGAAAAGATCGACCAACGAGCAGAAAATCTTTCAAAATAGCTATTTGAAACGCGACAATGTCAAAGGTGCTTTTGATTACGCCAATCCTGACGAGATAAGAGGGAAACGTATTCTGCTTGTCGATGACATCTACGACAGCGGCGCAACCATCAAGGAGATTGGCAAGTTGCTCAGCACTTTGGACGCCGAACAGATTGTTCCAATCACCATAGCTAAAACTGTAGGAGGAGATATAGCATGAAAAACGAACTGACCTATTGGACCGCCCTGGCCCACACACCTAAAATACTGACACGGCGAAAGAACGAGATTATCGCCTTCTTCTACTCAAAAGGTTGTTCCATCGCCGACTT
>JAFUVR010000117.1 GCA_017477485.1 Bacteroidales bacterium | reverse complement strand
TGCGTCAGTCTATTCGGCTGGAAGTACGACATCCCGCAACCCGATTCGCGGCCCGAATTGCACCACTGCGTCATCATCGTGGCTCCGCATACCTCCGTGGCCGACTATCTGCTTGGCGTGGCCTGTCTGTGGAAACTGAACATCAATTTCCATATCTTCATCAAGAAGGAGTTCTTCAACATCTTCACCCGTCGCGTGCTGGCCAAGACAGGCGCCATCGCCGTGGACCGCGGCAACCGCCACAACGGCATGGTGCAGCAGGCCGTCCATCATTTCAACAACGAGTCCGACTGGACCCTCGTCGTCACGCCCGAAGGCACCCGCAAGGCCGTCAAGCGTTGGAAACGTGGATTCTACGAGATTGCTACCGAGGCCCATGTGCCCATCGTCATGGCCTATGTCGACTATGGTCGTAAGGTTATGGGCGTGGGTCCTACCTTCTATCCTACTGGCGACTTCGATGCCGATATGACCGTCATCAAGCAGTACTATCGCAACGTGAGGGCACGCCATCCCGAGGGCTATAATGCCGACTGACGCGATGGGCTGTGTCGTGCAGCCGCTCTTAAAAACGATTTGTTTCACAATAAAATATATTGTTTGCTAATATGTCTAATAATGTAAGACGTATCTACGTCGAGAAGAAACCCGACTATGCCGTTAAGGCTAAAGAACTCCATGAGGAACTGACCAGCTACCTTGGACTCCATGTCGACAAGGTGCGTGTCCTCATCCGCTACGACATCGAGCATCTCTCCGATGCCACCTATCAGTTGGCCAAACAGACGGTCTTTGCCGAACCGCCTGTCGATGATGTCTTCGAGGAGTCGTTCCCTCGCAGGGACGATGACTTCTGTTTCTCGGTCGAATACCTGCCAGGTCAGTATGACCAGCGTGCCGACTCTGCCGACCAGTGCGTGCGCCTCCTCAACAGTAGCGAGCAGCCCGTCATCCTGTCGGCCACTACCTATGTCATCAGTGGCAACCTCTCGCAGGCCGACCGCGATGCTATCGTCAAACACTGTGTCAACCCTGTTGACAGCCGCCTCACCGACGAGCATAAGCCCGACACGCTTGCCCAGCATTTCGACGAACCTGCCGACGTCCATGTCTTCACTGGTTTTAAGGATATGGACGAGGCCCAGCTTCGTCAGCTCTACGGCTCTCTTGGCCTGGCTATGACTTTTGCCGACTTCCGCCATATCCAGCACTATTTCCACGACGAGGAACATCGTGACCCTACCATGACAGAGGTCCGCGTCCTTGACACCTACTGGAGCGACCACTGCCGCCACACCACCTTTGCCACCGAACTCAAGAATGTATCCTTCGACGAAGGTCGCTACCGCGACCTCATCGAGGGTACGTTCCAGCAATACCTCAACGACCACCGCGACCAGTACGCCGGACGCACCGACAAATATGTCTGTCTGATGGACATCGGTACCCTCGCCGCCAAACGTCTCCGCAAAGCGGGCCTCCTCGACGACCAGGAGGTGAGCGACGAGATCAACGCTTGCAGCATCGTCGTGCCTATCAAGGTGGACGGCAAAGTGGAGGAATGGCTCATCAATTTCAAGAACGAGACCCACAACCATCCTACCGAGATTGAGCCTTTCGGTGGCGCCGCCACCTGCCTCGGTGGCTGTATCCGCGACCCGCTGAGCGGCCGTACCTATGTCTATCAGGCCATGCGCGTCACTGGCGCCGCCGACCCCACGAAGCCTCTCAGCGAGACCATCGAGGGCAAACTGCCGCAACGCAAGATCGTCACCACCGCTGCCCACGGCTACAGCAGCTATGGCAACCAGATAGGCCTGGCAACAGGCCTTGTCAATGAGGTGTATCACCCCAACTATGTGGCCAAGCGCATGGAAATCGGTGCCGTCATTGCGGCAGCCCCGCGTCGTGCCGTAAAACGTCTCAGCTCCGACCCAGGCGACATCATCATCCTCCTCGGTGGCCGCACAGGCCGCGACGGATGCGGCGGCGCCACGGGCTCTTCCAAGGCCCACACTACGGCGTCGCTCACCACCTGTGGCGCCGAGGTGCAGAAAGGCAATGCTCCTACGGAACGCAAGATACAGCGCCTCTTCCGCCGCGAAGAGGTGGCTTCGCTCATCAAGAAGTGTAACGACTTTGGCGCCGGCGGCGTCAGCGTGGCCATCGGCGAACTCGCCGACGGCCTCCTCATCGACCTCGACAAGGTGCCCAAGAAGTATGCCGGTCTCGACGGTACCGAACTGGCCATCAGCGAATCGCAAGAACGAATGGCCGTGGTCGTCGACCCCAAGGATGTGGAAAAAATGCTGCGCTATGCCGATGAGGAGAATATCGAGGCCACGGTGGTGGCTACCGTGACCGCCGAACCCCGCATGGTGCTCACTTGGCGCGGCAAAAAGATTGTCGACCTCAGCCGCCGCTTCATCGATACCAACGGCGCCCATCAGGAGACCACCGTCTCGGTCTCGCTCCCTCAGGGCGACAAACCTGCAGCCGCTGTCGATAGCAACGATGTCCGCTCCTCATGGCTCGGCATCCTCTCCGACCTCAATGTATGTTCGCAGAAAGGACTTGTCGAGATGTTTGACAGTTCCATCGGCGCCGGCAGTGTGCTGATGCCCTTCGGCGGTCGTACCCAGACCACGCCCACCCAGAGCATGGTGGCCCAAATCCCAATGCTCAAGGGCCATACCGACACCGTCAGCATCATGTCCTATGGCTTCGACCCCTACCTGAGCAGCTGGAGCCCCTTCCACGGAGCCGTCTATGCTGTGGTGAGCTCGGTGGCTAAGATTGCCGCTGCCGGTGGCGACGCCTCGCGGGTGAGACTCACGTTCCAAGAGTATTTTAAGAAGTTGGGAAGCGACTCGCACCGCTGGGGACAACCCTTCGCGGCGCTTCTCGGCGCCTACAGCGCACAGATGGGACTACGCCTGCCCGCCATTGGCGGCAAGGACAGCATGAGCGGCTCTTTCAACGATATTGATGTGCCGCCCACCCTGGTCTCTTTTGCCGTGGGTATCAGCGACCTCCAGCATGTCGTAACGCCCGAGCTCAAGGCGGCTGGCCATACACTCGTGCTTCTCGACATCAAGCGCGATGCCAATGGTATGCCGGTCTATAGCGACGTACTCTCTCAGTATGATGCCCTCCGCAAGGCCATCGAGGACGAGAAGGTCTTCTCTGCCTATTGTGTTGGTTTCGGTGGCGTCATCGAGGCTGTCAGCAAGATGGCATTCGGCAACCGTGTCGGCGTGGCTATCGATGCGATGATTCCTTTGCAGCAGCTGGCCGAGAGGGCCTACGGCAACATCGTTGTCGAGGTTGCCGACACCGACAAGCTCTTCTTCCGCAACACGGTCATCGGCTTCACCCACGACCGCGGGACACTCAACTACGGCACCACTGCCATCACTATTGACGAAGCCCTTGAGGCGTGGTCTAAACCATTGGAAGGTGTCTTCCCGACGGCAAGCCTCAACGCTTCCACCGAGCCGGTGCGCAATGACCTCTTCAAGTGCGACAGCCCCTATATATGCAAGCACAAGGTGGCCCGCCCGCAGGTCTTCATCCCCGTCTTCCCGGGTACCAACTGCGAGTTCGATACCGCCAAGGCTTTCGAACGTGCTGGCGCCGACACCCGCATCCTGGTCTTCCGCAATCAGAACGCCAGCCAGATCAACGAGTCGGTCGACGCCTTCGCCCGTGCCATCGATCAAAGTCAGATTGTGATGATCCCCGGTGGTTTCTCGGCAGGCGACGAGCCTGAGGGGTCGGCTAAGTTCATCACCTCGGTTTTCCGCAACGCCATGGTTAGCGATGCCGTCATGCGTCTGCTCCGCGAGCGCGACGGCTTGATGCTCGGCATCTGCAACGGTTTCCAGGCGCTGGTGAAACTCGGCCTTGTCCCCTATGGCGAGATTCGTCAGCAAGACCCCGACTCGCCCACGCTCACCATGAACACCATCGGACGCCATCAGAGCATGATGGCCTACACCCGTGTGGCCAGCAATCTTTCGCCTTGGCTCCGTCAGGTGGAAGTTGGTTCCGTCCATACTGTTCCTATCTCCCATGGCGAAGGACGTTTTGTGGCTCCTAAGGAGTGGATCGACCGTCTTTTTGCCAATGGTCAGGTG
>JAFUVR010000116.1 GCA_017477485.1 Bacteroidales bacterium | reverse complement strand
CCGTAAACGACCAGCAGCTCGACGCCCTGCGCCCCTATTGCAAGGAGATATGCGTCGTGCGTTCACCCTTGCTGCTGAATGGCCTCAATGTGGTACGGAACTTCCTCTATTCCAAATCGCTCCAAATAGGCTACTGGGACTCCAAACGGGCCCGCCGCAGCTACAAACAATTTGAGAGCCGCGTACAACCCGATGTCATCTACAGCCAGATGGTACGAACTATGACCTACGTCAGTCGTTCCCAACGGCCCAAAGTCATGGACTTTCAAGATGCGCTCTCCATGAATGCCGAACGGCGCATGGATCACGCACGCGGACTATGGCGCTACATCCTACACTTCGAGTTCAAGATGCTACGTTCGAGCGAGTACAACTCGTTCCGCATTTTCGACGCGCTGACGATAATCTCCGACTGCGATAGCGAAGCCATCCCTCATCGCAAAAACGGCGAGATACACATCATTCCCAACGGAGTAGACTTCGACTATTTCAAACCCATGTCCGTCGAAAAGCGATACGACATCGTCTTTTGCGGCAACATGAGTTATGAACCCAATATGCGAGCTACCAACTATCTCATAGACAGCATCATGCCTCTCGTATGGCAAAAACGTCCGCAGACCACCGTGCTCATAGCAGGAGCCAATCCACGACGTAGCATCCAAGAGAAAGCCAGCCAACAAGTAACCATCCTTGCCAACGTCGACGACATCCGCACTTGCTATGCCTCGTCAAGGCTCATGGTAGCCCCCATGCAAACCGGATCGGGCCTGCAGAACAAGCTCCTCGAGTCCATGGCCATGAACATCCCCTGCATCACCACCCCCATCGCCAACGACTCGCTCCACGCCACGCCAGGCCAAGAGATCCTCATAGCCGACACACCGCAGGGTTTTGCCGATGAGATAATAAGACTCTTGAACAACCCCTCAGAATCCGAAGCCCTTGTTCGTGCTGCCGACGCCTTCGTCCATAGCAATTATAACTGGGAAACCTCGGGTGCTAAACTCGAAAAAATACTCCAAGAGGCTGCCAACTCCACCTCCCGCCCTCGCTAAGGCCCCTACCCGCCTGCTCATCCTCAAAAACCTGAAACCGCATCATGAAGACCTCGTGGAAGACCAACAAAGGGAAATGGGAAAAAAACATTGGCGCATGGGAATCAGAAAACACTCCTGACGCCGATTCCGCCAAAAGACCCACACCGCAGCAGCGCAACACCTTCTCCACCGAACTGGTGCCCGAAAAAGCCATACTCGTTGCCGTATGTGCGGGCAACACCACTATGGAACGGGCCGAAGAGTGTCTCGCCGAACTCGCCTTTCTCCTTGAGACCGCCGGCGGAGTATCCGTCAAACAAGTCATCCAACGCCTTGAGCGTCCTGACACGCGCACCTACATAGGAAGTGGGAAACTCGAAGAGGTCAAAGAATACAAAAACGCCCTCGACGCAGACTTCCTCGTTTTCGACGACGAGCTGACGCCGGCCCAGCTGCGCAACCTCGAGCGCGAGTTCCAATGCCGCATACTCGACCGCACCACACTCATCCTTGACATCTTTGCCAAACGTGCCCGCACCAGCATTGCCAAAACCCAGGTAGAACTGGCCCAGCTGCAATACATGCTGCCACGGCTCACACGACTCTGGACCCACTTGGAAAGACAGCGTGGCGGTATCGGGATGAGAGGTCCCGGAGAGACCCAGATAGAAACCGACCGCCGACTCATCACCGAGAAGATAGCACTCCTCAAAGAACGACTCACAGCCATAGACAAGCAGAAGACCCTGCAACGCAAAAACCGCGAATCGCTGGTACGCGTCGCACTCGTAGGCTATACCAACGTAGGCAAGTCCACCCTCATGAACTTGCTGAGCAAGAGCGACGTCTTTGCCGAGAACAAACTCTTCGCCACCCTCGACACCACGGTGCGCAAAGTCGTCATCGACAACCTACCCTTCCTACTTACCGACACCGTAGGATTCATCCGAAAACTGCCCCACGGCCTCGTAGAATCGTTCAAATCCACCCTCGACGAGGTTAGCGAAGCCGACCTGCTGCTCCACGTAGTCGACATCTCACATCGCGACTACGAACAGCAGATAGACTCCGTCGAAAAGACCCTCGCCGAAATAGGAGCCGCCGACAAACCCGTCATTATGGTTTTCAACAAAATCGATGCTTACACCTTCATCGAGAAAGAGGCCGACGACCTTACGCCCCTGACCAAAGCCAACTGGCCTCTGGAGATGCTGCAAGAGTCGTGGATGGCACGCATGGGAACGGGCAAAACCATCTTCATCTCAGCTGCTGGCCGTCAGAACATCGACGCCCTTCGAGCCATGCTCTACGACGAGGTGCGACGCATCCACGCCATCCGTTACCCCTACAACAACTTCCTGTACTGAGCCCCCAGCCATCACATATATACCAGCGAGTCAAAAAAGGAACTCATCCAAGCATACGACTTCCGATGGAACAAAGACAAAACCTTACACCGACGAACCATAACACCACTTTTCCCCGTCACTGACTCCTCAACTGCTTCTTATTCCCACCCTCCAATACACAAGAACCATCAAGGGGGAAAGAATCAGGCCACGCTGCCAAGGAGTTCGAGCCCCAATACGCAGAAGAAAACAAGAAGGGAACCCAATCGGGGAAAACAACATACAAAAAAGGACACGACATCCGACGTGTCCTTTTTTAGTGCGGATAGGGGGACTCGAACCCCCACTCGGTTAAGAACTAGATCCTAAGTCTAGCGCGGCTACCAATTACGCCATATCCGCTGAAACGATGAAAGTTATCATATAATCACCGCTTTGCAAAAGACAAGCAAAGATACACAATTTTTCACACCATAGGGAAAAAGATTAAACCATACTCACAACTAAAAAGGGCGTATCCATAGAGATTGCAATTAAATTCGGCATATATCGAGAAAAATCGTAACTTTGCAAATTAAAACTATCGGGAACGAAGAGTGTGACTCGCGAAATGCAAAGCATTATCGTTCCGCAACATAAGCTAACAACACAAAAACTACAATATGTTTACCGATACTTCTAAATTTGTTGGCGAGGGACTGACCTATGATGACGTCCTGCTCGTGCCCGCTTATTCTGACGTACTGCCGCGCGAAGTGAAGGTTAATACTCGCTTCTCGCGCAACATCAAACTCAACGTGCCTCTGGTGTCAGCGGCGATGGATACCGTCACCGAGGCGGCAATGGCCATAGGCATGGCACAAGAAGGCGGCATCGGCGTACTGCACAAAAACATGAGTATCGAGCGCCAGGCCAACGAGGTCATGAAGGTGAAACGTTCGGAGAACGGCATGATCGTGGACCCCATTACATTGACAAAAGACGCGCTCGTGAAGGATGCCCTGAACGTGATGCGTGAATACGGCATCGGCGGCATCCCGATTGTCGACGACAACAATATGCTTATCGGCATGGTCACCAATCGCGACCTGCGTTTCGAGCGCAACCTTAGCCGTCCGCTGAGCGAAATCATGACTGTCAAACTCATCACCACACACGAGGGGACCTCTTTTGAGGAAGCCACCGACATCCTGCAACAACACAGGATCGAGAAACTCCCCGTGGTGAATGACCAAGGTCAGTTTGTAGGCCTCATCACCTATCGCGACATCACCAAGACCAAGGAACGTCCTGATGCCTGCAAAGACAGCAAAGGACGTCTCTGCGTGGCTGCTGGCGTTGGCATTACGCCAGACATGATGGACCGCGTCGATGCGCTGGTGAAGGCGGGAGCCGACGCAATAGTCATCGATACGGCACACGGCCACAGCATCCGCGTGGTAGAAGCGCTGAAGAGCGTGAAAGCGAAATATCCGACTCTTGATGTGGTGGTGGGAAACATAGCCACTGGCGAAGCCGCCCTCATGCTGGCGGAGGCCGGAGCTGACGCCGTGAAGGTCGGCATCGGACCAGGAAGTATCTGCTCGACCCGCATCATCGCCGGTATAGGCGTGCCACAGCTCACAGCCATTTGCGAGGTAGCCGGCGCACTGAAACAGAAAGGCTACGACATACCACTCATTGCCGACGGCGGCATACGCTATAGCGGCGACATCGTCAAGGCGCTGGCAGCAGGTGCCAGTTCGGTGATGATCGGATCACTGGTGGCCGGCGTAGACGAAGCTCCGGGCGAGACCATCATCTTCGAAGGCCGCAAGTTCAAGTCCTACCGCGGCATGGGCTCTCTCGAGGCCATGCAGGCTGGCTCTAAGGACCGTTATTTCCAAGACAAAGAGACCGATGCCAAGAAACTGGTACCCGAGGGCGTAGTAGGCCGCGTGCCCTACAAAGGGACGCTCAACGAGGTGCTGTATCAGCTGGTGGGCGGACTGAAGGCCGGCATGGGCTACACTGGCAGCCGCGACATCACAGCACTACAGCAAGCCAAGTTCATCCGAATCACCGCAGCAGGCTATGCCGAGAGTCACCCACACGATATTGCCATCACTCGCGAGGCACCTAACTACTCACGCTAACACACAGGCCACAGGCCCACACCGTAGTACAAATAGCATGAATACACACGAATTAATCAAGAAAAGGCCTAAATACTCTCTTTGATTAATTCGTGTTCTTTTTTTTTGATAGTCAAGTATTAGAAAACACATCATTTTTTTATGAAAAAAATCCTCTTCATCGTCATAGCCGCACTTTTCTCGCTATCGGTGATGGCGCAGAACGACCCCGTGATGTTTGAAATCAACGGACAGACCATTCGTAAATCAGAGTTCATGCGTGATTTTCTGCGCAGCATAGGGCAGGACCCGAAAGCATCACCCACAGCCTGTACCTATGAGAAACGCAAGGCCCTAGAAGATTATGTCCAACTGTTTGTCAATTACAGAGTGAAACTTGCCGACGCCTATGCCATGGGGCTGGACACCGCTGCGGAGCTGCGCAAAGAGTTGGCCTCCTATCGTGGAGAACTGGCAGCCCCCTATCTTATCGACTCTGCCACCATGCAGCACCTATTCCATGAGGCCTACCAGCGCAACCAAGAGGCTGTGCACGCGGCCCATATCCTGGTCAATGTACCCTTCTCGGCATCTCCTGCCGACACATTGCGTCTCTACAAAGAGGCCATGGAGGTTTACCGTCGCGTCACCACGGGAGGCGAAGACTTCCACAAAGTGGCCCGAGAGATAATGGAGAAACAGATGACCCCAGAGCAGCGCGAGAGAGCCGCCCAACAGCCTATTCCCGAAGGGCACGAAGGAGATCTCGGGTTCTTCACTGTCTTCGACATGGTATACCCCTTCGAGAACGCCACCTACGCACTGCACGTTGGCGAAATCAGCCGTCCCATCCGTTCTCGCTATGGCTATCACATAATCAAGCTGATAGACCGTGTCCCCTTCTATGGCAACGTGACGTTGCGCCACATCTGGATTTCCAACAAAGACGACAAAGCCGAGGGAAAAATCAACGAAGCCTATCGGAAGATCATGGAAGGACATGATTTTGAGCGGGTAGCCCGCAACTATAGTTTTGACCGTCGCACCTCCGACAAAGGCGGACTGCTTGGCAACCTCACCATGCAACAGCTGCCGCCACAGTATATCTCTACCATAGGCCATAACAACATGAAAGCGGGCGATGTGTCGAAGCCCTTCCACACCGAGTACGGGTGGCACATCATCCGTGTGGACCGTCGCGACACCATGGGGACCCTCGACGACCTGATGTCGGTCTATCGGCAACGCCTCACGCGCGACCAGCGCGACCAATCGCCCCGCTCAGTGTTTGTCGAGCAATGCAAACGGCAGTACCATTTTGTCGACTACACACAGCAGTATGGCAAATGGAATACCAGCAAGGAAGGTGTTACCACCTTCGTGGCCGATGTCAAGAAGAACAAGAAAAGCAAACGTGGCGCGACCCTCGACGAACTGATAGCACAGGTTGACGAGAGCGTATTTACAAAAAGCTGGCGTTTCCATGCCGAAAAGCTGACGAACCTACAACCCCTCTTCTCGCTCAACGGCAAGATGTACAATGCCATAGACCTCGGCCAATACATCGCGCTACACCAGACACACCAAGGCAAAATGGACATCGGCCAATATGTGAAGAAACAATATGAAGAATTTATTGCCGACAGAGTGATAGCGCTGGCCGACAGCCGTCTGGAAGAGGAGAATCCCGAATTTCGCGACCTGATAGCAGAGTATCGCCACGGCTTGATGATCTTCAACTATAACGACAAAATGGTGTGGAGCAAGTCGCTGGAAGATACTGCTGGCTTTGAGCGTTTCTATCAGACCAGCAGCCAGACCCACAGCTACGACAACCCCGACGACTCGGTCTATTTTTGGAAAGACCGAGCCCGCGTAACCACCTTCACCGTGGCTGACAGCCAATGCATCATGCCCGACAAAGCCATGAAGATTATTGCCAAGGAGCGCAAGAAAGGACGCAGTGCCAACGACATCCGGATGGCCATCATCGACAAGCTTGACCGCAGCAACTGCAAGAGCAACCAACCCGTAGTGATGGGCACCGAGGTTGTAGAAGATGGCAACCAGACGCTTCTCAGCAAGAAAGAGTGGAACATTGGCACCTATCTGCATCCGGGCAAGAAAGGCTATCAAATATGTGTAGTAGAACAGCTTATGCTTCCCACGCTGAAGAGTGCCGACGAGGCTCGCGGCTACTATGTCAACGATTTCCAAAACGAGATGGAGCGCCAACTCACCGAACAACTCCGCAAAAAATACAACGTCAAAATTCATCAGGACGTCATCGACGAGATAACCTACTAAAAGACAGCTGCCAATGACAAGAAAACTGCTTTTATGTGCCCTGATACCACTGCTACTGTTTTCGTGCCGTAGAGCCGATGACGAGGAAGTGGTGGCAACGGTATACAAATACAAGCTCTTGCGAAGCGACCTCGAAGGAGTAGTACCAGCGGGTACGGCAGAGGCCGACAGCCTGGCCATCCTGACCGCCTATGTAAACCAATGGGTGGACCGCATGGTGCTGGTATCTAAAGCAGAGAAGAATGTCAAAGAAGATTTCTCCAAGCAGTTGGAGAACTATCACAACAGCCTGCTCGTCTACGCCTACGAACAGCAAATAATCAACCAGAACATCGACACAATGGTGAGCGATGCCGAGGTGGTGAACTACTATGAAGAGCACCGCGATGACTTCCTTCTTCTGAGTCCCATAGCACGGCTGGTCTATGTGAAACTGCCTTTTGACTGCTCAGAGATGAACAAAGTGAAGGCACTGATGTCGCAAGCCACCCTCAATGACGACGACCTGCTCAACCTGCAGCGAATCTCGGCACGAGTAGCCTTAGAGATGTCCTTTGACATCGAAACATGGGTGCCACTGAGCACATTGCAAGACCGCATACCCTCCACCGTTGTTCACGACCCGCTCTTTTTTCAGCGTAGCCGCTACAGCGAGCTGGCCGACAGCGCCGGAATCAACATGGTGCACTTTGTTGAACACAAAATGGCCAACGAATATGCTCCCGTCGAGCTCGAAGAGAGTAAAATCAGATCCATCATCCTGAACCGTAGAAAAGTAGACCTCGTCAGCAACATGCGAAGAGACCTCCGCCGGCAGGCCGAGATTGACAAGAAAATCAACATCTATATTGAACAATAAGCGACTCGCACAACACAGACCATACTCCAACTCACCCTATAAATCATGAAACAAATCCTTCTCAGCATCATCGCCTGTCTTACCTTTTCCATAGGCGCCATGTCGCAAGGGCTTGTGGCCGTAGACAAAGTCATAGCCGTCGTTGGAAAGAACATAGTAAAACAATCGGACGTAGAGAGTGCCTATGCACAGGTGCGGCTACGTCAAGGCAATGCCGACGCATTCGAGAATCGGTGCGACATTTTCGAGGGGCTGCTACTCAACCGACTCATGGTGCAAAAAGGGCTGATGGACAGCGTAGAGGTATCAGATGAAGAGGTAGAAAGCCAAGTTGAGTACTACCTGAAGGCCTACCTACGGCAGTACGGCAGCAAAGAGGCACTCCGCGAGGCTACGGGGTTCGAGTATGACGAGTTTCACGACCTCTACTTCGATCTCATCAAAAACCGCATCCTCTCGCAGCGCGTTGAGGGCCAGCTCACCAGCAGCGTAACCGTAACGCCACAGGAGGTACGTGCCTACTACGACCAGATACCCAAAGACAGCCTGATGACCATACCAGCAGAATACGAATGTTCCGAAATCACCATACAGCCCGACATCTCGCAGGAAGAACGCGAGCGGGTGCGCCTTGAGTTGGCACAGCTGCGCGAGCGAGTAATCAAAGGCGAGAAATTCAGCATGTTGGCCACTCTTTATTCTCAAGACCCCGGATCGGCCAAAAAAGGTGGCGAACTGGGATTCTTCGGACGAGGCGACATGGTCCCCGAGTTTGAATCGGCGGCCTTCGCCTTGCAGCCTGGTGAGGTGTCTCCCATCATCGAGACGCAGTTTGGCTTCCATATACTACAGCTCATCGAACGCAGAGGCAACACCATCAATGTGCGCCATATCCTCATCCAGCCCAAGGTGAGCAGTGCCGACCTGCTACGGGCCCGAATACTGTTGGACAGCGTTGTCGGCGCTATCAGGGCCGGCACACTGTCATTCGACGAAGCGGTGAAGCAATTCTCGGAGTCCACCACCAAACGCACAGGCGGCATCATGGTAAACCCAAATAGCGGTAACAACCGTTTCACCAAAGAAACGTTCACCGAACTCTACCCTGGCATTCCCATCACCTCGATGAACGAGGGCGACATCTCCAACGCCACCCAGATGGTCGACGAAGACAACAAGTCGCTCTATCGCGCAGTACGCCTCGTCAAAAAAATAGACGAACACAAAGCCAACCTCAACGACGACTACGACAAAATATTCAATGCCGCTCTTGCCGAAGCCAAACACAAAAAACTGCTTGCATGGAGTGCCAAAATGATAAAAAACACCTACATACGCATCGACGAGGACTACAAGGGATGCCCGTTCCGACTGAAATGGACAGAATAGCAAACGGACGTCGAGCCAACACACCTGTAAAATCCAAAGATTATGACAGATTCCGAAACCATCGACGCACTGGTAGCCAAATATGAGGTGCTGCGTCAAGAGATATCCAAAGTAATTGTCGGACAGCAGCAAGCCGTCGACAGCCTGCTGAATGCCATCTTCACGGGAGGGCACTGCCTGCTCGTGGGCGTCCCCGGATTGGCCAAAACCCTCATGGTCAATACGCTGGCGCACGCCCTCGGGCTGGAGTTCAGTCGCATTCAGTTCACTCCCGACCTGATGCCTTCCGACATCACCGGTTCCGAAATACTCGACGAGAACCGCCGATTCCAGTTTATCAAAGGACCCGTGTTTGCCAACATCGTGCTGGCCGACGAAATCAACCGAACGCCGCCCAAGACGCAGGCCGCACTACTTGAAGCCATGCAGGAACGCATGGTAACCGTGTCGGGCAAGAGCTATCGTCTACCCTCCCCCTTCTTCGTCCTTGCCACACAGAACCCCATAGAACAGGAGGGCACCTATCCGCTGCCCGAAGCACAACTCGACCGTTTCATGTTCAACATCCGGGTAGACTATCCTTCCTTTGAAGAAGAGAAAGCCATCGTCATGAGCACGACCACCGATCAGAAGCAGCAGCCCTCCGTAGTGCTCAGTGCTGAAGAGATTATAGCCTTCCAGCAGAGCATCCGACGAATGCCTGTTACCGACAACGTATGCGACTATGCCGTACGCCTCGTAGCGGCCACACGGCCTACCGATGCCATGGCCACCGAGAGCACCAAAAAATACGTGTCGTGGGGTGCAGGTCCGCGAGCATCGCAATATCTCATCATGGGGGCCAAGACCCACGCCGCCTTCACAGGCAAATACTCGCCCGACATAGAAGATGTACAGGCCGTTGCTGCCGAGGTGCTGCGCCATCGCGTGGTGCGCAACTACTATGCCGAAGCAGAGGGCATCGATGTGGACCACATCATCGCAGAACTGCTATAAACACCTGCGCACCATTTGACGACATAGCATCATCGCTTACGGCTCTGCCTACAAGGCCCTGAGCCAGTGTACTACATCCTCCACCATACACACAACCCACCCGACATGAAACAGCTATTGCATCTCATATTCATCCTGCTGACCTGCCTCGTCCCGCTCGGAGCACAAGGCCAGACGGGCATCTACATCCCGTCGGAGAAGCCCGTGCGCAACATGACTAAGGCGCTCCACAACCCAGAGGTCTTCTGCCTGCTGATACACTACAACGAGAAAGACAGCACCTTCTCGCTCGACGACTTAGACCTCCTCGACTCCGTCTACCGTATCGCCTTTTCTCACGACAATCCCAAGATGTACACCATGATGATAGAAGGCTATGGCGGTAGCAATCTGGAACTCACGCGCGACCGGGTAGGCGACGTCTTCGCCTATTTTGCCAAACGATGCTATGCACCCTTCCCCGTACGACTGGCACCCAACCCCATCTCGTGTTCCTGTCATGGCGACACCATAGAACAGGTGCGCTTCGAAGTCCCTGTCTCGTTAAAGTCCTACGACTGTGCCGAACTGCCCGCCAGCCGCCTGATGCTCAACAAGACCATCCCGTTGCAGAACAGCGTGCTCGTCACCTTCCACAACAATCCTGCCGAGTGCATAGGCCTGGCCAACGGCTGCTTCCTACCCAATCAGGACACCGTAATCCGAGGCTACTACACCACACTACAGATGCCACGAGGCGCCGTCTACTCCGTACGCGGCACCAAAGACAGCTGTCCTCCACAGCTCAACATATCCATAGAAGAACATTTCGACTACGAGAAACTCGTCGAACGTTACACCCTCGTGCCTCACCCCAAACAGGTGATAGCCCACGCCGGTTACGTGGTGCTGAAGAGCAACTTCAACCGACGCTATGGCGAATGCGAGCTCGACCTACAAGACTCCGTCCTCCTGCGCATCCCCATCACACAAGAGCAGTGGGACAACAAACTGCGCGTCTACGCCAAGAAATACACCGAGAAAGGGCCAGAATACAAAATGATCACCACGCGCAAGACAACCAACAAGGCCACACAGCAGCTCTATCTGCAGGTGGCCCTCAACCCAATGATGTTTGACACCCTCTACTTTGGAAAGCGCATCAAGCCCGACGAGATGGGTGACTACTTCTACGCCGTGGACAGCGACCGCGAAGAGGGCGTGGTCCAAGTGAAAGGCAAGTTTTACAAAGCCTACCGCCTCAACCGTAAAGGCGAATACGAGTCCAAGAAGATGCTCAAAGTTCTTTTCCGACAAGAGATAGAACAAGAAGAAACCGAAGAAAAAGACAAACAGCCCGTCGACGACGAGGAGATTCCCGATGACCTGTAGACGACACATTTTTTTCTACATCACGCGCAACCACCACAATCCTATTTCCCCACTTCACAACGCAAAAAAATGTGTTGTACCGCAGCATCAGCAAAGCAATCCGTGCATCACATAATCTGACGTGTCCGCCCCCAACCTCGATTTAGTCAGCCGACAGAGAACATGACAACACATCACACACCATGACGCGTCCAACCAAATAACATTCAGACCATTCCGGGCTTTACCTCGCATCACACAGTCTGACACGTCTTACTCCTCAGCGCATACCAAACACTGTTCCAAGTTTTGGACAAAAAAAATAATCCTCCCCAAAGATAATCAAAAGACATGGCATACTTACAGACAGATGTAACCAAAGTAACCACACGGGTACTTCAAAACATGAAAAACCGAGGTGAGAAGATCGCGATGCTCACAGCCTACGACTTCTCCATGGCGTCGTTACTGGACAGGGCCAAGATAGACATCGTTCTCGTGGGCGACTCGGCGGCCAACGTCATGGAGGGCTATAATACCACGTTGCCCATCACACTCGACGAGATGATCGTATACGGATCGTCGGTGGTGCGTGCCGTGAAAAGGGCCCTGGTGGTGGTCGACATGCCGTTTGGCACCTATCAAGGCAACTCCAAGATGGCCCTTGCCTCGGCCATCCGCATCATGAAAGAGACTGGAGCCGACGCTGTGAAGCTTGAAGGCGGCGAAGAGGTGCTCGAATCCGTACAGCGCATCCTCTCGGCAGGCATCCCCGTCATGGGACACCTCGGGCTGACACCACAGAGCATCAACAAGTTCGGGACCTATGCCGTACGGGCTACCGAGGAAGAGGAGGCCGAACGGGTGGTCAAAGATGCCCACATACTGGAAGAGGCGGGATGCTTCGCCATCGTGCTCGAAAAGATTCCTGCCAAACTTGCGGCACGCATAGCCCAAGAGGTCCGTATCCCCATCATCGGTATTGGCGCCGGTCCCGAAGTCGACGGACAAGTGCTGGTCCTTCAAGACATGCTGGGCATCACCCTTCAGTTCAAACCGCGCTATCTGCGTGTCTACGGCACCTTTGGCGAAGACATCTGCAACGCTGTCCGTCGCTACATTACAGATGTCAAAAGTCAGGACTTTCCCAACGAGCATGAACAATACTAAAATTCCTTACAGGATTAGTCATCTCCCGAGGAATTGAATCCAAAACAATCTATTAACTGCAAAAAAACAGTCGAGAAAAGACAGAGTGAATACAGAAAACCAATAGGACACTGGATAATCCGGCAGACCAATTCTCGCTGTTGTGGGATAAAGAAGATGATCGAGTTTGCATTTATTCCTTCACAAAACGTTTTTTTTACTACTTTTGCATACTTCATTTGCAATATGTAATTTGTAAAATGACATCTGATAATATTTATAACATAAACAATATCAGCCAATTAGGGGGGGGGTAGTACAACGTCTACTACTTCTAATATAGCTTCAATATTATTTTCGATAAGACGAAATTGCCAGCAATACAAAGAGCAAAAACACATCTGTTTGCTGGCAATAATAGTTTTAATAATACTGAGTCCGTTCCATGCAAGTGCACAAGTGGCACTTGTAGCCAGCGGAGGAGGGAGTCTCAACGTTACAGGCTCACTTGACGTGAGCTACGGACAGGTAGCATGCGAATACGATATCACAGGTGCATACAGTGGAGGAGAAGGCATACAGCAGCCCTATCCGCCTATATGTCCCGACACCGTGCTGAGAGGCGAAGAGGTGTATGATGTGTGCGACAGCATGGTGTGGAACGGCATGGAATTTCGGTACGATACCGTAGTTGACTATCCGCAGACAACGCTACGCGGATGCGACAGCATAGCGACCCTGCGACTAACAGTGCGCCACAGCAGCTATGCCGAGGAAGAGGTTCAAGCGTCCTTTCATTATACACTACAGGGGCAGACCTTCACCGAATCGGGCGAATACCGCCTGCCCAGCACCATGAGCAACAGCGTGGGTTGCGACAGCATGGTGCTCCTGCGTCTCGCACTACTGAAAGGGGCACCCATACCTGTAATCTGCCAATACAACAACCAGATAATCATGGTAGACCACTTCCCAAATGGAGAGGATGGCAACTATGTGGACTATCAGTCCTATCGGTGGTATCAAAACGGGAAGCTGTTAAATTTTGCCACCTCCGACCATTACTTCCGTACCAATGGACGGGCGGGATACCAACCGCTTGAAGGCTGTTATTATGTAGAGGTATACACTGGTGCCAATAACTTCTGGGTGCGATCTAACGAGATATGCATCACGCCATCCAAGACGGCCACCACATCGTTGCTCCCCTCGCTAAACATATATCCCAATCCAAGTCGGGGGGAGAACGTGTTGGTCGTCATGGAGCGGGTGCCTGAGGGCAGCCAGCTGAGGCTGTATACGTTGGAGGGCCGCCTCTTATGGCATGTCCCTGCCGTGGAGGGCACCTTGCCGATAGCAGCTGGCAGCCTGCCGACAGGAATCTACACACTGATGCTTGCCATGCCACAGACCACCATGGTACAGAAACTCATCATACGCTAAACAAGACTACCCGCTATCTGCCATGCGAAAACCGTACATTCTATTGTCGTTTATACTTGCCACACTGCTACCACCTGCACAAGGCCAACAGTGGGAGAACAAGCAGAACGGACTATTTCGAGCCCAACGCACCCATAATCTCAACTTAGCACTGGGAATAGGAGCTGCCGATTTGATGGTCGACGGCCGCCTGCTTTCACCGTCGAAAATAGGTCCTGGCGCACGTTTTGAGGTGGGCTACACCTATCTGACAGGCTATTCGGCAGGCATTCACACAGGCATAGGGGTCCGCTATGCGCAGAGCGGTTTTGCCTTGGAACGCGTAGAATCGTCGGCCATGGGCTACATCAGTGCCAATAACGCCAATCGTCGAGTGGATCGTAGCAGTCATTTCACATCCATCACACGCGATGTGCATGAACAGTACAACATATTCTTTATCGACGTGCCCCTCCACTTGGCCTTGCAGGAGCGCCACACTTATCTAAACATAGGCGTGCGCCTATTGGTACCCGTCAGTGCCAAAGCCCATTGCAACTACGGAGCTACCTCCGTGGGCGTGGGCTACGAGATTGACGGCTTTGGCCAACGTGTAGAGACACCCATCAACATGAAGAATTACGAGGCTACCGAATCGGACTATGCACTCTCATCGCTGGGCGACGAAGGAGCCACATTCATGTGGGTCGCCGCGCTGTCGGCAGAATACGGCTACCGCTGGTGTATCGACGAACAGCGACAGCTCATGGTGTCATTGTATGCCGACGTGGGTCTAAACCGTACCAAAGTGGGCGACGGAGAACCGCTGGTGGTGCTTCGTAACGGAGAACCACAGATGCGCACCTGTATGCAGAGCAATGTGGCATCCCATCTGCGCTACCTCGACATCGGGATATCGCTGACCTACAACATGTCGTTCGGACGCCGCATAGGAATGCCGCGTGCCAGAGCGTTTAAGCCCGGAGTGTCGCGACGCCGATACCGTCGATAGGCCTCAATCAAAAGATGCACCCGCAACAACAAGGCGGAAGAACACATTAAACCAGACTTTTCAAAAACAACAGCATAAAAACAACACAGCCAGTAATCCATGATGAAGAAGTTTTTAACAATAGCAATCCTACTGATGATGCTGCTGCCATGCGGACAAGGACAGGCACCACAAAAAATGACGGCACAAATGGTGCTGCGCGATGCTAACGGGCTGCTAATAGCCAACCAGCAAGTGTCGGTACGCATCAGCATACGACGCACATTGCCAGCAGGCATAACAGTCTATAGCGAAACCCATACCGCAACCACCAATGCCAACGGACTATACACCGTTTTTGTGGGCGAAGGGATGCCCACGGTGGGCACCTTTGGCACCATCGACTGGGGCAACGGACCCTACTATATTGCCAGCGAAGTGGACCCTGCAGGCGGTACCAATTACACATTGCAGACCGTGCAACAACTGGTGAGCGTACCCTACGCACTCTATGCCGACTCGGCCTATCGGTGTGCCGAACATCAGGTGCTGACACTTTCGCACGACACCCTGCGACTGACGGGCGGCAGCTTTGTGCGGCTGCCACAAAGCGTGTCTCAGCGCTATGTAGACAGCGTGGTGGCGGCAAATCGCGTCTCGACGGTGCGCCTTGACAGCCTGCGCAGGGCCAACGATTCCATAGCCCATCGCTACGACTCGGTATTCAACGTGATGCGCCAGCGGCTGGACTCGGTGGTGGCAGCAGGCGGAAGCAGCAGTGGTGGCACTGGTGGTGGCAGCACGCCCAGTCCTACGCCTGGGCCCACCCCAAATCCATCATGCACGGGCTTGAACACCACTGGCAGCGAGAGCCGCACCGAATGCGACCGCTACACATGGCCCGTCAACAACCAGACCTACACAGCAACCACGACAGCAACGGGCACCATCTACGGGGGCAACGCCGTAGGATGCGACAGCACCGTCACGCTGGCACTGACCATCAAGCAAGGCAGCTACAACTCCTACTCACAGACCTCCAGCACGAGCTACACATGGCATGGCACCAGCTATTCCGCCACAGGAACCTACACCTACAGCTATACCAACTCGGTAGGCTGCCCGTCGGTGGACACGCTGCACCTCACCGTGTCTACCACCCCGACACCCGTGGCAGGATGCTCATGTAGCGTAGCATCGAGTGGAGCACTGCCAGGCAAATTCTCGGTATCTACAACACAGAAAGTAAAATTCTCACAAGGCAACTTACAGTATCAGGCATCCACCAACACATGGCGTTTTGCACAATGTCAGAAGCAATATATGGACACCAACAACAAGCACGTGTCCTCCACCTATACCGGCTGGATAGACCTCTTCTGCTGGGGCACCAGCGGATTCCACAATCCCGCCGACAACCTCAACGTGTACTACCGTCCCTACGATGTAGCCACAGTGAATAATCCAGCCAACAACTACACCGGCTATGGCCCTTCCATCAACTTGACCGACAAAAACCTGACGTGACAGAGCGCCCGCTACGACTGGTGAGTGTATAACGCCATCAGCAACGGCGGCAACACAGCAGGCCAATGGCGGACGCTGACGACTGCAGAATGGAAATACCTGTTGGAAACACGTACGGTTAGCAGCACTGGCATGACTGGCTACGGCTCTGCCGTGGCACGCTACTGCAAAGCCAACGTGGGAGGTACCAACGGCCTGATTATTTTCCCCGACACCTTCGCCTATCCTACAGGGCTTCCCAACCCATCAGGCATCAATACAAGTAATTCACCCTTTGCCAACAACTATTATGACGACACGCAGTGGGCGCAGTTAGAATCCGCCGGGGCGGTGTTTCTTCCTGCAGCAGGTTCAAGGAACTATGCCTCGAGTAGCAGCGGTAGTGGATATGTGGGGTACTATAATGGAAACGAAATAGGAAACTATTGGTCATCGACAAACTATACGCCTACAGGAAGCAATCCTACAGGTTCCGAAAAATCAGGAAGAGCGTATTGTATTGACCTACGGAATATTATGATATCATCACAATCATACTTACCTCGAAATACAGGCTATTCCGTCCGCTTAGTACAGAATACGGCGAACTGATAAACCCAAATCGGTCATTAGGACTGTCTTTTCCGTGGTCGTCTTCATAACCGATTGATAACAGCCCTTTTGTAATTTGACTTTTCTAATGACCGCCATTAGAAAATCAACCATTCAAAAGACGAAATTCCAACACGTTACAAGCTCAACCACGGATTATTGCGCTTCTAATGACCGATTTGGGATAAAGGAGAGCAAAAAAGAAGAAAGGCAGCAGTGCATATAGGCGATATATAACACAAGAACTCTAAAATAGAGAGAGGTGAAAGCAACGTGCGTGCTTTCACCTCTCTCTATTGTATTCTCATGTCTTTACAGGACAAACTCGAGGCGGAGCACTAAATGCTGCGGGCGGCAGCCACGGCGGTGGAGAAGGCTATCTGGAGGTTGTAGCCACCGGTGTCGGCATCGAGGTCGAGGACCTCGCCGGCAAAGTGGAGCCCCTGCACAAGACGCGACTCCATGGTCTTAGGGTTGACCTCCTTGAGGCTGACACCGCCCTGGGTCACGATGGCCTCGGAAAAGTCGTGGGTACCACAGAGCGTGAATGATGCCCCCTTCAGGAAGTCGAGAAGGCGACGACGCTCCTGCCCGTTGATCTGGTTGAGACGCTTGTAGTACTCGATATGCATGGCTTTCAACGCCGTGGGTATCACCTCGGCGGGGAGCCAGAGGCGCAGAGCATCGTTGAAGATGCGCGTACCGTTGCTGTTGAGGTCGGCAATCAGACGGCGGTCGAGGGTGGCACGGTCGATGGCCGGTTTGAAATCGATCAGGGCCGTCAGGCGTTCGCCGTCGTGAAGCCGACGACTCACCTGTCGCGAAGTAGAAAGGACGATGGGGCCCGCAAGGCCATCGTGGCAAAAGGACATCTCGCCGAAGTGGTTGGACAACTCCTTGCCTTGTGCATCGACGACCCGCAACGCCACATTCTTTAATGCGAATCCCACGAGAACCTCGTCGACAGGCTCCTGACAGACCAGAGCCACCAGCGAGGGCACCTGAGGCACCACGGTGTGGCCCAATTCGGCAGCCCAGCGATAGCCGCTGCCCGTAGAGCCCGTGGTGGGATAGGAGAGACCACCCGTGGCCACAAGGACATGACGGGCGGCAAGGTGAACACCAGTGGCCAGCCGAACGCCGCAGACCTTGCTACGGCCCTCGTCGTCGGTAGCGACATCGAGGGACTGCACGGTGCAGTTTTTGCGTATCTCCACATTGGGGCGCTGTTCAAGGTCGTTGATGAGCGCCAGAAAGATGTCAAGCGAGCGGCCACTCTTTGGGAAAACCCTTCCACCACGCTCCTCGACCAATTCGACACCTCTTTTGGAAAAGAACTCCATCAGCTCGGTATTGAAAAACTGCGACATACAGTTGCGCAAGAAACGAGAATCGGACCCTACATGGGTAAGGTAATCCTTGAGGGGTGCGGTGTTGGTGAGGTTGCAACGGCCTTTGCCGGTGATGCGGAGTTTGCGACCGGCCTGGTCCATTTTCTCAACGAGGAGCACCTGACACCCGCGGTCGGCAGCCACAACGGAAGCCATCAGGCCAGCGGCACCGCCGCCCACGACGATGAGGTCGTAAATCTTATCGGTAGTTGTCATAGAGCGTAGTGGAATAAACTATTATAAGACGATGGTCTACTAACAGAGAACGACATCGAGACACGACAGACCAAAGGACATACAGAATACATCACGACGAGAGATGGAAAGGGACCAGAGGCAGAACAATCATCAAAAAAGGCCGCCAGAGGGTGACGGCCTATAAAGGATGATATTGTCTGAGCAAAACTATCGAGCCACATTGAAGATGTCGTTGGGATGGACACAGAGGACAGGGATCTGCGACTTATGGACAATCTGCTGTGCGTTGGTGCCGAGGAATATTTTTTGTAGGACCTTGTCCTGCTCGGTGTTGATGACCATGATATCGGCATTGATACTTTCGGCATACTGGATGACGGCATCGCAATAGTTGGTGCACTGCTGGATGCTGGCCGTGTGCTGCACGCCCTCCTTGAAGAGATACTGCGAAGCTTGGTCCATATAGACGCGCAGCTCGCTGATTTCCTCCGGATAGTTGTAGAGACCGAGCAGCGCCACCTCGGCCTTGAAGATGCGGGCTATTTCGGCCGTGGGGGGAACCTTCTGACGGGTGTTGTCGCTATTGGGGCGCAACGGCAAGACGATGCGGCGGATGCCGTTGGCAAAAGAATAGCCCTCGCGGACGGTGAGCGTGGGGCAGGGCGATTCCTGCACGATGCGGGTGGCGGTGCTGCCAACGACATATTTCTCGTAGCCAGAGGCGCCATTGGTACCAATGACGATGATGGGGGCGTTGAGCTCGGAGGCTTTGGCACTGATGATCGGGGCCACCTTACCGCGCTGTATCTCCCATACTATCTTATTTTCCTTCAAACGTTTGCCATATTCTTGAGCAATCTCATCCAGACGCTGTTTTGCAAGCGTTTCGGTCTGTTTGTCGTAGTTCAATCCCAGAAGACCACTGGGCTGCTGCACCCACATCAAGCAGATGTCGGTCTTCAAAACATTGGCAATCTCGGTGGCAATTTCGAGAGCCACGAGCGAACCTTTAGAGAAGTCAGTTCCAACAATGATTGATCTCATGGTATAAAAAATTTAGGTGCTTTTATGTATTTTTTAACGTAGTAAAAAGATTATTATTGCCATGTAGGCAAAAATAAGTAGTCTAAAAGGGCGGAAAAACAGGATGACGGCGAGGCAGAGAAGTGGGCTATGAGCGAGAAATCAAGGCAGGCGGACTCCGAGGAGTCCGTCCTCGGGCATTCTGCCGTCAAGCAAATGCGGACGACAAATCTCGCTGAGCATCCCAACCATCAGATGTTCATCACTCTGGCTGTTGCTGGCTGAGGCAGTGGAAGCTACCCAACCCCCAGATAATGTCAGTGCTGTCGATGCCGATGATTTCGCGGTCGGGGAAACACTCTTCGAGGACATAGGCGGCCTCGTTGTCAGTGATGCAGCGATAGGTGGGGAAGATGACCTTGCCGTTGGCGATGTAGAAATTGGCATAGGAGGCAGGGAGGCGTTGGCCCTCATACTCTTGGAGGTCAGGCATGGGAAGCTCGACGATGGTAGGCTGACGGCCATTGGCAAGGCGGCAACTGTTGAGACGCTTAAGGTTTTCCTGCAACGGGGCGTAGTTCTCGTCCCAGCGGTCATCTTCCACGGCAGTGATGATGACGTCGGCGGCCACAAAGCGCGAGAGGTCATCAACATGACCGTCGGTGTCGTCGCCTACGATGCCATCGCTCAACCAGATGATGTTATCCACACCATAATAATCGCGGAGGTAGGTTTCGATCTGCGGCTGGGAAAGCTGAGGATTGCGGTTGGGGTTGAGCAAGCAGGAGGTGGTGGTCAGCAAGTCGCCACACCCATTGACATCGATGCTGCCGCCTTCCATGACAATGCCAGGGGAGAAGACGGTGAGCGGCTGCTGCTGAGCGGCCAATTGCTCGGCAATGTGCAGAGGAATCTCGGTGTCGAGTTCATAGGGATATTTGCCGCCCCAAGCGTTATGATTCCAATTGACGAGAGCCCGCTTCTGACTGTCGAGACGGTTGAGGAGAAAGGCCGGGCCGTGGTCGCGACACCATGCGTCGTTGCTCGGAATGAGGAAAAAACGAATATTATCCATGTCGGTGCCGATGTCGGAGAGGGCCTGCCGCACGCGGTCGCGCATAGCCTCGTCAACGACGTTGATACACACCTGCTCGGACTCGGCGAGGGTCTTGATGAAGAGATGGTAGGAGGGGAAGATGGTGTCGATCTTGCCAGGCCACGAGTCCTCATTGTGAGGATAGGTGAGCCACGTGGCACGATGATGATGCCACTCGGCTGGCATGAAAAATCCTTGTTCTTTGGGAGTCATAACAATGATAAGGAATTGGTCGAAAAAAGGATATACGATGCAGCGTGACGAAAGCTGACGCGCTGAGCAGACCGGTTGGGGGTGGTGAGCGGTTAGTCCTCGTCGATGAAACGTTTGGTGATGGGACCGTAACTGTCAATACGACGGTCGCGCAGGTAGGGCCAGTGGCGCCGGTAGTGGTCCGACTGGTCGAGGTCGAGTTCCTCGATGTGCATACACTCGTCATAGTGCGGGGCTTGGAAAAGGACCCGACCGAAGGCATTGGTAATGAACGAGCCGCCCCAGAACTGCATTCCGCCTTCGCGTCCCGTGCGGTTGACGCTGACCACGGGCACACCGTTGGCCACGGAGTGAGCACGCTGGATAGTCTGCCATGCGTCATACTGCTCGCGGTTGTCGGCCTCGTTCTGCCGCACATCCCAGCCGATGGCCGTAGGATAGAAAAGGATTTGCGCCCCCATCAGAGCCGTAATGCGGGAGGCCTCGGGATACCACTGGTCCCAACAGATGAGCACTCCGATGGTTCCGTAGCGTGTCTTGAAGACGCGATAGCCGAGGTCGCCGGGGGTGAAATAGAACTTCTCGTAGTAGCCCGGGTCGTCGGGGATGTGCATCTTGCGATATTTGCCCAAATAGGACCCGTCAGCATCGAAGACGGCCGTGGTGTTGTGATAAAGGCCCTCGGCCCTCTTTTCGAACATAGAGCAGATGAGTACGACACCCAGCTCCTTGGCCAGCGCCATGAAATGCCGCGAGGTGGGACCTGCGGGTATGGGCTCGGCAAGACGGAAGTTAACATATCGCTCCTCGTCGCAGAAATAGAGGGAGGCGAAGAGCTCTTGCAGACAGATAATCTGGGCACCGTCGGCGGCCAACTGGCGTATCTTGGTGCTGTAGGATTCAATGTTTTGCTGCTTATCTTCTTCGCAGGCAGCCTGAATGATGCCGACTTTTACTTTCATGTTTTTACGGAAATGATGGTGTGAGGTGAAAGGGAATAACCTTTGGCAGGTTTTTTTGCAAAGTTACGAATTATTCTTTGATATGAAGCAATGCGACAGACAAAAAAAGAGAGCGGACCGAGAGACGTTCGCAAAACATGGCCCCATGACGACTCCTGTCCGCTATTCGCCACGGGCCGTTTTGAGCGACTCCTGCATCTCGTGTATTTCGTCACGATAGCGAGCGGCAGCCATGAAATCCAGTTCCTTAGCGGCCAGCTGCATCTTGCGTTGCGCCTCTTTGATGGCCTTGCGCAGTTGTTCCTTGCTGCGAGTCTCCAACGGTTTAGACTGCTGATAGGGCGCTTCATCTTCTTGAACCGAAGTGTGGACATTGTTATCGATCTGGAAGGCCGCATGCTGTGGGGAGACCACCGCATCGTCATCTTCAAAACGGTGCCTGTTGGGTGCAGAAGCCGGAGTGTTGAGAGCATAGGGCGATGCCGCAATATTGACGGCAGCGGCCACGGGCTCGGCGGCGGGATAGTCGTTGCGTTCCTCGGCAGCCCGCTCGATGACCGATGTCTGGCCAAGGATGGACTCCTTGCTCTTCACGATCTGGCGCGGCACGATGCCGTGCTCCATATTGAAGCGGATCTGCTTCTCGCGGTGGCGGTTGGTCTCGTCGATAGCGCGCTGCATAGAGGCAGTAATCTTGTCGCCATAGAGTATGGCCTTGCTGTGCACGTTGCGGGCGGCGCGTCCGATGGTCTGGAGCAGCGAACGCGTATCGCGCAGGAAACCCTCTTTGTCGGCATCGAGAATGGCCACCAGCGACACCTCGGGCAGATCCAATCCTTCGCGCAACAGGTTGACACCCACCAATACGTCGAAGACGCCCATGCGGAGGTCGCGCATAATCTCGATGCGTTCCAGCGTCTCCACATCAGAATGGATATACTTGGTGCGGATACCTGTATTGATGAGGAAGGTGGACAACTCCTCTGCCATGCGCTTGGTGAGAGTGGTTACGAGGACGCGCTCACCCTTGTCGATGGTGTTCTCTATCTCGTCCAACAGGTCGTCCACCTGATTGGAGGCGGGGCGCACTTCCACCACAGGGTCCAGCAGGCCCGTGGGGCGGATGACCTGTTCGACCACCACGCCCTCGGCCTCGCCAAGCTCATAGTTGGCCGGCGTGGCGCTGATGTAGATGGTCTGGCCGGTAAGGTTGTAGAACTCATCGTAAGTGAGCGGTCGGTTGTCGAGTGCCGAAGGCAGGCGGAACCCATACTCCACCAAGGAGGTCTTGCGGGAACGGTCGCCACCATACATGGCGCCGATCTGGGGGATAGTCACGTGGCTCTCGTCGACAACGAGAAGGAAGTCATCGGGGAAATAGTCAATAAGGCAGAACGGACGACTGCCCTCGCTGCGGCCATCGAAATAGCGCGAATAGTTCTCGATACCGCTGCAATAGCCCAACTCCTGTATCATCTCCACATCGTAGTTGACACGCTCTTCCAGCCGCTTGGCCTCAAGATGCTTGCCCACGCTCTCGAAATAGTCGCGCCGTTCGTACATGTCGGTCTGTATCTGGTGCAGGATGTCACCCAGCCCCTCTTTGGAGGTGAGGAAGTTGCTGGCGGGATAGATGACAGCCTCGGTAAACGTTTCGAGACGCTGACCGCTGACTGGGTCGAAACTATAGATGGTCTCTATCTCGTCGTCCCAAAAAGAGACACGATAGCAGAAATCGGCAAAAGAAGGGAAGACATCGACCGTGTCGCCCTTGACGCGGAAACGTCCGTTGATAAACTCAATCTCGTTGCGCACATACTGCGCGTCGAGCAACTGCATGAGCAGGGTGTCGCGTTTGAGATGCTGTCCCACCTTGAGGTGGATGGTGCCACGCTTAAATTCCTCGGGATTGCCAATGCCATAGATACAGCTGACGGAGCATACCACGATGACATCGCGTCGTCCACTCAGCAATGCCGAAGAAGCGCGCAGACGGAGTTTGTCAAGTTCCTCGTTGATGGCAAGGTCCTTCTCAATATAAGTGTTGGTAGCAGGAATATAGGCTTCGGGCTGATAGTAGTCGTAGTAGGAGACAAAATACTCGACGGCATTGTTGGGGAAAAACTGCTTGAACTCGCCATAGAGCTGGGCGGCAAGGGTCTTGTTGTGGCTCATGACCAGGGTGGGGCGACCGAGCTGCGCAATGACATTGGCCATGGTAAAGGTCTTGCCCGACCCCGTCACGCCTTGCAGCACCTGTGCCCGCTGGCCACGCCTAACGCCGTCGACCAACTGGCGTATGGCCTCCGGCTGGTCGCCCATAGGGGCATAGTCCGATACTAATTGGAAATCCACTGACCTCTGTTTTGGTTTTCTATATTATATTTCACACTCTTATCACACGCCGACGGCCTGTGCTATCAGCAGCGAAGAGGTGCAAAAATAAACAAAAAAAGCGAGAAAGGCAAGCCTGCTATCCACGGCTGTGCCACAGTGCATCAATACAATTGATGCCATCGATGGCCGACGACACGATGCCGCCAGCATAGCCGGCGCCCTCACCGCAAGGGAAGAGCCCGGGCAACTGCGGATGCTGCATGTCGTCGCCCCGCGGGATACGAACGGGCGACGAAGTACGCGACTCGACAGCCAGCACCGAAGCCTGCGCAGTATAGAAACCACGCATCTTGCGTCCGAAGTCGCGGAACCCCTGCCGCAGACAATGCGTTACGAACGGAGGAAGCGCCTCTTCCAGCGGGGCGGAGACCACACTCCCCATATAGCCGCTATCGTTGCGTGCCACACACTGACGGCCCTCGCAGAAGTCGGTGAGACGCTGGATGGGGGCCCGCACCGAGTCGCCTGCCAAATGGAAGGTGCGTCGCTCCACATCCTGCTGAAAATGCATCAGTGCCAGCGCTCCATATTTGCCGTATTCCGGCACGTCGTCTGGAGCCACCGTTACGGCAATACCGCTGTTGGCAAAGGGCGAGTTGCGACGCGAATTGCTCATGCCGTTCACCACTTGCTGTCCCGAGTCGGTAGCCGCCGGGACGATGACGCCTCCGGGGCACATGCAGAACGAAAAAACTCCATGTCCGTCCACCTGAGTGGTGAGGCTGTAGGCCGCCGCGGGCAGGGAGGGGGAAAAATGGTCGGAATGATACTGGATGCTGTTAATCAACGCCTGCGGATGTTCCACTCTCACCCCCAGAGCGAAAGGCTTGGCTTCCAGGAGCCAGCCATGATGGTCGAACAATTCGTAGATATCGCGAGCCGAATGGCCGGTAGCCAAGACGACCGCCACACCCTCATAGTTCTCGCCCGTGGCGGTGCGGACACCTACTGCCCTACCCTGCTTGAGCACCAAATCCACCACACGGCTGTCGAAATGGTATTCGCCCCCGTAGCGCTCGATAGTGGCACGCATATTGGAGATGATACCACTGAGGCGGTCGGTGCCGATGTGGGCGTGGGCATCGACCATGATTTCGGCATCGGCGCCATGCTCTACAAAGCGTGCCAGCACCTGCTGCACGTTGCCGCGCTTGGTGCTACGCGTGTAGAGTTTGCCATCGCTATAGGTCCCGGCGCCCCCTTCGCCAAAGCACCAGTTGCTATTGGGGTTGACCACGCCCTGCTGCGTGATAGGGGCAAGGTCGCGGCGACGGCGTTCTACAGGTTTTCCCCGATCCACGATGATGGGACGCAAGCCTACCTCCAAGGCATGTAGCGCGGCAAAGAGGCCTGCCGGCCCAGCCCCTACAATAACTACGGGGTCGGCATGGCAACAGTCCTGATAGTGCCCACTATAGTCCGCCTGCGTGACCGGCTCGTTCTGCATGAACACCTGCAACTGGGCATGATAACGTATGCCACGTCGCGAGTCGAGGCTGCGCCTCACCACACGCACCGCCGACAACTGCTCGACCGAAACACCCAGTCGGCGTGCAACGACATGGTGCAGCTGTTCCTTAACGTGATACTGCTCGGGAGTAAGGTCGATGTCGAGGATGTGAGGCATACTAATAGTCGTATCGAGTATTTATTTTCCTATCAAATCGATAGAATAATGCAAACCGCGGTTCTCACGGCGTGCCATGGCCTGCTTGGTGATGAGGTAGCCACAGGCTATGAGGTTGCGCAGCTCCGATAGCTCCTCGGTCAGCACACTGCGCTGGTAGAGGTCTTCGGTCTCACGATAGATAAGATTCAGGCGGTCCAGAGCACGCTGCATGCGAAGGTCGCTACGGACGATGCCGACATAGTTGGCCATGATTTCTTGCAACTCTTTCTTGGTCTGAGTGATGAGCACCATCTCTTCGTTGAACACCATACCTTCCGAACTCCAGTCGGGCACCTGACGGCAGATAGAGAGCTGCCCCACGCGGGCTATGGCATCCTGTGCCGCATTGTGGGCATAGACCACTGCCTCGAGCAACGAATTGCTGGCCAGCCGGTTGCCGCCATGCAAACCCGTGCAAGAGCATTCACCGGCAGCATAGAGGTTGCGGATGGTGCTCTCGCCGTTTTTATTGACAGCTATGCCGCCGCACTGGTAGTGGACAGCCGGACGGATAGGAATCATCTCTTTCGAGATATTGATGCCTATCTCCAGGCACTTGGCATAGATGGTAGGGAATCCGTTCATCAGGGCCGCACGTCCAATATGGCGGGCGTCGAGATAGAGATGGTCCACGCCACTACGCTTCATCTCGTTGTCGATGGCACGGGCCACGATGTCTCGCGGAGCCAACGAGAGACGCGAGTCGTACTTCTGCATGAACTCCTCGCCCTTAGCATCTTTCAGTACTGCACCTGCGCCGCGCAACGCCTCGGTAATGAGGAAGGCGGGTTTTTCGGCTGGATTATAGAGCGAGGTAGGATGGAACTGGACAAACTCTAAGTCTTTCACCACTCCACGTGCGCGGTGCACCATGGCCACTCCATCGCCGGTGGAAATGATAGGCGTGGTGGTGGTGGTGTAGACATTGCCCATGCCGCCGGTGGCCAGCAGGGTGGTCTTGGCCAGGTAGGTGTCTATCTGCTGTGTGCGGCAGTCAAGGGCATAGACTCCGTAGCATTCAATGCCCTCGGTGTGTTTGGTGACACGCTGTCCGAGGTGATGCTGCGTGATGAGGTCGATGGCAAACTGATGCTCCTTGAGTTCGATATTGGGATGGTCGTGGATGGCCTGGAGGAGTCCGCGTTCAATCTCGGCACCAGTGTTATCCTTGTGGTGCAGGATGCGGAAAGCGCTGTGTCCACCCTCGCGATGGAGGTCGAAGTGGTCGCCCTCACGGTCGAAATTGACGCCATACTGTACCAGTTCGGCAATGCGTTCGGGGGCTTCACGAATGGTCATCTCCACCACCTCGCGGTCGCTGATGCCATCACCCGCCACGAGGGTGTCCTCAATATGCTTCTCAAAACTATCCGAGTCATACATCACAGCAGCTATACCTCCCTGGGCGTATTTGGTGCTACCCTCCGACGCATCGGCCTTGGTGAGGATGCAGACCTTACCATAAGGGGCCACCTTCAAGGCATAGCTGAGGCCAGCAATACCCGAGCCAATAATAAGGAAATCAACTTCGTAGCGCATAATAGGTTCTTTTATGGATTAGGACTGCAAAAGTACAAAGAAAAAGTGGATTTACACGAACCATCAATACACGTCGTGCCCCCGTTCCATTTCTTTGCAAATATGACAGCATCTACAACCTCGGCAGTCCAACTTAAACCTCCTGGCATTGCTTTTTTAGTCTATTCATAAAATTAAGAAAACAAACTGATTGCACCATCAAAACAACATACGACACTAAAAAAATTTGGCCAATAGCAGAAATCTTCTTACCTTTGCAATCGAAAAAAGAAAGGTCGTTTGGCCGAGGGGCTAGGCACAGGTCTGCAAAACCTGCTACTCCGGTTCAAATCCGGAAGCGACCTCAAAAAGAGCAACAAAACAATGTTGCTCTTTTGTGTTTTTCTGGACTACTATGATTGGAATATTTTTTTCAAAAATTCGGTTATTTGACATAATAACAATAGGCTATTGCACAATAATACAATTCATTATAGTGCATTTATATAATTTCCATCATTAGTAAAATCGCAATTTATTATGTTGATTAATTATTCCTCACAACGCATGTATTATATTATTCCTCAACTAATTATCAATTTAGGTTTAATAGCGGTTATACTGATGATTCTATTGACATTTGCCTCCTACGGAGGCGGTATTATGTTGCGATTATATTATTATTTCTATTGACATATGCCTCCTACGGAGGCAATATTATGTTACAATTAAAATGTTGTTTCTATTTCTATTGACATTGGCCTCCTACGGAGGCGAAATTATGCTGCGGTTACATCTTTGTTTCTATTGACATTTGCCTCCTACGGAGGCGAAATTATGTCGTAGTTATATTATTGGGGCTATTGACATTGGCCTCCTATGAAGGCAGTCTATTGACATTGGCCTCCTACGGAGGCGAAATTATGCTGCGGTTACATCTATGTTTCTATTAACATTTGCCTCCTATGGAGGCAGTATTATGTTGTGGTTGTATTATTGTGTCTATATCTATTGACATTGGCCTCCTACGGAGACACGATTATGCTGTGGTTAAATTATTGTGTCAATTAATATTGGCATTTGCCTCCTACGGAGGCGAAATTATGTTGCAGTTGTACTGATGCAACTATTGAGATTTGCCTCCTACGGAGGTAATATTATGCTGCGAAGCTTCTCCGAACACCTACAACAGTTTTTCTATATCTTCTTATTTCTCTAGTTCCTCTAGTTTTTATAGTTCTTCCAATTTCTCTAGTTCCTCTAATTTCTCTAGTTCTTCCAATATCTATAGTTCTTCTAATTTCTATAGTCCCACTAGTTTCTATAGTTCTTCTAATTTCTCTAGTTCCTCTAGTTTCTATAGTTCTCCTAACTTCTCTTTTTTGTCCTCTCTTTCTTATAGACTAACTACAACAACAGGAGCGGAAGTGCCGAGGCACTTCCGCTCCAGATAAAAAGTCGTAATAAACCAGCTTTGTTTACTTTTCGGGCATGGCTTCCAAAGCAGCCACCAAGTAGTCGTAGAACTTCTTGACGCTGGGAATGTTGGCGCGCTCGTCGGGGCTGTGGGGATAGTTGAGCGTGGGGCCGAAGGAAATCATCTCCATATCGGGATAGACACCACCCAGCAGGCCACACTCCAGTCCGGCGTGGATTGCCATGACCTTGGGCTCAACGCCAAAGAGTTTCTCATAAGTCTCGCGCATGGCTTTGAGCAGACCGCTCTGCATGTTGGGCTTCCAACAGGGGTAGGCTCCGGAGAGGACACACTTGCCACCAGCCATCTCGGCCAGACACACAAGCCGCTCGCCCAGCAGTTCCTTGGCCGTATCGACACTGCTGCGCAGCAGGGCCAGCACCTTGAATTCCTTGCCGTCGGTGACCATGTTGGCCAGGTTGAGCGAGGTCTCCACGAGGTTTTCCATATCGTTGCTCATGCGCTGCACGCCATTGGGGGCCACCATGACGAGATTGATAATCTTCTGCGTGTCGGCGTCGGTCATCACCTTCTCGGGCATCTCGACAGCCTCATATTTCATGAAGAAATCGGGCTCCACGGAAGCCAGTTCCTTCTTGACCCATCCGGCCACCTTGTCGAACTCGGCAGCGATGCACTCTGCATGCTCCTTAGGCATGACCAGGACAGCGTGGGCATCACGCGGTATAGCATTGCGCAAGCCACCACCGTTGACGCTAACCAAACGGATTCCACACTCGGCCACCCAGCGCAGATGACGGAAGAGAATCTTGTTGGCATTGTCGCGGCCCGTGTTGATCTCCATGCCGCTATGGCCGCCCTGCAGACCGCCAATGGTGAGTTTCATGGCGCAATAGCCAGCGGGAGCCGCTTCGGTGGCGTAAGGTATGGTCATTGTGGCATCGACGCCGCCGGCGCAACCTACATAGAGTTCACCCTCGGTCTCGGAGTCAAGGTTGAGCAGGTAGTCGCCCTTCAGCACACCGGCCTTCAGTCCGAAAGCACCCGTCATGCCCGTCTCTTCATCAGTGGTGAAGAGTGCCTCCAGCGGGCCATGCTTGATGGTCTTGGACTCCAGCACTGCCATGGCAGCAGCCACACCCAGTCCGTCGTCGGCACCCAGGGTGGTGTCGCAAGCATAAACCCATTCGCCCTTAATCTGGGTCTCGATGGGGTCTTTTTCAAAATCATGCACCTTGCCAGCACGGGCCTGAGGCACCATGTCCATGTGGGCCTGCAACACTACGGCCTTGCGGTTCTCCATGCCGGGAGCGGCAGGTTTGCGGATGATGACGTTGCCTGTCTCATCGACATGGCATTCCAGCGAGTGGTCGGCAGCCCATTTCACCAAAAACTCACGCACAACCTCCTCATGTTTCGAGGGACGTGGACAACGGGTCAGGGAATAAAAGTTTTCCCATACTGCTTTAGGTTCAAGATCTCTGATTGTCATAATGTTGTATTTATTATTGGTTAATTATTCTAACATTGTTAGAATGCGAAGATACGTTTTTATCCTTTAATATGCAAATCGACGACAGCCTATTGGTCGCCATGGCATTCCTTCTCGTAGGCATCGACGCAGACCTCGGTCAGCGACAACAAGTCGTCGAAAAAGACCTTGATACCCTTTGCACGACGCGAGAGCACATTGGAGGCCCCTTCAGGGAACATGCCACCCCACTGCGACGACTCGGGGTAGAGGCTGTCGGAATAGTCGAAGTAGTTGATGTCGATAATCTGCTCCGCCAGTGCCTGCCAGGCCTGCGCCTCAGCTCGCTGCAAAGCGTCAGCATCGGCAGCACAGCGTCGCGGATTGCAGATGCCGTCATAGATGCGGCGGCTATACTCGTGGGACCGCATCCCGTTGATGATGACAATCTTGTCGCAGCCCTGCAGAGACTGCGACAGCGTGGTGGTAAGCCCTTGATAGGACCATACGTCAATCAAGAAGAAAGAGAGCTCGGCAGCGTCATCCCTGTGGTAATAAATCGGGAGGGCCGCCTGAGGCGAATCGGCCGCAACGGCTATGCGATGCAGGTCCCACCCCATGCAACGGTTCAGCGAGGCCGCCAACTGATAGTTCTTGAGGTTGGTGCTGCAGGCAACGAAGGCGTAGTCTTCATAGTCATATTCGTCTTCGAGACTTAGGGTATAGGTCGACATGGGAAGGAGGTCAATATTTTACGTTTTTATAATCCACCTTGCGGCGGCATTCGGAGACGAGCCATGGGGCAGCATCTTCCACACAGGCTCAGAAAGAGTCCTTCTGAGAGAAATCGGGGCGGCAGGACTCATTGGACGAGAGTTCCTGCAACCATCCGTTGTAGAAACCCAGCTGATAATAGCGGTCCACCACACGGTCGTATTCCTCAGCAGAGAGTGTGCGTCGGAGATTTTCAGGCAGGTCGGCGCCCTCAGGAGGATAATACTGGGCCATGAGCGACAGATGCAGATTCATCGGCAGGTGGTCGGCCAGCCAGTCGAGCACTCCGAGGCTGTTGTCCACTTCGCCAGGCAGCACAAGGTGGCGTACAATGATGCCGCGGAACGCCTGTCCCTGCTCGTCGCAGAGCAGGCCCGACCCTTTCTGCCGCACCATCTCCATGAGTGCCTCGCCGGCACGCTGCGGATAGTCCTCGGCATGCGACAGCCGGGCGGCCAACTTCGAATCGCTGTATTTCATGTCGGGCAGATAGACATCCACGTAGGGTTCCATGCGGCGCAAGGTTTCGATATCGTCATAGCCATTGCTATTATAGACCACCGTGGGGTTAAAGCCATCGGCGTGCAACCGATCCACAATGCACGGCACACTGTCGGCATAATGCGTAGGGCTCACAAAACCCAACACATTCTCGCTCTGCGGCAGCAGTAGCTCAATGCGAGCCACCACCTCGTCAAGCGAGTGGTAGAAGATTTTGGCTTCGTCGACACGGCCTCGGCTGATGTCAAGATTTTGACAATAGCAGCACTGCAAATTGCAATGGGCAAAAAAAACATTACAAACCCCACGGGCGCCTCCCAGCGGAGGCTCTTCGCCCGGATGGATGCAGATAGACGCCACCTCGGGCTCACGTCCGGCATGGCAGAAGCCCAGCGCCGCCTGTCGGTCCACCGCGCATCCTCGCGGACAGCAGTGGCAATGGTAATCCGAATAATCACTCATAAGAATGCAAAGATACAAAAATGAAAAGAAATGGAGCAAATTGTGTATCTTTGCAAGTTTTAAGTTTCATATCCATCGCATTATCGCCCCCCATCACACATCACACACAAATGGATAAATTCATCTCCACCGCCATACGTAAGATGCCGCTTTTCAATAGGCTGCTGGCCATCATAGGCACCATCGTGCTCATCATGCTCATGTTTCCCCACAAGGAGCAGGGCGAACACTACGACTATTCCGTAGGCAGTTTCTGGAAAGCCAACGACCTCTACGCCCCACACGACTTCCCCATACTGAAAAGCGAAGACGTGATGAACAAAGAGATGGCACTGGCCAAGGCACAGAGCACGCTCTACTACCAGATAGACAGCAGCGCCTACAGCCAGACCATGGCACGCCTCGCCCACCTGCAAGGACGACATTCCGCTGCCACCATCCATCGTCTGCGGAAAAGCGTAGACAGCATCTTCGCCATCGGCTACATAGAGACCACCCCCGACTACCCTGACCTCGACCAGCACACCATCGTTATCCTCGAAGGCAACATGGGCTCCGAACACAGCGCATCCGAATTTATCTCACGCATGGATATCGACAACATGCTGCTGGCTGACAGCGTGCTGGTGCCCAACGTACGCTATGACGCCAACCGCACCCAGATGGAACTCGACTCGCGCCTCTCCCAGTTGCAATATGCCTCGCAGACCATCACCACCGGCGAGCTCATCATTGCCAAAGGCGAATACATCACCGAAGAAAAAGGCCGCATCATCGCATCACTGGAAGCCGACAACGACAAACGTTTCGTGGCCCAGTTCAACCCACTGGCCCACTATTTCGGACGCTTCATGCTATGCGCCATCGCCTTCCTTGCGCTCTTCATGTTTCTCAACATCAGCAGTCCCTACGTTTTGGAAGACATGAACAGCATCCTCATCATCCTCGTAACCATCCTGCTCATGTCGGCAGCCACGGCCTTCATCATCCATCTGCGTCCCGCATGGGTACTTATCGTGCCGCTCTGCATCGGCCCCATCTTGATACATGTCTTCTTCGACATGAGGGCGGCCCTCTATGTCCACCTCACCACCATTATCATCCTCGGCCACATGGTGCCCGACAGTTTCGAATTTATTTTCTATCAGCTCACTGCTGGCATGATGTCCATCATCACCGTGCGCGACTTTGAGAAACGCAGCCAATTCTTCGTGGCCTGCCTCATCATTTTCCTCACCTACTCGCTCATCTACACCTGCGGAATCCTCTGGCAGGACACCCATCTCCACAACCTCCGTCCCGACCGCTATGTCATCTTCTTCCTCAACGGCATCCTCACCCTTCTGGCCTACCCGCTCATATACCTGTACGAAAAAATCTTCCGCAAAACAACCAAT
>JAFUVR010000115.1 GCA_017477485.1 Bacteroidales bacterium | reverse complement strand
TGAAGGACGGAGGATAAGAAAGAAAAAAAACAGACTGGGAGCAACTCTCAGTCTGTTTAGGTAGCGGGGGCTGGATTCGAACCAACGACCTCCGGGTTATGAGCCCGACGAGCTACCACTGCTCTACCCCGCACTCTCGGATTTCTTTTTCTGAAATCGTTTGCAAAGATACGTCATTTTCTCTTAACAAACAAATTTTTTTCGTGCAGGAACTGAACTATTGGTGCAGGATGTCTAAGAGACAGACGATTGTTGGTTGTTAAAAAATGATGTCCGTTGTCTTCCTCATAGTCTGTCGTAATTTATACCGCCCCATGTGTTGCTGTTAAAAAATGATGTCCGTTGTCTTCCTCGAAGGTGTAAAAAAAGCCGAAGGCATCGTTTTGATGTCCGATGCCTTCGGCTTTATGTCCGATTTGGAGAGGATGTGGCTGATTATTTTCTGCCAGCCTTAACGTCCTCTTTGAACTCTTTGCAGGGTTTGAATTTCGGGATGTTGTGTGCGGGAATCACGATAGGGGTGTTCTTGGTGATGTTGCGTCCGGTTTTCTCGGCACGACGTACGATCTCGAAAGTACCGAAGCCACGGAGATAGACATTCTCACCGTTGGCCATGGCGTTCTTGATGGTGGTCATCATCTCTTCGACGATGATGAGGGCGGCGGTTTTGTCGATACCAGTCTTCTGGTGGATTTGCGATACGATTTCTGCTTTTGTCATGATTATATATCTTTAATTGTTTTTTTAGAGGTTGTTTGATATAGTTTTTGAGTTTGCAAAGATAGTAATTATTTTGCAATCTTCAATTTATTTTTTTTCAGATTAACAATTATTTATAGTTGCCGCTGTGGTTGATGTTGAGAAAAATGGAACTGGTCGCTCTCAGTAGAGAGGCAGCCAAAGATATGTATTGGGTGATGTTGGGGTCGCGGGTGGCGATGCGTTTTTTCTTGTCGTTGGGCTCGACATAGACGATGTCGTTCTGTTGCAGATAGTAATAGGGTGAGTCGAAGATGCTGCGCGAGGTGATGTCTATGGTGCCGATGGTCTGTTGGCCGTTGATTTCGCGCATTACCATGATGTTTTGGCGCTGTCCGTTGACGGTGATGTCGCCCGTCATGGCAAGGGCCTCGAAGATGGTGAGCCGGTTGCCCTCGATGTGGAGGACGCTGGGCTTTTTGACCTCGCCGGTTACGGTCACACGGAAGTTGGTACGTCGCACAGTGATGGTAAGGTCTTTCATGTAGTCGCCCTCCAGTAGCCGTTGATGGATGAAGTGTCCCATGCTGTCGAGCGAGCGTCCGGCGGCACGAACCGTGCCTATCAACGGTAGCAGCACTTCTCCGTTGGCCTCTACGCGATAGGTCTGGCGGAGGACGAGAGCTTTCTTGTCGTCGCGCGACAGATTGGCGCGTTCGTAAAACTGGTATAAACTTTCGGGCGAGAGACTGGCGATTTCGATGTCCAGCTCGTCGCCAGGCATGATGATGGAACTGTAGCGGGTGAGAATGGATTGTGCCGAATCGCGCTCTGCGTCAGATATATAGGCATACTCCGCCGTACGGCACGAACTCATCAGTAGCCCCAAGATGGTTAGTGTCAGAAGGGTGAGAATGGAGGGAATGTGGTGTGTCGTGGTCATAGGCTAATAGACTGCAAAGGTACGTTTTTTTTATTATGTCTTTACAATAAAAAAGGATGTGTATTGACTAAATAGTGTGACCTTTTTTCGGTTTCGGAGGACGTTTCGATCCCTCTTGTTCCGATGAAATGCTATGTCTATTCCGGATGATGAAATATATATCAAACACTATAATAACTATTTATCATATATGAAAAGAAGATATCGTTCATTTCTGTTAGTTCTTTTGTTCTTGTCAATAGGTTTGATTTCTGTAGCGCAGCCAGGTGGCTTCGGAGGCAATGGTCCTGGCGGACGTCCGCCCATGGGTCAGCGGCCCGCAACCGACCGCAGCACCTTCAACAGCCGGAGCGATGCCAGTAGTGCCACGACGGTGAAAAAGAAAAAGCGCGTTACTGCCGGCAGCACCTTCAAGGTGGTGGGCGCGTTGCGCGACAGCGTCACGGGCGAGTTCCTCCCTTACGTCAATGTGAGCCTGTTGGACAGCGTTGACAGCACCTTTGTCAAAGGTGCTGCCACCAATATGGATGGCTATTTTGAGCTGACCGAAATCCCCGCCGGCGGCTATTTCTTGCGGGTGTCGGCCATAGGCTATCAGAATATTTTCCGCCCCGTACATGTGGACAACAATACGGCTCTGGGCACACTGCGCGTCAAGCCAGGTGCCACAAGCCTCAACGAGGTGGTCATCACCGCCGAGCGCCCGCTCTATGCCATGGATGGTGAGAAGACGATCTACAACGTCAGCGACGACCCCAGCATCCAGACTGGTACGACCAACGACGCACTGCAGAACGCCCCGGGAGTCGAAGTCGATGTGGAGGGCAATATCACCCTGAGGGGCGTCTCGAGTGTGGAGATATGGATCAACGACAAGCCGTCCAAACTGACGGAAGAGAACCTGAAGACCTATCTGGAGACCCTGCCGGCCAATGCGCTGGACCGCATCGAGACCATCACCAACCCCTCGGCCAAGTATGCCACCGATGCCGAGGCGGTCATCAACATCGTTACGTCGGTCAATGTGAAGAGCAATCATTTTGTCAGCATCGGTATGATGGGCTCGACGCAGCCCTTTATCGGTCCTTTCGTCTCTTATATGTGGGCCAATGAGCGATTGTCGGTCAACCTCTTTGCCGGCGGACGCTACAACTACAAAGAGTCCAGCTCCAGCAGCCGTGCCGTCTCGCGCCGTGACGGCACTATCAATCAGTATGACACCACCTCGGTGGTGAGCGACACCAGCGAGAACGAGGCCAAACGCCTCAACGGGAGTATGGGCGTCCACATAGACTATGCCATCGACAGCATGACCGACCTCTCGCTGCATGGCAATTTCAACTACAACTATTCGACCAACTACTCGCTGGGCCACCAGTTCTATGACCAGACCTACCAGCTCTCCAATCCGTTCTCCTACAACCGCTTCGATACCAATGACAACAAGAACCGGGCTCGCTTCGGCATGTTCGGGGCCAGCCTGACCCACAAATTTGACCGTGAGGGGCACAACCTGCGCATCTTCTTCGACGGGAGTTTCAATCGTGGCAACGTGGACAACTACGTGTTGCGCGACTACGACCTCGTTTTTGATGACGAAAACAAGTACTACGAGAACAACACCGGCAAACAGAGCTACAGCCTCAATGCCCGCTACAATCGGCCTTACAGCCGGCAGGGCGAGATGAGCTACGGACTCGGCTTGAACCACAACAACGCGCACAACATCTATCATCGTTGGCTCAAGCCTCTCGGAGCTTCCGACTATTCGCTCATCGACACGCTGCGGGCCTATGAGTATGAGGGTTCCGACAACCGTGTCAATGCCGACGTGAACTGGACCCACCGTTGGGGCAACTTCACCCTGGAATTGGGCCTCGGCGGTCGTATGGACAACATCAACTTCAACTATATCAGCCAGCAGGAAGGTTTCTCCGACGACACCTCCTACAACTTTTTCACCCTCACGCCCTCGATCCACACCTCCTATCGTACCGAGGACATGCACAACTTTAAGCTTAACTACGCCATGCGTATGAGCAATCCCGGAGAGTCGCAGCTGACGCTCTTCAAGAGCTATGGCGATGACTCCTACAGCATTGGCAACCGCAAGCTCAAGGCGGCAACCACTCATTCCATGGAGGCGGGCTGGACCAAGTTCTTCGACCGATTCGGCTCGGTGGGTGTCGAAGCCTATGGCCGCTATTCGGTCAACGAAATCAGCAACCTGACGGAGGCCACCAGCGTGGAAGACGAGTACCTGCGCCGCATCGTCAATTACACTACGCCCTACAACATGGGCTCCTCCTACCGCATGGGTGGCACCTTGCACATGACCTACCGCCCCACGGGTTTCATCAACGTGCGCCTCTATGCCAATATCTACGACTATGGCTACCGCATGGAGCGCCCCAACGGGCAGGTGTTTGAAAACAGCAAACTCTCCTACAGCCTGCGTCTCAACGTATGGGCCAAGCTGTTCAGCCAGTATCAGTTCTATGTCTCCGGAGGCTACACCTCGCCCACCATCAGCCTGGCTTCGGAGAGCAAGGAACGCTATTCGATGAATTTCGGACTGCGTGCCGACTTCTTCAAACGCAAACTCTCGGCCTTTATCAACGTGCAGGACATCTTCAACTGGGGCAAACGCATAGGCACCGGCTCGCGCAACACCAACCCCTACTACCTGACCGATGTCACCTCCAAGACCGTCAACAGCCGTTCCATCAGTGCTGGCATCACGCTGCGTTTCGGCAAGATGGAACTCGAAAAGAAGGCTCAGAGTGCATCCCTCGAAGATGGTTCTGACAGCGAATAAGGTTGTATGAGACGTCGTCCAACGGCATTCCTTGCGCTATAGCGCCTGTCCTCGGACTACGCAAGAATACACCCCTTTCTAATCCCAGTGCGGCCAATTTCTCATCGAAAGTTGGCCGCACTGTTTTTTCCCCATCGGACGCCGTGTTGATGGTGCTGTCTGCACGGTAGGGCTACCATGGAGGACCCGATGGGTGGACCCTGCAATAGTTCAATTACATTTAGCCGTTTTGTTCGCTTGATCGTATTTGATTCATAGGGGGCTCACGACCTTCGGTTCTCGCCTCACCATACGAGCAAGCTCGTCTGGTTTCGGCTTATCGAAAATCCTTCAATTTCATTTAGCCGTTTTGTTCGCTTGATCGTATTTGATTCATAGGGGGATCACGACCTTCGGTTCTCGCCTCACCATACGAGCAAACTCGTCTGGTTTCGGCTTATCGAAAACGTTCTTCTGCAATTGCTCTATCAAAAAAGGGCCTATTTTCTGTATATGATGCTCTATCACAACAAGACATTCGCCACCAATGGCGGCGCTTCCGATGGGTGTGTCATGTGTCGTTTTGCCTTTGGGGATAAATGATTGGTGGTTGGCAATAAAAAGAGGTGGTTGGGCGTTTTTATCCTTATGAAACAATTGTCTTTGTCTGTTTTTTTTGCCATTGTGGTTGTTTTTTTTGCTGGCTCGTGCAAGAAATTTGATGGCGACATCACGACCCCCGCTTTCCTACACCTCGACAGCCTCGTCGTACAACAGCAAGGGGTGGGTGCTCCCTCGACAGATGCCGGATGGTACACGTCGGACATCGATGCGGTACAGCTGGTGGCCTATTTCCAGGGCGACGGGGCCGAAACCAATCTCGGCACCTTCCAGCTGCCTTGTGAGGTTCCCGTGCTGCGCGAGGGAACGGTGGACTACCTGCGCGTGGTCCCCGTGGTGAAACAGAACGGCATAGCCCTCACACGCATCGAATATCCCTACTATGCCGACACCACGCTTCGCAACCTGACACTCGTGGCCAACCAGACCACCTACATCGGCACCCTCGACGGCTCCACAGGCCGCCACTATCTGCCCATCTACTACAAGCCGCTCTCACTCATCGACCAACTCGTCTTCGAACCCTTCGAACCGCTGGCCACCACTATCGCCTTCGACACCTCGATTGCCGGAGTGGAATGGATAGACAACGACCCCGACAACGCCTTCACCGGCAGCGGATATCTCAAAATCACCACGCCGGCCGACGACTACAACGTCCTGCTGCCTCTCAAAGACCCGCTCACCGTCAGCGACCCTACCAAGATCATCTATCTTGAGATGGACTATCGCACCGACGTGCACCTCCGCATCGGCATCAACAGCGCCTACACCAGCGGGGGCACAGCCTCCACGGCATGGGCCATCACGCTCTACCCGCGCAGCCAGTGGGGCAAAATCTATATCAACCTCGGCAAACTATGGGCCCAGTTCAACCACTACCCCGAGTTCCGACTGCTCATCTCCACCCTCAACACCGACGGTAAAGGGGGCGAGACGCTTATCGACAACCTGAAAATCATAACCATCTAACGCCGTGCAGAACTACGGACATCGCAAGAAACTCCACTACATCCTCTGCGACTGGCTCGCAGCCGTAGCCGCATGGAGCCTCTTTTTCCTCTTCCGCAAACACAACGAGGACTTTCCTCCCGCCGAGGCACTCGCCAATGCGCTGACCGACACTAACTTCTGGATGGGTCTTGTCATCATACCCCTCGGATGGCTCCTGCTCTACGCCATCGCAGGCAGCTACCGCCGTGTGCTCCGCAAGTCGCGCCTGCTCGAACTGGGGCAGACACTGCTCTCCACCACCATAGGATGCATCGTCATCTTCTTCGTCCTTATGCTCGACGACGCCGTTCCCAATAACGCACACTACTACATCGAGTTTCTTTTCCTCTTTGCCGTTCAGTTCGCACTCACCTATCTCTGCCGGCTCATCCTCACTACCCGCACCGTGGCCAAGGTACACAGCCGCCAGCTTGGCTTTCCCACCCTCATGGTGGGCGACGGCGTCGTGGCCCTCAACACCTATCTCAGTGTCGAGAACCAGGAAATCTACACCGGCAACCAGTTCATTGGCTTTGTGTCGCTCAACAACGACCACGCTGCCAGCAACATCGACAAAATCATGCCCTTCCTCGGCACCACCAGCGACCTGCGGCAGCTCGTCGCACAACATTCGGTCGAAGAAGTCATCATAGCTCTCGACGACGACCAGCAACAGCATGTCAATGAGATACTCCGCCTGCTGGCCACCTGCGGCGACATCATCATCAAGATAGCCCCCAACAGCCGCGACATCCTGCTGGGCAACGTCAAGATCGACAACATCTTCCACTCGCCCCTCCTTGTCATCAACGACCGTCTGATGCCCGAATGGCAATACAGCATCAAGCGCATCTTCGACATCGTGGTCTCGATTCTCGTCATGGTGTTGCTCTCGCCCGTCTACATCATCACCGCCATCATCGTGAAGTGCACCTCGCCAGGGCCCATCTTCTTCTCCCAAGAGCGCATAGGCTACATGGGGCGCCCCTTCCAGATGATCAAGTTCCGCTCCATGTATGTCGACGCCGAGCAGAGCGGCCCCGCACTTTCTAAAGATAACGACCCTCGCATCACCCCCTTCGGACGTTTCATGCGCAAGGTGCGCCTCGACGAGTTCCCGCAATTCTACAACGTGCTCAAAGGCAATATGAGCATCGTGGGTCCGCGCCCCGAACGCCAATACTACATCGACCAGATCGTGCAACGTGCCCCCGAATACCTGCTGTTGCAACGTCTGCGCCCTGGCATCACCTCGTGGGGGCAAGTGAAATACGGCTATGCCAGTTCCGTAGACGAAATGGTAGAACGTCTGCGTTACGACCTGCTATACATCGACAACATGTCGCTCGCCACCGACATCAAAATCCTGCTATACACCGTCATTATCATCTGCCAAGGACGCGGCAAATAGACCGCACGCCTGATTTCCCCCGACCACACACAGCCAACGATAGATCCAGCAATCAATCCCCTTACCCCTTTCACGTATATCTCACAACCCATGAAAAAAATCTATCTCATCCTCCTCCTCGGACTGTTGACGCTTTGCGCCACCTCCTGCAAACAGAAAGAAGTACAGCTCGACGATTTCAACGACACCCTCTCATGGGTGCTGGGCGAGAAAATGGGACAGCAGTATGCCATGCTCGCAGAAATCAACAAACTCAAGACCGACCCTAAAATCGTCGAACAGGCGTTCGCCCATGCCCTCGAAGGCAACCCGCCGGCCCTCGACTCCACCACCACAGCCATCATCTACCGCGTCTTTGAAGAGCTCAACATGAGGAACCAGCAACCCCAAAGCACCAGCCAACCTGTCGCAACCACCAGCGGTGAGGAACAGCTCTTCGCCAACCTCACAGCACAGAATCCCAACGTAAAACGGCACCCCTCGGGCATCTACTACGAAGTGGTGCGACAAGGGAAAGGTGACAACGCCAAATACGGCGACCTCGTCCTCTTCGACTACAAAGGATACATCATGGCTACCAACGAAAAGTTCGACCAGACCTACGGCAACCGCCGCCCCATCAACCACGTGGTCGGCAAACCCATGTTCCCCGGCATGGTAGAAGCCTTCAAACTCATGAACGAAGGAAGCCTCTACCGCTTCTATTTCCCCAGCAACATGGCCTTCGGTGCCGCCGGAACCCCCAACATTCCTCCCCATACCGCTGTAGTCTACGAGATAGAGCTCCATAAAATCAACTATATGCAGTAGCCTGCATAGAAATACTTGCAGAACTCATCAGTGGCACAGAAAATTTCAGTAATTTGGAATCGGTAGTAATGGGACGAGGGTTTTGTATTAATAACCTGTTTTTCAACTACAAAGATACAAAAAATTCCTCATGATTACCAAATTTTTTGACGTCTTTTTTGCAGAAAAGTTATCCCGAACTGACGTAATTAATAGAACGTTTTCGATAAGCCGAGAGCAATGGAAGCTTGCTTTCATTGCCGAGGCGAGAAAACGGCTAAATGAAATTGAACGTTTTCGATAAGCCGAATCCAGACGAGCTTGCTCGTATGGTGAGGCGAGAACCGAAGGTCGTGAGTTCCTATGAATCAAATACCATCGAGCGAACAAAACGGCTAAATGAAATTGAACCTACCTTAAATCAGTCTTAATTATAACCAATCTTGATGATTATGAAGAAATTTAGTCTCTTTGTGCTGCTGCTGGCGTGCATGGCCGGCACACATGCTCAGTGGAATTTTGTGGTTGATGTGCTGCGCTATGGCGACTCGACCGAGGCGTTCCAGATGGTGAAATCGAAGGCGCAACCTGGTGGCTACGCCCTTGGCCCAAGGGTGGCTTGGCTACCTAACGGCACACGCGTCACGGTGGCACGACAGGATTCGGGCGTGGTGGTGGTCAACGTGCCCATGCGTCAGCAGCAGAAGCAGAATGCCGAGGGCACCAAGCGGCCATCGTCGGCTACCTACGTGGTGACCACCGTGGAGGGCAAGCGTTGCCTAGTGCGTGCCGCCGATCTGAAATTTGGTGACAATCCTGCGGGCTCACGCAACTGGGTGAACCCGCGGCGTGACCCTCATACGGCAGTGGGCCACCTTTATTTCGGTAGCGGCACAGTCTATTGGATAGTGTTCGGGTTGATGGTACTCAGTGCGATTCTGATGCGGCTGGGTGCACGTAAGAGGCACGGCTGGATCTATGCACTGGTGCCAGTGTTGATGGTGGCAGCGGTGGTGCTGGAACTGGTGGGTGTTTTCTACTTCTGGAGCGACATGTTCTGGTGGCTCGACATGGAGGAGCATGGCACGGGCTGGGTGGTATGCTACTTGATACTCTTCCTGCTGACTATCTATGTGCAGGCTACGAGCATCTTTTCCTATCGATCCTACTTGATGGCCTCACACGACCCTGATGGCCGCAAGGGAAAACTGCCTATATTCCGTCCGCTGGTCTATACGCTGGTGGCGGCAGTGGCTTTCGTGGTGTGCTTCTTGGTCCATGCCTTTGGCGGAGCCGATGAGTGGACTATGTTCTATGTTGGAGCAGGCGTGGCGGCGGCCATCCTTTTTATGGGTCTCATCGACAGCATACGGCGCAGCCGCCGTGTGGTGGGGCTGGCCGGCGCGGTGGGCTTCACGCTGTTTGCCTTGGCGTGGGGTGTCAGCCTCGTGGCGGCTATCATCCTGTTCGTAGCCTGCCTGGCTAAGGTGTTCGTGGCCCTGATGTCTACCTCTCTCGGTGTGGTGGCATTCCTCTTCCTGTGCAATAAACTGGGCATCGACATCACCGCTGGCGGTGCACCAGTTCAGTCTGCCTACCGCGATATAAACGGCAACGTCCACAACTCACAGGTGGAGGCCACATCGGCGAGTGCAGCCATAAGACAGGAACGCCTCGACAACGGTCAGGTTTTCTGACCCGCCGAAGCCTTTCTAATAAAAACCCCTCCCTACTGACATGTAATGAACCCCGAAACTTGGACAAAAAACTTTTGGGGTTCATTTTCAACTGCATTGCACCCTCATTAGCGTGCATACTCCCCGTTGGGTGCAGTCGCGAAGTTTTTTTATTGGTGTCCTGTTAAAGCTTTTCGGGCAAGTTAAAAAAAACAGGGCTGACATTTTACGATGCCAGCCCTTTGTTTTATCTTTGCGGTTTTCCCAAAAAACAAGCATAAACCAATAGGTAAAGATACTTTTTTTATCGGACAACCGGTATATGTCCAGCTGCTAAACCTAGTAGATCGCGAATTTTAGATGTCCAATTTGCATCTTATAGAGACTGAAAACTAATATGTCAAATATGGACAATCACACATAAAATGACATGATGATAATGTAGTAGGTGTTTTCAAAAGATGCGTCGTTTTGCAATGGTAGCTTTTGTCGATAAAAAAATGTATTTTTGCACGTTCCTAATAATCTCAACAAACAATGAAAAAGATACTGACAACTCTGTGTTTAGTCCTGATAGCGGGTGTGGCTATAGCCCAGCTGCCAGCTGCCAAGACTACCAAAAGCGACCTCAACGCCCAGGTACCTATTGACAAAAAAATTATCAAGGGCACCCTTGACAACGGTTTCACCTACTACATCCGTGCCAACAAGAAACCGGAGAACCGTGTTCAGTTCCGTCTGGTCACCAATGCCGGTTCCATTCTCGAAGATGAGGCACAGCGCGGTCTGGCCCACTTCTGCGAGCACATGGCTTTCAACGGCACCGAGCAGTTTCCCGGCAACACGATGATCAGCGAGTTGCAGAAGCATGGCATCGAGTTCGGACGCGAAATCAACGCCTATACCTCGTTCGATGAGACCGTCTATTACGTCAACCTGCCGTCCGACGACCCCGAGATGGTGGAGATGGGTTTCAAAATCCTTGACGGATGGGCAGGCCGCATCACCTTCGACTCGGTGGAGCTGGAAGACGAGCGTGGCGTCATCAACGAGGAACGCCGTGGCGGCCTTGGCGCCGGCGAGCGTCTGCGCGAGAAGACGTGGCCCATCATGTTCAAAGGCTCCCGCTATCCCGACCGTCTGCCCATAGGTCTCGAGTCCGTCATCCTCGGATTCAAACGTAACGACATCGTGCGCTTCTTCCACGACTGGTATCGTCCTGACTTGCAGGCTATCATCATCGTGGGCGACATCGACCCCAAAGCCTGCGAGGCCAAGGTCAAAGAGTATTTCTCCAAACACCCCGCCCAGCCCAATGCCCCCAAGCGCGTATACTACACCATTCCCGACAACAAAGAACCCCTCGTGGCCATCGCCACCGACAAGGAGGCTACCAGCACCTCGCTACAGCTCTATTGGAAGCACCCCAAGCGTCATCAGGGCACTGTGGGCGACTACCGTCAGGGACTCGTCATCAGCCTTGTCAACTCTATGCTCTCCGAACGTCTCAGCGAAATCTGTGAGAAGCCTACCGTTCCTGTAATCTATGCTGGTGCCGGCTACACCTCTTTCCTCGGCAACGTGGATGTCTTTGCCGCCTCTGCAAGTGTTAAAGAAGGACAGGCCGCCGCTGCCGCCGAGATGCTGCTCACCGAGCTTCGTCGTGCCGACCAACACGGTTTCCTCCAGACCGAACTCGACCGTCAGAAGGAGTCTCTCCTGACCCACTACACCCGTAGCGTCAAGGAGGCTGACAAGACACACAATGACAGCCACGCCAGCGAATATACCCGCAACTACCTCGATGGCGAGGGTATCCCCGGCATCCGTCAGGAATGGCGCTATGCCAAAGAGTTCCTGCCTGAAATTACCCTCGAAGAGTGCAATAAGCTCATCTCCAACCTCATCACCGATACCAATATGATTTTCTATCTCACTGCTCCCGATGGCACCAAGATCGTCAACGAGCAGGAGGCCGTAGAAATCATCAACCGCTGCCGTAAGATGAACACCGACCCTTGGGTGGACAACTACAAGGAAGCGCCCCTCTTCGACAAGCAGCTCCCCGCTGTCGAAGCCAGAGTCAGCAAGACCAACAAAGCCCTCGACTATACCGAATATACGCTTCCTAACGGCATCCGTTTCATCGTCAAGAAGACCGAATACAAGGCCGACGAAATCCAGATGAACTCCTATGGGTGGGGCGGTAGCTCGCTCTATGAGGACGACGACATCTATCTCGTCAACAATACCGCATCCCTCGTCGACGATGCCGGTATAGCCGACTTCAGCTCTACCCAGCTGGGCAAGATGCTCAATGGCAAGATCGTGGGTGTCAGCCCCACCATCCGCGGACTCTCGCAGGGATTCAGCGGCAGCTGCTCGCCTCAGGACATCGAGACCATGCTTCAGCTCACCTATCTCTACTACACCGCGCCTCGTCGCGACCAGGAGTCGCTCGAAAAAAATATCGACAACATCCGCAACCAAATCAAATTTGCTGCCGAGAACCCTACCTTCACGTTCCTTCAGACGTTCTATAACACCGCCTTCCCCAACAATAAGCGCATGATACTGCTGCCTACCGAGGAACAGATTGCTTCACTCAAACTCGACGACATACACCGCGTCTATCGTGAGCGTTTCCATGATGCCTCTGGTCAGACTTTCATTTTTGTTGGCAATGTCAAGGACGAGCACATTGACCTCATCGCCAAATATCTCGGCAATCTGCCCTGCGACGGCACCCAGAAGAACGAAGGCTACAAAGACCGCTCGCCCCAGTTCGCCAATGGCGTCAAACATGTCGAAGCCGTCAAGGGTAGCGACAAACAGAGCAAGATGATTATCTATGGTCAGAACTACGACTTCAAGCCCACTATGGAAAACC
>JAFUVR010000114.1 GCA_017477485.1 Bacteroidales bacterium | reverse complement strand
TCTTTTTGATTGTCAGTGTTTTAGTTGGGAGAAGTTCTTTCTCAGAGTGTATCTGGGCGGAGTCGTGGAGCGCCGTCGGCTCGGCCGACAACCGCCGTCGGGACGGCGGTGAGACTCGTGCGTAAAAAAAGGCTCACAGGGAGCCTTTTTTGTGGAGCTGGGCGGAGTCGAACCGCCGTCCAAACAAGTAACAGAAGTGCTTTCTACATGCTTATCTGCTGATTGATTGTCGGGAGGACCCAGGGCAGCAGCACCCGAAGCCATCCTTATCCTCTGAGAGATTCACCAGCCTATCGAGGCTTTTCAGCCGGCTATCCCGTTCTCACGAGCACCTCCGGATCGCAGACCGACGGGCGGGGTCGGCGGGAGATGTCTTGTCCGCACCCTCTCGGTGCGGATTAAGCTAATCTACTATACTTCGATTAGGCAGCAAGAGCGTAGTTGTTTTCGCCTATTATCTTTTGCGTCCGTTGTCAAGGCTGCCTGACGCGTGAGCCTGCATGCTTACAAAACCATTATCCTTGCTGTCAAAACCGGTCAGCCCCAGTTTCTATTGTGCGCGGATGGCACTGTAAGTGTGTCCTCTCGCAGAGGTCCGAGGGCATCGCAATCTGTTGTTATGCAGAAGGATTGCCCGTATTCGTTGTCGTGCGGAGAGGGATGCAAATTTACATGATTTTTACGAATCGGACACCGACACATGAACATTTCGTTCAAAAAATATTTATGAAGAGCCCTACGAACGTTTTGCAAAACGGAAATAATATTTCTCATATTGAGAATTATATCTATCTTTGCACCTTGCATTTTACCCCGTTTCGGGGACTACCGACTATGAAGAAGTATTATATTGTCATTGACGGCGTAAGATTGGGACCACTGACCATTGACGAGGTCAAGGGGCAGCATCCCGATGCCGACACCCTTGTGTGGTTCGAGGGACTGGACGGGTGGATGCCGATGAGCAATGTTGTCGAACTTGCCGATTGTCTGCCCGAGAGCGACAGGTCTTTGGTACCACCGCCGCTTCCGACGTTCACTGCGCAGCACCGCCCTTCGGCGACTACGGCCCCATGTGATAGGCAAGACCTCGCTTCCGATAGCGACGAGGAGACACCCCAAGGGCGTTGGCAGAGATGGCTTACTGTGCTTCGCACCGATAAGGTGAAGATAATATCCGTCCTCTCGGTGGCCGCGGTGGCCATCGTGGCCATGATTGTTGCAGGCCAGCAGTTCTCCGACCACCGTTTGCGCCAGCAGATGGAAGCCCAGAGCCGACGTGCAGAACAGTTCAAGCGCGAGCAGGCCGAGTTGGAGATACAACGCCAGGCCGAAGCCGAACAGCGCGAGGCCGAGCGGCGGCGCAAGGCTGAGATAGAAGCCCAGCAGCTCCGTCAGCACATTGAGCAGCTGAAGAACGACCGCACCATCATCAAACGGAAACTCGACGAATGCGTGGCAAGGCTGCGAAAAGCAGAAGAGTTTCATTTCCTTCGCACTTCCGGCGAGAAGCAGCGCGAAATCAATGCCATCCTGGCCGAGCGAAACAGCTATCTCAACCAGCTGTCTGCCATCGACGCAGAGCTGAAAAGCTACGATGCCTCATGACGGGCCTCTGAAGGCCTCTGCATGTATATCACTTCTGAATGACACTTTGCGTTCTTGTTCCTCCAAGTATTGCTGCTTTATATAAAGGACTGCGTTTATGTCACTTCTGAATGACACTACGCGTTCGGGAATCCACAGAGACGAATGGGCAGAAAACAACAGGAGGAACAACCCTGTATCCGTAGATGACGTCAGACAAAAAGCCCCAGAACTCCGAGGAAGCCGTTTAGCAGGCTAAAAGCTTTTCGCTGAATAGGCCTCCGTCCGTCCACGCCGCTACGTACCGACCGGCGTGTTTTTGCCGAGTGGTACGCCTCATTCTGCACCACCCGCTGACCACGACAGAGCAGCCCCTCGACTATCGAAAAAGGGCGGGAAAAATATGAGAAAAATATTGTATATTTGCCGCTCCCTAACAAGGGGAGGACATTGCTATCCCGTTGCTTGATATGCAGCTATACGGTCCGAGTGACACTATCTGGAAAACACGACAAAACACAACAGCCATGGACGAAATACTTCTTGAACTCAACGAAGCACAGCGCGAGGCCGCGGCCTGCATCGAGGGTCCCGTGATGATTATAGCCGGTGCCGGCTCGGGCAAGACGCGCACGCTGACCTACCGCATAGCACACCTCATCAACGAGGGCGTAGACCCTTTCCATATCCTCGCCCTGACCTTTACCAACAAGGCCGCCGCCGAGATGCGTGAGCGCATCAAGAGCCTCGTTGGACCCGAGGCACGCAACATCTGGATGGGCACCTTCCATTCCATCTTTGCCCGCATACTGCGGTCGGAGGCCGACAAGCTGGGCTACACCTCGTCGTTCACCATCTACGACACCGACGACAGCAAGGCCGCCATACGCCAAATCGTCAAGACCATGAACCTCGACCCCAAGGCCTACCCCCCAAACGCGGTGCTCAACCGCATCTCTATGGCCAAGAGCAGCCTCATGATGCCTACCGACTATGCTGCCAACGTGGAGATCATGCAGGCCGACAAGGCGGGCAAACGGCCCATGATTGCCGAAATCTATCAGCAGTACAACACGCGCCTCCATCATGCCAACGCCATGGACTTCGACGACCTGCTGGTGAATGTCAACATCCTGCTGCGCGACTTTCCCGAGGTGCTTGTCAAATATCAGAACCGCTTCCAACACATATTGGTCGACGAGTATCAGGACACCAACTATTCGCAATACCTCATCGTCAAACGCCTCGCGGCACGCCACCAGAACATCTGCGTGGTAGGCGACGACGCACAAAGCATCTATGCCTTCCGCGGCGCCAACATCGAGAACATCCTCAACTTCAAGCGCGACTACCCCACCGTCCGCCTCTTCAAACTCGAGCAGAACTACCGTTCCACGCGCAATATCGTCAACGCCGCCAACTCCATCATAGCACAAAACCAAGAGCAAATCAAGAAAGAGATCTGGACCGACAACGGCGAGGGCACCCCCATACGGCTGCTCCACGCCATGGACGAGCGTCAGGAGGGACGCCTCGTAGCCGAAGCTATAGAGACAGCCCATCTGGCCGACGACCTCGACTACAAAGATTTCGCCATACTCTACCGCACCAACAGTCAGTCGCGCTCCATGGAAGAGGCCCTGCGCAAGATGAGCATCCCCTACCGTATCTATCAAGGCATCTCCTTCTACGGGCGCAAAGAGATCAAAGACGTGCTGGCCTACATGCGCCTCGTGGTCAACAACCACGACGACGAGTCGCTCCTGCGCATCATCAACTATCCCTCGCGTGGCATCGGCGCCACCACCCTCGACAAGATACGCACCGCCGCCGCCGACAACGACATCAGCATCTGGACCGCCCTTGACAACCTGCCGGCCCTCGGCGTGGTGCTCGGAACCAACATCATGAACAAGATCGACGCCTTCGTGGCCATGATCAGGCGCTTCACCGCCCTCATGTATACCACCGACGCCTACACCCTTGGCAGCCAGATAGTCCACAACTCCGGCATACTGCGCCTCCTCAAAGAAGACGAGGACCCCGACAACCCCAACCGCATCGAGAACATCGAAGAGCTGCTCAACGGCATACAGGAATTTTGCGAGAAGGAAGACGACATCACCCCCGACAACCCCGACGACCTGCTCGACGATGGTGCCCCCGACGGCCTCCGCACCCTCGACCGCTTCCTCCAACAGGTGCTCCTCCTCACCACCGAAGACAAGACCCAGGACGACCCCAATACCGTCTCGCTCATGACCATCCATGCCGCCAAAGGACTGGAATTTCCACAGGTCTTCGTCGTCGGCATGGAGGAGAACCTCTTCCCCTCGGCCCTCACCGTGGCCTCGCGGCGCGAACTCGAGGAGGAGCGCCGCCTCTTCTACGTGGCCGTAACGCGTGCCATGAAACAGCTCACCCTCTCCTATGCCACCACACGCTACCAGTACGGGCAACAGTCTATCCAAGAGCTCAGCCGATTTGTCGAAGAGATAGATCCACGCTATATCGTCAAGCCCCAGCGCCCCAGCGCCTATCCCAAGGCAGGGACACTGCCGCGTGCGTTCCCGGGGCTGGCCCGTCAGGCCAAGCCGTCCTACCCCCGCCCTGCCGCACGTACTTCCAACCCCGCCACGTCATCCCCCTCTCCCGCACGGCCCACCCCCAGCCGTAGCCGACAGGAGACCGACCGCATACAGATAGGTACCACCGTGCGCCATGAGAAATTCGGCACGGGAAAGGTAACCGACATCGAGACCATCGGCGGCGAACGACGGGCTAAGATTTTCTTCGAAGAGGCCGGCGAGAAGGTACTCCTTCTCAAATATGCCAAACTCCAAATCATCACCGACGAGGATTAGCCTCATCTCACCCCCGCACGCTCACCATCCATGGAGCCGCCGCCTTGGGGCGGGAACTCGACATCAACAGCATGCCATACAACGTTCTCAACGTTTTCGATAAGCCAAGAGCAGACAAGCAAGTTTGTCTGCCGAAGTGAGAAAACAGCCCCTGCTGGCGCAATAATCTATAGGATGTATAGATTTCGCCCGACGCAGGCGGGCAGGCAAATTAACAGACATTAACCGAATCACACCTACTGCAACATGAAGAAAACATTTTTAGCAATCTTATTGCTATGCGCCGTAGCGGCGGGTGCGCAGGCACAGCTGCACGTGGCTTCGTCTTGTTAGCCAGTAACATGATGGAGGAATTTGGAATGGGATAATAACGGCACACCGATCCGCTACGAGCAGCGCCGCACCGAGAGCGACGAGTTCTCGCTCGGCTTCTTCACCTTCATCGCTGGCATCCGTTTCTGAGCCGACGGGGGGGAAAACTCGGATTCATAGCAGACAATGCGTCACAGCAACTGCCACGGAACCGATAGGCCTACAGCGTACGGTCGTGGAGCAGGGCCAGATGCCGGAACCAGAGGAGCTGTGCCACCAGCACCACAGCGGCAGCAAGGGCATAGAGGAGGAGCGTCTGATGAGGCGAACGGAGCACAAAGCCCAGCCCGAGGGCTGCCGCCTGCAATGTGATGCGGACTGCCGTGAAGACAAAAAGGCCACGCTGCCGTCCGAAAAGGTCGGGCAGGAAATTGACCGGATGGTTCATCAGCACCAGCAGCAACCATGGGAGCATGACCCTTATGTACTCGCCACTCTCGCGCCATTGGTCTCCTAAGAGCCACGCACAGATAGCGGGCAGCCACACATAGAGTGCCACAAAAACGGGGACCGCCACCGCAAAGGCCCAAAGCAGATAGCGCTGACACAAGCCCCAGACGGGTCTGTGTTGCTGCACCTCCGTCGCCGCACGCTGATAGAAGACCTGGTTGAGCGACGAGCCAACGATATTGATTGGCCGCATGGCCAACGTCATGGCCATGCCCACAAATCCCACGGCATCGAGTCCGAAGAGTGGTGCCATGAGCAAGAGCGGCAGGTTGCTCGACAGGGATTCGAGCAAAGCCTTGGGAAGGGTGAAGAACGGGAAGTTGCGATAGCGACAGGCTGCGGCACGCGTCCCGCGATGCTCCAACCTGAGCAACGTCCGCAGCAATGCCGCAGGCGTGCGCAGCAACGTGATAGCCCATGCCAGGAGGGGGGCCGCCGTGGAGGCTGCTATCAGGCCACCCGCGAGGCCTCCGTAGCCTCCGGCCACTTTGCCTCCCGCACTGATGACAGCCTGCGACACCTGATTGGTGGAGAGGAGGTCCACCCGTCTATGACGCAGCAGCCAATAGCGCGTCAGCTGCCAGAGGGCCATACCACACACATAGACGGGCAGCATCCAAAGGTAGTCCTCCAGTCCGCCGGCACCCAAAAGCAGCGCTATGGAGCGTCGGAAGGGGAGCATGGCTATGCAACACACCACCACCACAAGCGTTGAGGCGACACCGGCATGCAGACACCATCGTGCCTGCCGCTCTTCGCGTGGCAGCACGATGGAATATTCATATTGCAGCGTGGCAAAGAGCACCAAGATGCCTCCGAGAGAGAGAAAGATGTTGAAGAGGCCGAACTGCCCGGTCGTGTAGAGACGCGTCAGCAGCGGGTAGACCAGCAGGGCCACAGCCTGTGCCATCACCCCCGAGGTGAGGAGCCGTGCCGCATCGTGCAGCAGTCGGGTGGGCTTTATGTCTTGCTGTCGGGTAGACACGGGTATGCGTAGATGTGGGATGGGCTTTTACAAAGATTGGCAGCGAGTGATGACGGCTGATGGCGAAGAGAGACGGCTGGAATAGTATGCCTGTATCGTGTGTCTCTACAAGGCGGGCAAAGGAAGCCGTAGGAGCAGGAGGGCAGCAGTGTGTGCAGTGTGGTGCAGATGTGGCCGACAGGCCATGCGCGGAGATGTCATGGGCGTCGGCGATGCTGAAACTGGCGTCCGTCGAGCATGGGGACGAACTTGAAATTGCCATACGGCTTCTGAATCCACTCTTCGGGCGACTCGCCGTTCTTCGTGATGCTGAGCATCTCTTGTTGCTGTTCGCCCACAGGGATGACCATGATGCCGCCCACCTTGAGTTGCTTCATCAGTGCTTCGGGCACATAAGGGGCTCCGCAGGTGATGATAATACGGTCGTAGGGACTATAGTCCACCTCGGTCAGGCCCTTGTAGCCGTCGCCGAGGAAGCATTTGGCCTTGTAATGGAGCGCATCGAGAAGTGCCTTGGTCTTGATGAAGAGTCCATGCTGCCGTTCGATAGTGAAGACGCGGGCACCCATGGCACAGAGTATGGCGGTCTGATAGCCACTTCCGGTACCTACCTCAAGCACCTTCATGTCTTTCTTCACCTCCAGCGCCTGGCTCTGGATGGCCACCGTCGAGGGACGGGAGATGGTCTGTTCGCAGTCTATACTAATTGCAACATCTTCGTAGGCCAACGACTTATGCAGCGAGTCGATAAACCAGTGGCGTGGTACATCGGTCATGGCATCCAGCACGTTTTTGTCGGTGATGCCCATGTTGGCAAGACGTGCGCACATCCGCTTGCGTTGTCCTTGTTCAAGAAAGGTGTCAGTTAGTTCAAGTACCGTTGCCATAGCTTAGTGAGTTGGAACGACGTGTGGTGTTGTTATTCTATTGTGGTGTTGTATGTTTCTTCCTTCTGCCCACGGCAGTGCGGGGCTACTTTGCGACGCACGTGGATGGCAGCGTCATTCGTTGCCCTGCCAACCCTGTGCACGGAGCTGGATGGTGGTGTTCTGTGGCGTCACCATCACCGCGGGGCTTCCCTCCTCGGTGATGTGGCCTATGATGTGTATTTCATTCAGTTCCTTGATCTTCTCGTAGTCGCTCTGATGGATGGTGAAAAGGAGTTCGAAATCCTCGCCACCGTTCAGCGCGTTGCTGACGGGCAGCATGTTCTTGCTCATCTCGCTGCACACGCGCGAGGTCTGGTAGTCGATAGGCAGGCGTTCCTCGTAGACCTCGCAGCCGCATCCCGACTGCTTGCAGAGGTGGAGCAACTCGCTGGCCAGTCCGTCGCTGACATCTATCATGGCAGAGGGCACAATGGCGTGTTTGTCCAGCAGGTCGACGATGTCGAGCCGCGGCTCGGGCTTGAGATAGCGTTCCAGCACATAGTCGTAGCTCTCCAGATGGGGCTGGAAGTTGGGGTCGACCTGGAAGGTAACCTTTTCGCGTTGCAGGACGAGGAGTCCGCTGTAGGCACTGCCAAGGTCGCCCGACACGCAGATGAGGTCGTGGAGACGTGCACCACTGCGATAGGCTATCTTTTTCTCAGCCACCTCGCCCACGGCAGTGACGGTAATCACCATGCCTGAACGGCTACTCGATGTGTCGCCACCCACGAGGTCGACGTCGTAGCGGTCGCAGCAGAGACGGATGCCGGCATAGAGCTCTTCAAGGGCTTCGAGCGAATAGCGGTTGCTGACGGCAAGGCTCACGAGCACCTGCCGCGGACGCGCATTCATGGCCGCCACATTGCTCAGCGCGATGGCCACAGCCTTATAGCCCAGATGGCGCAGCGGGGTATAGGTCATGTCGAAGTGGACGCCCTCGGCCATAGTCTGTGTCGTTACCACAGTCTTCATGTCGCCAGTGCCGATGACGGCGCAGTCGTCGCCCACGCCCTTGAAGCTGCTGGCATTGCGCAGGGGGAAATCGTCGGTAAGACGGTCTATAAGCGCAAACTCGCCCAACGACGAGAGTTCCGTTCTGCCTTCTGTATTGTCTGCCATGATGAAGTGTGTCTTGTTATGATAATGATGAAATGGAAATCGGACTGTTGTTGCTATAGGCGGGATATGCCTTCGGCAAAGGCCGCACAGAGTATGGCCGTAGCCACCGAGGCGTTGAGGCTCTCGCAGGTGCCTCCATAATTGGGGATGGCTATGCGCTGGCTTACAAATTTCTGCACGGCTTGTGAGATGCCACGCGACTCATTGCCTATCACCAGGGCCGAGGGCAACTGCAACGGGGTGGCATAGACGTTGCTGCCGTCAAGCAAAGCGCCATAGACAGGATGGCGATAGGCGGCCAGCCACTGGCAGAGGTCAGCCACCTCGATAGAGGTGCGGAAGATGCCGCCCATGGTGGCCTGTACCACCTTGGGATTGTAGCAGCTCACGCTGTCGGGGCTGCACACGATGCGGCGAATGCCAAACCAGTCGGCAGTGCGGATGATGGTGCCCATATTGCCGGGGTCCTGAAGGTGGTCCAGCACCAGCGTCAAACCCTCGTCGGCAGGCGGTGCCACAGCGAGCCGGTCGAGCAACATCCACACCTCGTTGGGGGCACGCAGGCCACTCAGCCGGTCCAGTTCCTCGCCGTTCACCTCATGGCATTCTACCCCCTGCAGGGCTTGGCGGTGGGCCTCGACCCACGCCGATGTACCACACACCGAACGAATTGTAACATTAGCGCTTAGGGCTTCCTCGGCCATCTTCACCCCCTCAACGACAAACACATGGTCGTCGTCGCAATACTTTTGTTGCTTATAGAGAGAGAGTTCTTTAAGACGGGCCTTGGATATCATGAGTGCAAAATTACCGAAAAGCGGCCTATCTTCAAAAAAAATTTTGTCGGTTACAGAAATTGTTGTACTTTTGCATCCGCTTTCGAGCCAAGATGGTGGGCGTAGCTCAGCTGGTTAGAGTGCCGGATTGTGGTTCCGAAGGTCGTGGGTTCGAATCCCACCTCCCACCCGCTCATGAAAGAAAAGCCTTGCTAAACAGCAAGGCTTTTTTGCTATCTACGACACGATTGAACTATAGCCATTGCCGCCGCTACGTCGCAAAAAAGACGCACAGCCTACTCCGTTCGATGTGCAGGGGGCTCGCTGTCATAGGGCTCTGAAAAAAAGGGAAGAGCCTCTGTCTGACGACGAAAAGGCTCTTCCCATTGGTAATGTATTGGTCGGACGGAAGGGCTATCGGCGGACGGATGCCATGCTCCCGCGCTGTTGTCAGCCTGCGACGATGTCTCACTGCGCATGCTTGGCGGCAGCCTTGAACGACTGGATGATGCTGTTGGAGGTGAAGGTTGCACCCGTCACGGCGTCTACACTCTTCTTGCGCGCCTTCTTGAGAGAGAGGCCGTTCCACGCGTTCAGCATGCCGCTCTGCAACACCTTGTCCACAATAAAGTGGGTCTCCTCGTTGTCGAGCAGCCGCACCGAGAGCACCCGCTTGTCCTTATCGAGGGCTATGAACAGCGGGGTCTCACCGACATAGCCCGTGATGCCGTTGCTGGCCGGCTTGGAATAGAGGCCGTAGCCCAGCAACTGACGGCCACCATAGACGGCCAGCAGGCGCCCTTCCGCCTTTGTGGTGGTGGCAGCAGGAAACGCCTGGGTTATCTCGGAGGCAAGCACTTGGGATTTGGGCTGAGCCGACTGATAGCTGTCGGCAGGCCGCGAAGGACAGCCATCGTTCTGGGCTATCAGGACCAAAGGCTGCAAGCAAAGGACGAAACACAATAGCAGTAATCTTTTCATATTTTCAATCTTTTTTTCCCTAACAGAAAGGCAGGTTGTTCGGATGGCAATAGTAATATCACGGCCATCTGTTTTTCCATGCAAAGGTACATGGTTTTTACGAATCACGCACAGGCGCATGAAGATTTCTTTCAAAAAAAACAGGGTAACGGTACATCTTTTGGTGAATGTACGGCACCAAAGGACGGTGACATAGGTCAAGGCTATCAGTAATAAATCTGGAGGAATTGACATGGCAATCGAACACCATTATTCGGCGGTCGGATAGCCGTCAGAATCAGTGGTCGACCCCATCGCATGGGCCCGCAGCTGCAGAGGTACCAGTCGGAGATAATCTGATTGGACGATAGCGGCTGGTGCCAGAAGGAGTAGTAGCCCAAGGAGGACAGCTCATCGTAGAGAGGCTGGGCAAGCAGCGGCTCTCCCGTCTGGCTCGTCGTATGCCGCAGGCGGTGCACAAGTGCCGAGGGCAGGAGCTGCATGGCCCACCGTCGCACCAGCGAGGCCGCTGGCTTAGGAGCATCGCCGCCGTAACGCAGATAGTCGACGCCATGATGCCGAAAGACGCCATGCACATACTCAAGATACAGCTGGCAGTGTTTCCGCTGCCCCTGGTCGAGACATCGGAAGAACTGTATCAGTTCGTCGTCCCACAACGGGAGCCGTGTCTGCATCCCCAGATAGTTGTAGACACGCGAGGAGTTCACAATCTGATGGGCTTGGCGGTGACTCATGATGAAGTCCTCGTAGACCGACGCCGGCGTGTAGCCCTCACTTATCTTCTGTGCGAAGAGGCAATGCAGCTGCCGCAGCACCTTCCAGTTGCTGCGGCCCTCGAAACTGCGATAGGCCATAGCCAAGGCCAACTGTCGGGCAGAGCACCGATTGTCTACACCACCCTTGGCGAGGTGGCTGCCAGCAAGAAAATCGCCAGAGTGGCCAGGGACCACGATAGCATCAACACCCACCACCTGCTGCCGTAGCAGATGGCGCATCGCCACATATTCGAAGAGCCACTCGAAATTGGTATAGCCGCCAAGATACAGGCTGTAGCGACGGAAGTCTTCGGAACGCAGCACGTCGGGAGAGAAGACCTCATGCTTCGACACATCGACAAAATGGTATTCGTATCCGAGCCGCGTCGCCACCCGTTCGGCTGTCTGATGCTCATGGCTACCGGGGGTGCCCACGTTGAAGCATATCACATTGTTGTGTCCATGCTCTTTGAGCAGACAGGCAATGAGCCTCGAATCGTAGCCACCGCTCAGCGGCACCACGAGGGGATGACCCGCCACGGAGGAATCCAGATTGGCAAAGGCGTGTTCGACAGCCGTCGAGAGGTCGTCGGTCGTAGCCGTCGAGGCCTCCTCCTCACGGCATAGGAAAGAACAGTAGCGCCAAATGCTGCAAAGTCGGCTCGTCGACGTTTCCACCTCCAGTAGCGCACCCGCCGGGACCTGTCGCACGCGTCGGTCAAGCGTCTGGCCCGGGAGGACCGCACCGGATGCTCGATACCAGCACAGCGACGCCAGGTCGCGCTGCGCGGGTAGCGGTGCAACAGCATAGGGGGTGTCGCTTATTGCCAGCGGTCCTCCTGAAGAAAAGAAGAGCGGCACGCTCCTCACGCGGTCTACGGCCAAGGCCACTCTATGCCCCCAATCCTTCACCACGGCAAACATTCCATTGGCCTCCTTCAGCTTTTGAAGCAAAACGGCGATGGTGTCGGCCTCATCGAAATAGCAGGCCAGCGCTTCGCCTTCGAGGCAACGATGTTCGACGATGGCATAGCCACGGCACCACGTGGTGCCATGTCGTGTCCATGCTGGCGAGGAGAGACAGATCTTCATGAGGAGGGGGCAGGAAGGTAACGTTATGAATGGCTGGGCAGGGGTGGCACCAGCATTGTCGGGGCTGAGTCTAAAAAAAGAGCCGTCGTGCTGCGACGGCTCTCTCGTTAGTTGGAAACTATGCAGGGCATTATTGTTTCTCGGAGGTGATACGCTCCAGCCATTTGAGCATGCCGAACATAATGATGCCGGCGATGAGGCAGACGGCAAGGAAGAAAGCCCATGTCATCCAAAGCTGGGGCAGCTTGTTGAAGAGGATGGGTCCGATCACGATGAGCAGGTTGCCGACAGCGGTGGCGGTGAGCCATAGACCCTGGCAGATGCCCTGGATGTGCTTGGGGGCAATCTTCGACACGAAACTCAATCCCAGTGGACTGATAAAGAGCTCGGCCACGGTGAGGAAGAAATAGGTCACGATGAGCACCCATGCGTCGGCTTTCATAGCCTTGATGGTGGCCTCAGGCTGTGCCATGAATTCGGTACCCGAGGGATAATTCATCACCATACTGAAAATCATCAAGAACAGATAGGCGCATCCAGCAAAGAGCATGCCGAGTACAATCTTGCGCGGTGTGGAGAACTTGCGGCCCCAAGCGGTGCCGAAGAGCCACATGATGACAGGAGTCAGCAGAATGACCAAAGCGGGGTTGAGGAACTGCCACACCTCGGGAGCAACGCTCTCAGAGTTGACGAAGTTGCGGGCAAAGAGGGAGAGCGACTGGCCGTTCTGGTGGAACGACATCCAGAAAAACACGCAGATGCCCAGCACGGCATAGAGACCGGCCATGCGCTGCTTGATGTCCTTGGCCATGGCAGCCTTCTCTTCGGCGGTGTACTCTACAACCACCTTATCGGCCTTCTTGGCAGGGGTGGGGAACTGTTTCTTGAAGATGATAAAGATGAGGAAAGAGATGAGCATAGCGGCCACAGAGGCGATGAAGCTGTAGTGCACGCCGGTGTTGAAGACCTCCAGATAGCTCTGGCAGGCTCCCAACATGTCGGCGGAGTTAAAATTGCTGTTGGATTCGGTCATCCATGTGGCGAGGTTGGCCATCTGCGTTTCGGTCATGCCAGTGGCATCGTTGATATACTGATGGCAGAGGGCGGGAAGGTCAGAGTTATACTTCATGCCGTTGAGGCCCAGCCACCACTGACGCAGCGAGGGAGCCACGAAGGGAGCCAGCACACCACCGATATTGATGAACACATAGAATATCTGGAAGCCAGGGTCACGTTTGCTCTGGGCCTCGGCCAGTGCCTCGGGGCCTTTCTTGGCAGCCTCGGCCTCGAGGTTGTCATACATCTGACCCACGATGGCCTGCAGGTTGCCCTTGAACAGACCGTTGCCGGCAGCAATGATGAAGAGCGCCACGCAGGTGAGCACCAGTATCATCGTCTTGCTTGTGGCGTCGACCGACATCGGCACCGAGAGGATACCATAGCCCACGGCCATGGTGATGAGGCCGGCCATGATAGTGCCCTTGTAGTTCTGCAACTTGTCGGCCACGATACCGCCAGGCAGGGCCATAACATAGATAGAGAAATAGAAGATGGCGTAGATCAAAGCCGCCGTCTCATCGGGAATACCGAATTTGGAGCAGAGGAACAGCAGCAACACCGCGTTCATGATGTAATAGCCAAAACGCTCGCCCATGTTGCTGAGTGCGGCGGCTATCAACCCTTTGGGATGTCCTTTAAACATAAGTTTGTAAGATTTTGGTTAGTACTTTATTGAATTGTGTTTTTATTCGGTAGGGCATTATTCAAAGTGCAAATTTACGCATTTTTATTTGATTTTGACAACCCCGATGGCAAGAAATATGTATTTTTGCGTTGCAATCAGCAGCCCTCCATTATCATGCAATCCACCCAAACAATCCTCTCCCACGCTGTCCATACGCTACACAATGGCGGCACTCTGCTCTACCCCACCGACACCATCTGGGGAATAGGCTGCGACGCCTGCAACGCCGAGGCTGTCGAAAAAATATACCAAATCAAGCAACGCGACCACTCCAAGAGCATGCTCGTCCTCTGCCGTCGAGAGTGGCTCACGTCGCTCGACCCCGAACTCCTGACGCTGCTCGACGCCCCACGGCCTACCACTGTTATCCTGAACCTCGGCGTCCTCGACAGCCTGCCACCCCTGGCTGGCAACCTGCCTGCCGCCGATGGGACGATAGGCGTGCGAGTGCCCCGCCATGCACTCTGTCAGCAACTCCTCGCCACACTGGGCCATCCCCTCGTCAGCACCTCGGCCAACCGCTCCGGCCAGCCCTCACCCGCCTCCTACGATGATATCGACCCATCGCTCTTCCGCCTCATCGACTGCTGCCTACCCAACCGTGCCGAATGGGAGAGCGGCAACCATCAGAGTAGCCGCATCGTCAAACTGCTTGCCGACGGCACCCTGTCAACCCTCAGAGACTGAACAATACCTATTGCTATCCTTACACAAAAAACACATGTTCGACTATCAAGTGATACCCTTCGCCTTCGAGGCTGCGACACCGCCACCCGAAATCCCATCCTTCGACTTCGACGAACGAGGCCTTCAGAGCCTCAACGCCGGCAATGCACGACGGCGTGCCGAGACACGCTCCGCCTATGCGCTGCTGCACGCAATGCTGGTGTCCCACGGGTTGATCGTCGCCAACGACCGTCCCCGAATAGCCCATCACGAACATGGCAAACCCTACCTTGCCGACCACCCCGGCTTATTCTTCAACCTCAGCCACTGCCGCCGTGCACTTGCCGCCGCCATCAGCACCGAGGGCGAGGTGGGCATCGACATCGAAAGCCGACGGCCCGTCGTTGCAGCCCTGGTCGACAAAGTGTGCAGCCCCGAAGAGGCCGACGCCATAGCCCACGCCGACGACCCCGAACTGCTCTTCCTCAAGTATTGGACACAGAAAGAAGCCCTCCTCAAACTGATAGGCACCGGCATAGACCGCGACCTGCGGCCACTCCTCGCACCCGACAACCCACTCCTTCAGGAGGCAGTCATCGAGTGTCAGATACTACCCCAGCACGACGCCTGCCTCAGCATCTGCCGTTGGAAAAAGGACTTATAGGTGTCCGATAAAACTTTCTGAGTAATAAAAAGACAGGTCACACATCGACGATGCCGAGATAGAGCGGTCCACGCCGGAGAAGGCGTTTTTTATGTCACCTGATGGAGACGACGGAGCACACCTTGTCGAGAGTATCCTTTGACATATTAGGCATCACTCCGCACAGCCATTTCCTCTCGTAGCAAACAGACAAAACCAACAAAGGTACGCATATCATATCCACCCCTGCTAACATTAAGTCTCACATCACCCATTTGCAGTCGCTCTGACATGGTAAAAGAACGACCCGAATGATTCCGTACCTGAAAAATAAAATTCGCCACAACGAAAAAAAAACGTACCTTTGCACCTCCAAAGGAGAGATGGCAGAGCGGTCGATTGCGGCGGTCTTGAAAACCGTTGACCTGCGAGGGTCCGGGGGTTCGAATCCCTCTCTCTCCGCCGAGACGTTTAGCCAACAGCGTATAGCAAAAAACGCCCACTTTTACTTTTTTGTTAAGTAAAAGTGGGCGTTTTCTTTTTTTTAAGTCCAGTATTATTCTTAGTACTATAGTAGTTTATTGCTGTCCGATAAAGTTCTTTGAGCAATACGAGAAGAAAGTCACAAAAGACATGGCTGACATTTTGTGCTTCCTGCCCTTTGGTTTGTCCTTGC
>JAFUVR010000113.1 GCA_017477485.1 Bacteroidales bacterium | reverse complement strand
GAGCTGACACGCACAAACTTATGGGACGCCCTCGTCGCCTTGTTTGTGAAAAGTAAGCATTGAAGGGACTGAAGCACACAAGTTTATGTCCCCTCTCGTCGCCTTGTTTGTGACAAAATGACGCAACAGACCCTCATCAGAACGATTATATAATCCAAAGAGTCACGAGTTGGGCCTGGCAAACATATCAGTAGGCTATCTGAAGTCCGACTTCGAGCCGTGGGAGGTGGAGATAGAAATCGGTGGAAGAAGGCGATGCGACGGTCTTTTCGTCCGAGAAGACACCTGTGAGGCGGTATCGGGCAAAGAGGGAGAAGAAGTCGTAGCCAAAGCGAAGCGTGGCACCCCAGTTCCACAGATAGGCATCGGAGAAATGCAGTTGTCGGAAGTGAGTCTCTGTAGTGCCTGCGGCAGCGAGGGCAATACGACTGCTCACATCGTAGCGATAGTAGCTATAGGCGGCATAGAGACCCATGTCGCAATAGAGACCACGATGGCCTATGCCGCCAGCCACAAAGCGGATGCGCTGGAACAACTCGAGTGCGAGGTCGCCCTGGCGCATCTTCTTGTTGCGAACATCACCGACATTGATTGCGAGGGCATTGTCGAGGGCGTTGGGACGAGAAGGAATCATACGGAAATTGGTCATGCTCCAGTCAAGTCCAATACCGAGGCCGTACGGTTTAGAAAAAGCGCGCATAAAACGTACTCCCAGATGGTTGGACGGCGAAAAGCCACGAAGGGTGGTCTCGCTGCTTGTGGTATTGATGGCGGAGCCTATCTGCCAGTAGATGTCGTAGCGATAGGTAGAGGCGTTGCCCCAGAGGGAGGGTTTCTTGTACATGTGTTGGCCGTCGTATAGAGAAGTTCCGCTACTCGACGTAGCTCCCACACCGAGGGAGAGCACCGATCCTTGTCCATCATCGATACGATATTCATCATAATAGCCGCCGAGCGACACAGCGATGGTGTTGTTGGCTTTGAGCCTATCAACGTCGAAGAGGAGCAGCACGGAGCCGGAGTCGGCATATTGAATCTGTTTTGACTCGTACCAGAAGAGCCGGCCCGAAGTATTGAAGCGTTGATGGTAGAAGAGCTGCGTCTCAGAGACACGCCTGTCGGCCACCACCTTAAGTTCATCCGTGCCGCGTTCGAAGTGGAAAGTAGGCCTCGTCGAGATTTTCTGACCGAAGAAGAAAGAAGCCTGAGGCACACCGTAGCCCAAGGCATAGTCGTAGTAGGGGTAGAGGTCGGCAGACTGTTCGATGGCGTGGAAGAGTTCCGAAGCATTCTTGTCGCGCATGGTCTGCCAAGCACAAGCGGCAAACCCAGCCACGAGGGGGCAGGAGAACGAGGTGCCGTCGACCCAATGCGTGGCATCGTCGCTGCCAATGTTGGCCGTCAAAGCATGGCCGAAGGCGCACACATTGGGCTTGAGGCGTCCATCGGCACTGGGGCCATAGCTGCTGAAGTCGATATGGCGAGTGTAGGATAGTTGTGCCTCGATGCCACCCACACAGAGCACACTGTCGGCATCGGCGGGGGTGATGATAGTCATCCAAGCACCGTCATTGCCTTCGTTTCCAGCCGAGTTGCACACGAGGATGCCACGACGTGCCGCCATATTGGCCACCAAAGCCACGAGGCTGGTGCCGTCCATGTCGGAGGGGTCATAGCGGTCTATGCCGTAGCCGAGAGAGCTACTAATGATATCGGCCCCGTTGCGGTCAGCCCATTCCATGGCCTGCATCCACCACACCTCTTCTCGTCTGGGCTCCATCTCCACCTCGGTGCGCGCCAGCAGGAACTCGGAACCCGTAGCCAGTCCGAGTTTCTGTCCGTCCATCATACCGGCTATACAACTGAGCGTCATCGTGCCGTGGGAATTCCAGCCGTAGACGTCCTCTTTGCCATTAGGGAAATTCCACGTCTTGACAATCTGGCGGTTGCTGTGCAGATGACGGAAAGCCTTGTGGCTGTCCACCTGAGGGAAGCCGCCATCAAAGACAGCAATGCGTACACCTTTCCCGTCGAATCCGCGACTGACAAACTGATCGCCCTGCATCCTGACCAATTGGTCGGCCAACTTGCTGGATAATGGACCGCCAACGGTTGTCGTCATTCCTTCTGCCGATGCGACAGCAGCAGATACGGCATACTCCTTAATAGAGCGTACTTCTCTGACAAAAGGCTGATGACGGAGCCGTTCCACCTGTTCAGAGGTGGCATATACAGCCATAGCGTTGAGCCAACGGCTCTCACCGAAGGTGCTGTCCACAAGGGCATTGATAGCTTGGCGGTAGTCATCTCTCAGCGGACGGTTGCTCTGGTCGTAGAGGTCGAAGCCGTTTTGACGGTAGCGCTCGATTGCCTTAGCATCGAAATAGGCGTAGGGGTCGAAGGCACTGCCTTCTTTATCGGTCAGCATCACCCACCACATTTGTTGTGCCTTAAGCCCGCAAGAAAGCGTAAGCAGAATCGTGACGAAAGATAAGCGAACTTTCATAGATAGCATATTGTATAATAAGCGATAATCCTTTGGAAATCGGATGTCATACATCCTCAAGAGAAGACGCCGTGCAGGATTTCATGAGACTTGAAATTTCTAAATTCAGAGAGGTGCACCTCGTAGTAGGCGAGCAGGCCTGAGAGCAGTGAGCGACGGTCGGTCCATGAGGCGATAGGTGGTGGCGTCCCGGTGTGGATGGCAACAAGATAGTTGTGCAGCAGCTCAGAGGGGACGGAGTCCCACTGTGGAATCAGGTTGGAGCGTTGTTGGAAGCAGCCTTCCTGCATATTAAAGAAGCGTTCGGCAGGCGTGTAGTTGTCCATCGGCTCGATGCCTAAATGGTGGGAGAGACCTAAGAGGAAAGCAATAGGGAAAGCCGCAGGCAACAGCACATCATCGTCAAGCTGTTGCAACGTCTCGACGACATAGTCGAAGGTAGCGGGGACGGCTTCGTCCTCACGAAGACACTTGTAGAGCGCCTCGCTGGCAAAAAAACGCAGTGTTGTCTTGATGGGGTGGATGTCGAGCGACTGCCAGTGGTGTGCGGGTTGCATCTCCTTGACGAAATTGATGTCGCGCGGCCTATCGTAGACAACCATGTCGAGATACGACAACGGCTGCATCATGTTCTGCTTATTGCGACTCCTCATGCTTCGTACACCCTTCACCATATAACTGCGCACGCCCAGCTCGCGTGTGAAGACTTTGGCTATCAGCGATGTCTCGCCATGCAGAGTGGTGTGGAGCACCAGTCCTTTGGTACGTAGTAGCATCATCGGTTGCAAGTCAAGGGGCAATGAATAAAAAACAAAAAAGAGAAGTCGTTCAGCGCAGGACGAGAATCTTGGCCACACTACGGTTGCCGCCCTCGCTATCGGAGGCGAACACATAGTAAACGCCGCTGGCCACACGCTCGCCGGCGTTGGTCCTGCCCTGCCAGACGGCTTGTCCGCCGAAGGCCTGCGTGGAGTAGACCACATGGCCCGCGATGTCGGTGATGTGCACCAGGGCGTTGTTGGTCAAACCACTAATGGCAATCGGCCCGTCATTATCTGGACGTACAGGATTGGGGAACACATGGGCCTCGTCATGTGGGGCAGCGGTGCCATAGGTGGCAGTGCCACGATAGCCTACGGTGCCATTGTCGGTGCCCACAAACACCTCGCCCGACAGGGGCTGGACACAGAGTGCCACCACATGGTTGGACGGCAACGGACTATTGGCCGCTGTGAAGTGGTAGAGCTCATCAAGGCCCGTGGCGGAGAGGAGATAAAGCCCGTTGTTGGCGGTGCCCACCCACTTGCGGTTGGCACCATCCACAGCAATACAGATCACGTCCTCGTAGGCCATAAGATATTCGACAAACTCGCCGTTGCTTATCACGATATTGGAACAGGTTGAAGCGGACCGTTCTCCGTTTCCTCCGTTGCCGAAGGCATTGTAGGCGTCAAAGATGACCTTGATGCCCTTGTCGGTGCCCAGCCAGAGGTCGCCCTGCCGGTCTTGAACAAGACAGTTGACCCGATTGGTTTCCAGCCGACTGCCATTGTTAGGGTCCACGTAGGCCAAACGCGAGGAGCCGTCGTGGACGAAGATACGATTGGCCTTGCCTGTCATCCAAAGGAATCCCGTGATGCTGTCGCAGAGCAGACGGTCCACCTCGCTGGAGCCTATCATGCTCTTGGTTTCAAAGCTGCGCCACACGCCCTCGCTGCTGCGCGAGATGAGGCCGTGGGAGGCCAGTGAGTTGATGGCCCAGAGGGTGCCCTGCTTGTCGTAGGCCACATCGGCGGTACGTATGTGGCGCCAACCGTCGCCGAGATAAGGCACGATGGCTCCCTGGCTATTGGTCTCGTCGTACACATGTGTGACCGTCCCCTCTTCCACCATCACAATTCCTTTGCCCCAGGATGCCACGGCCATCTGCGATGGGTCTTGTGGGTTGATAGCCAGCGAGAGAAAGTCGATGAGCGTGTCGGCAGTCCCCCGCTGCAACTGGTCCCACTGGTTGTCGTGGAACGTATAGATATTGCCCAGAAAGCCGCTGTTGGCATAGGTGGAAGTCTTGCCACCCGGGCAGAGGTAGGTCTTGTCGTTGAAGGCGGCGATACGATAGACATTGTCGGAAACATTGCCGCGTGGGCCGCAGGATTCTACCACCCCACGGGGCGAGAGCGACAACAGACCCGCCCAGTCGTGCGCTATCCACAGAGTGCCATTGGCGGCGAGGATGGCATCATTGGCGTTCATGTCGGCCCAGTCGAGCGAAGTGACCACACGAGAACGATGCAGGGCACTGTCAAGCAGAACGATGCTGTCGCGGTAGGTGACGACGGCGGCCGACGATGAAGGACGAACACTTCGAATGTCGCCCGAGGCGATGACCGCAGAGCCCCCGAACGGTTCGACATGATGGAGCAGGCGAAGCGAGGGGTCGAATGTGGGTTGAAGCGCGAGCAGGCGATGGTTGGCTATGGCGAGTAGTGATACGGGCTGACCGGCAAGAGCCGTCAGGGTGTTCCACCGGCTGGCGATGTTGGGGAAACGGTCGTCACGGGCGATGAAGCGTATACCATTGTCGGTGGCGGCATAGATGTGGTGGTTGTCGACGGCCACATCATAGACAGGGATGGCGGCACCGTCGTTGCCAAGCTGGCATACGGTCTCAATCTCATCGCGCTGCAGGTCGACGATAAGGATACCGATGCCAGTAGAAATGTAGGCCTTGCTGTTGAAGAAACGGATACTATAGATAGCCTTGTTGCCGGAGACCGAGCTGCGTTTGAGGTCGGAGAGATTATGTGTCAGGCCATTGCGGATGATGTCAATATTGGAATTGGCATAGCCGATCACGAGACTTTGCGACGACTCGTCAAATCCAATAGCAGCTATTGCGGCGTCAGAGAGGAGATCAATCTTGGTGAGCCGCGAGACCATCCGGTCGACCTGATCGTAGCAACCCACGGCATGATTGAAAGCAGCATAGACGTAGCGGCTTCCGGCGGCGAGTTGGTGTGCTTGATTGTAGGAAAAATGGTCGCGCCACTGACCTACTGCCACCTGAGCCACGGCAGGCGTAGGGGCAAAGAACATGGCAACCCATACGAAGAGGGCAGACAGTATCAGTCGCCTTCGTGGATGAGCAATAGTTGATAGATAATGATAAGCACCCATGATACGGCGACATTGAGGACAATAGCAAGAATATTCATCCAGATATTGTGGAAAGAGAAGACCTCGAGCAGGATGTAGCATGTGAAATAGATAATGAGGAGCAGGAGGCTGTATAGGGCAAATTGCTGGAAGGTTACAGACTTGATGCTCGGCCGCTCGATATCGATAGGCTCGTTGCGGAGCAAAAGGCGGTCGGCAAAGAGTATGCGGGCCATGGCCACCACTGTGAACGAGAGGGCCTGAACCCCGAGGAGGTTGGAGCAGATGTCAAGCAACAGGCCTGTGGCAAAAGCAATGAGCAGCATCGGGATACGGCGGATGCTGGTGGGCAGCATGAGCACAAAGAGGATGAGGATATTGGGCACGAGGATGTTGGACAACGATACGTTGTCGAGCACTATCAGTTGTAGGAGGAGCAGCAAGAGTACCCTCAGAATGTTCTGTATGATGGTGTGTCGATCCACGAGATAGGGTTTATTCGAATGGGTGAACGATTACGGTGTAAATGGATAAGACTATTAGCAGAGGGCCGCAAGGGGCTGAGTTATTCTTCTTGTCGTTGGTCGAGTTCCTCTTGTTCGGCGGCAAAGCTGTTGTGAACGATATAGACCTGCTCCAGTTTGTTAAACTCAGTGGCGAGACGAATGCGGATGTGGTAGAAGCCGCTGCCTGGCACATTGCTGACCTCGTCAATATAGCCGGCGGCAATGCCCACTGGGAAGGCTGGGTCTTGTCCCGAAGTTACGATGGTGTCGCCTGTTTTGAGAGGGTGGGTAGTGGGGATGTCGAGCACGGTGCCATAGCAGAAGTTATCGCCCTCCCAGATAAGGGTTCCGCAACTCTTAGTACTTTTCAGCATGACGCTGTTGCGGCTTTCGGGATGCAGAACAGGGATGACCACCGAGAAGTTGTCGGAGGCATCGGTGATGATGCCTACGAGGCCCTGAGGCGAAATGACAGCCATGTCGGGCCGCACCCCATGTCGCAGCCCTTTATTGAGCATCAGATAGTTGCGCGGTTTGTCCCACGAATTTTTGATGACATGGGCCGTGATGTAGTGGTAGATTTGTTGGTAGACGGTGTCGTTATATTCAAAGTGCTTAGAATCATAGTGGATGTAGGAGGCGGCGATCTGCTGACGGAGTGCCGCGTTTTCAGCCATCAGCATCTCGTTCTCGTGTCGTAGCCCCACATATTCCTTGGCAGAGGCCGATATCGAGTAGATGCCGCCGGCCATACGGTTACTCCAGTTCACTATTTTCGACTGCTGATAGTAGCTGTTCTCCTTGATAAGCAACACCGAGATGCCCACCAGCAGGAGGAAGACCAGCACATAGTCAAAGCGTCTCAGGATTTTGAATAGTCGATACATGGATGTCGGTTTGTAGCGAAGCGCGGTGGGGATTGGGATGGTTTGGATGGTACGTTATTGGGCGGAAGATGCCATTGGAGAAAGTCGGTCCTTTTGACTTCTATTGGTCGGCCATCAAGTTCATTGTTTCAAGAATTGGTCCACGATACGACGGGTTTCTTCCACTGCGGTGTCGAGGTCGTCGTTCACTATCGTGACGTCGAAGTTACCACTTTCCTTCAGTTCCTTGGCACTGCGTCCCAGTCGTTTGGCTATCGACTCCTCGCTCTCCGTGCCACGGCTCCGTAGGCGTTGTTCCAGCACCTCGACGCTGGGCGGCATCACAAAGATGGACAGTGCCTTGTCGCCGAAATAGCGTTTCAGGTTTTTCCCGCCATTGACATCCACATCAAAGACTATCACCTTGCCATTGTTCCATATACGTTGTGGTTCGCTCTTCAGAGTGCCATAGCAGGTACCTTCGTAGACCTCTTCCCACTCCAAGAACTCATGCTGGTCCACACGATGCAAGAACTCTTCATGGGTCATGAAATAGTAGTCCTTGCCGTGTTCCTCGCCACTGCGAGGCTTGCGCGAGGTGGCAGAGATAGAGAACTCGAAGCAGTCGAAATAGTCGAGCAGCCGTTTGATGATAGTAGTCTTTCCACAGCCTGACGGTGCTGAAAAAAGGATGGCTTTCTGCTGGTGCTGCATGGCGATAGATGGTGTTTGAGATTCTGTGTGGAATTGGGATGTGCTTTAGTAGGACACTTGAAATAGACTGTGGTAAGCGATGGTTTGCTGATTGTTTCAGTTAGCCTTGCTGTATGCGGCAAAACGGGCGGAGACGGCCACACCGTACCCGCTCGGGCTTAGTCAGAACTTGCGGTCGAAAACAGAATAGAAAGTCTGTACGGCGCGTGACTCCTTGTCCCATTGAAACTCTTGTGCCACCATCCTCACATGGGCCAAGGCCTCTTCGCGGTCGCTGATGGCGTTGAGGCGCAGGATGAAGTCGTTATAGGCCTTCATATTGTTGTGGAAGAGCTCCGTCATGAAGCTGAACTTATCGTTGATGTTGATAATAGTGCGAAGGTCTGACACCTTGTTGTGCATCATACGGTTTTCGATCTGGTTCTCGGTGTCGGATTTCTTGCTCAGACTCTCACCGAGGGTCAACGAGGGGGTGCCCTCTTGGCTCTTGTTCAGGAGGTCGCGCAGCGAGGGCTCCTGTTTCTTTTCAGCCGCAGGCTCTGTGGCAGTGGCGGGAGATTGAGGAGCATCGAACGAGGACTTGGGAGAGGCGTTTTTCTTGCTGCTTTTTTTGGGTTTTGGGGTCTCCCCCATGTCGTCCATGTCGAAGAGACTGCCAAAGGGGTTGCCTTCTATCTGTTCCATCATGGAGGGCAACGGCTCTTCGGGTTCCGGCTCGGGTTCGGCAGGAGCGAAGAGCGAGTCGGCGAGGGCCGAAGTGTCGGTTGTTTCCGTCTGGGCGGCGGGTTCTGCCACGGGAGGTTCGGCTCCTACCACAGACTCCTGCTGCGGAGCCACGGTGGCAACAGCCGGTTGTGGCTTCTCGCTCGTCGGAGCCGGAGCTGCTGGCGGCTCCGCTGTCGGCATCTCATTGGTTCCGAAAGACTGTGGCACAGCAAATGGAATCGCCGTAGGAGCATCCCTGGGGGCCTCCTCTTTGGGGTCCTCAACGGCCACAAATACAGGCTCCATCACACGTCGGTCCAAATCAGCAGCCGGAGCTGGCCGTTCGGCTGAGGGAGGCTGCTGCGATGCCGTAGCCACGGGGTTGAGCACCTTCGTGTAGAGTTCGCGCAGCTGGGCTTTCACCATGTCGGCTTCCAAAGGATGCAGCGGATGCTCCATTCCTTTATCCAACAAAATGTTCATCTCTTGCAGCAACCGCTGCAAATGGTCGAAAACAGGGTTCTCTCCATTCATTATTTGTCGATGTATTTCTTTGTGTGTGTGTTTACTATGGACAGTCCTTCGACGGTCTGTGGAGTTGTAAAATTACTAATAAATCATTTACGCCATCCCTTAGCCACCAAACTTTATCACAAACTAAAAGTTGAAAACTTCCCGTTCCGTCCACCCGTCCTTTTTAACGCTAAGCGATGAGATGCCGTGCCGACAGGCGACACACGCAGATATGTGACAATCGGACGCTGCTATTAGCAAAAAAAAACTTACATTTGCTTTTTACATTTTTTTACATCCAAAAAATAATAATATGAAAATTAAGCAATTTCTATGTTTTGCAGCCCTCTCACTCCTCTTAGTAGGCAGTATGATGGCCGAGAAGACCTATCCCTACAAGACCTATCCTAACGACCCGTTCCAAATGCGCGAATACACGTTGGACAACGGGCT
>JAFUVR010000112.1 GCA_017477485.1 Bacteroidales bacterium | reverse complement strand
CGAATTGCAGGGTGAATAGTATGACCTTTGGCAATGCAGGTAATCATGAAAAACTACCTTAGTGTCATTCTCTTAGGGATTTTTGTCTCGCTCCTTGTCTCTTGCAATGGTCTCTATGACGACCCCGACGATTTTGTCGATGCAAGGAGCGAGGCTCAGTCCTATCTCAACGTCAATTGCTGCTCCTATACACAGTGGGTCTACTTCAATCTGCACAGCCATGACAGCATTACCCTTGCCTATGATGCGGAAACTGTCCCTATCGAATGGGATATTGCCATACATCGTTACGATGTGAAGACTTGTGGCTGTTCGGCCTTTGAGACAGATTATCAATCCATCAATGCCCTGCGAAACAACATTGCTTCGGGGCGTTTCTGCTGTCCTGGCGATTCTCTTTGGGTGGCTGATGTGGTCGACTCCATCACTATTGATATGTCGCACATGATGGATGGCTATCTCCTCTATGCGCCCTCGCTGCGTAACAGGGTTCTGGGACGCTGGTTGGATGTGGACTTGGGCTCGATGCCCCCTGTCTACACCCCCTCGGGCAAAGTCTATCTTATCAGAATGAACGACGGCACCTATGCTGCAATTCGTTTTACAGGCTATTCTAACCCACAAAAATATAACACCAAAGGATACATCTCGTTCGATTATCTATACCCACTCTCCTTCAACCCATGAAGCAACTTTTCCTTTCACTATTAGCCGTCGGGATGCTGACGACGTCGATGGCTCAAAACTATGATTCTATCTTTTCAATCAATCAGCTCTACCTCAACACCATTACAGTCACTGGCACTCGCACTCCAAAAACGCTTGACAATACACCTGTCGTTACCCGCATCATCACAAGCGAGGATCTTGAGAAAATCGATGCTACCACCATCAAGGATGTTCTCCTCGATGAAATCCCTGGCATCGAATTCTCCTATGCCATGAATCAGCAAGTATCTCTACGTATGCAGGGTTTAGGTGGTATGTCGGTACTATTTCTTGTCGACGGCGAACGTCTTGCTGGCGAGACACTCGACAACATTGATTTTCAGCGGCTCAATATGGATAACATTGAGCGTATTGAAATTGTGAAGGGTGCCGCTTCGGCACTCTATGGTAGCAATTCGGTAGGCGCCGTGGTCAACATCATCACCAAGAACCAGACCGACCCATGGACCTTACGGGTCAATAGCCGTATGGGAAGTCACTATGGCGAACAACGCCATGGTGGTGTGTTTGGTGTCAAGAAAGGACGTTGGGACAACTCCTTCAACGTGCAATATGACAAACAAGATTCCTATCGTCTCTATGACGAGGGCGACAGCAACAGCACGTTGGTTTACGGTAGTCGACAATGGAACCTCAAGGACAAGATGTCGTTCCGACTGGCCGAGGGACACAAACTGTTAGGCCGTGGGGGCTATTATTTCCACGAACGTAACTCCTCTGACGTCCAGAAAGACCGTGCCCGCGATTTCAGCGGTGGACTGCGCTATGTGGGCGATATTGACTCCTGCAATTCGCTCGATATAGGCTACAATGCCGACCGCTATGACAAAAGCGATTTCTTTCCCGCCATTGATAAGGACTATATTGACTATCAGAATGCACAACACTCGCTTCGTGCACTCTACTCACATGTCTTCAGCCCTCACCTGTCGCTTACTCTCGGTGGCGACGGGATGTATGACTACCTGAAAACCTACCAGTTTGCCGATGGTGGAAGCCATGACCAATATACGGCTGATTTTTTCGCACAAGCCGATTGGTCTTTCGGGACGCGTTGGAACATTGTCGGGGGCCTTAGAGAAGACTATTTCTCGCTCTATGGCTGGGAATTGTCGCCCAAACTGGCCGTCATGTACCGACTGGGTGACTTTAAACTGCGTGGCTCTTACTCTAAGGGTTTTCGTGCCCCCACGCTTAAAGAGATGTTCATGGAGTTCAACATGGCCAATGTCTTCACCATCTATGGCAACGAAGACCTCGAGTCGGAAAAGACGCATAGCTTCTCGCTTTCGGCCGAGTATCTTAATGGCTATTACGGCGCGACGCTAACTGGATTCTATAATATTTTGAACAACGAAATCACCACCATCTGGGACAAATCTTTGGGCAACGGTCTCGGTGGTATGAAGTATATGAACGTGGAAGGAACACGCTTGGCCAGCGTCGATGCCACCCTTATGGCCCGTTATCCCTGCGGCCTCAATGCCAAGCTTAACTATTCTTTTTTTCACGAGTTTCCTTTCGACGGCGCCCCCAATACGGCCGACTCCCGTCCGCATACTCTCACGGCTCAAGTCGACTACCTCCATTCATGGCGACACTATCAGCTTAATGTCGTAGTCAACGGTCGCTTTCTTTCGCGCGCCGAGTACTATACCATTTCCTCCTCCTCGTCTGGCGTATACGACACCTATGAGCCAACATCCTCGCCAGCCTATACGCTATGGAAAATCTCGCTCGTGCAGAAGTTCAACAAGGCGTTGACGGTTACCATGACAATAGACAATCTCTTCAACTATCGTCCTAAGCGTTATGAGTACAATTCCCCTTACACGGTTGGACGAACCTACAGCATTGGCGCTTCGCTCGAAATAGACCAGCTGGCTAAGAAACGTCATTGATTATTTACTTTTAACGATACCAAACGATATGAGAAAAATCAAAAAAAAACACGTATGGATTGCAATCCTATCGGCCCTATGTATCATGCTCGCCGTGGTCTTCTACTCCCATTGGATGAGTCGCACACGTATTGCTTTTGTTAATTTCCAGCCCGTAACACTTCAAGCAATCTCTCAGGCCAACGACAATGCAATGATTCGTCTCTACGAGGTGGAACCTGACCAACTGAAGCACATCTCGCACTATGATGTCATTATGGTTACGGGAATGGGCTTGCAGATTACTGCCGAGCAACGGCAATATCTGCAAGATGCTGCCAACGACGGTGTGCCGATCTATACCTCTATGGCCACCAATCCTGACAATAATATCAGCAACTTTACAGTCGAAGAGATGGCGCTGATGTCAAAATACCTGACAAGTGCCTCTAAACGCAACTTGCGTAACATGCTGCGTTTTCTACGTCGCAACATTGATGGCAAAGTCTTTCGTGCCCCTTTGGCCGAATTGCCCCAACCCAAACTTGATGACTATATCTATTATCCGCTTCCCGACGAAAAGACTGGCGAGGATGAGCATGAGTTCTTTTCCCTGCACGAATATGAACAATTTTTGCACGACGAAGGACTTTGGCATGAAGGGGGCAAACGGATTATGGTTACCGGCCAGATTGCCGACCCCACCGATTTGATTTTTGCTTTGGTAGAACGAGGCTACAATGTCTATCCCGTCTCCTCATTCTTGCATGTGCTTGACTATGCTGAGAAGATTGCTCCCGATGCCATCATCAATATGGCACATGGACGTCTGGGCGACGATATGGTGGACTATCTTGCTGAGCACAATATCCCCCTTTTCGACCCGCTCAATGTCAATATGCCTGTCGAAGAGTGGGAAAACGATCCCATGGGCATGATGGGAGGATTTATGTCGCAAAGTGTCGTGACACCCGAGATTGACGGGGCTATCCGTACGATGGCTGTCTTCGGCCTTCGCAAAGATAAAGACGGCCTGCTCCATCCCTATGCCATGCCGGATCGTATGCGCGATTTTGTGGCGACAGTAGAAAACCATCTGCATCTGGCCTCTACGCCCAATGTTCAGAAACGTCTGGCCATAGTCTACTACAAGGGTCCCGGTCAGGGCAATCTCATGGCAAGTGGGATGGATGTCGTGGGTTCACTCTACAATACACTCCTCAGTTTGCGATCACATGGATACAATGTGGACGGACTACCGTCGTCAATTGAGATGTTCCGTCAGCATTTGCAACGCGAGGGCTCTCTCTTCAATGCCTACAGCGCTGTCGACGCTGAGCAGTACCTAAAATACGGACATCCGCAGCTGGTGAGCAAGGAGCAATATGACCAATGGTGCCAATCCTCCTTGCGAGAAGTGAGCCGTCAGCAAGTTGATGAATCGTTTGGGCCCTTTCCGGGAACAAACAACATCCTGCAAGTCAGTGGGCAGTTAGCCTTCCCCTGCATCCAATATGGCAACATTGCTTTGATTCCTCAGCCTTCGGCTGGCGAAGGCAAGGATGTTTTTGCCATCACCCATGGCACCGGTAAGGTTCCGCCGCACAGCTATATAGCCCCCTATCTATGGATACAGCATGGCTTCCATGCCGATGCTCTTTTGCATTTTGGTACCCATGGTTCGTTGGAGTTTACTCCGCAAAAGCAAGTAGCGCTCTCCTCTCTTGACTGGCCTGACCGCCTTGTGGGTGCTCTGCCCCATTTCTACTATTATACTATCGACAATGTTGGCGAGGCTATGATTGCCAAGCGTCGCACCTACGCCACCCTTCTGTCCTATCTTACTCCAGCCTTTCATGAAAGCCAGCTTCGTAATACCTACATAGAACTCCAAAACAAAATCGCAGACTTTCAGAACGACAAAAGCGACAAAGAGACGCTCTCCGCCGATATCAAGCGTATCACCGAGCAACTGGGGCT
>JAFUVR010000111.1 GCA_017477485.1 Bacteroidales bacterium | reverse complement strand
GTTCTCGGGGTTGGCGAGAAACTCTTTGGCACGGTCGCGGAGGTCTTCTATGCGACCAATCTCACCGTTGTAGAGCAGACGATCTTTGCTATTGATTTTAACAACGAAGATGTTGCGCTCGCGAACTTCTGGCTTGTCTTGGTCTGGCGGCAGCGGGGGAGGCAGTCGCCGTGCAATGCCCTGATCTGTGTTGATGCTGGACGTCATAAGGAAGAACGTGAGCAGCAGGAACGAGATGTCGGCCATTGAACTGGTATTCAATCCAGGAGTTTTACGTGCCATGATTATTTCTTTTTAAAGATTTTTGCACACTCAACATAGATGATGGAGGCGATGGCTGCAATCACAAGGATGTAGACAAGGATGCAGGCTGCGCCAATCCAACGGGAAGTTCCCTCGGTGAGGCCGTTTTTGTCAAGCAGAGCGGTGCTGACATCAGAACCAGTGGCGAGCAGATAAGAAAGAACGCATACGACAATGGCTATTCCGGCTACGATGAGTGTTTTGCGTGCTTTGGCAGGGTTCTCTTTGAAGTTTTTAATCAGAGCGAGACCAGCAAAGCAGATGATTCCAAGAACAGAGAGGATTACGAAGAGGAAGGTAATCCAGTAGGCAATGTTGAACATGCCTTCGTTTTGGGTATTCATGGCAAAGATGACGGCAAAGACTGATGCCAGCACCGCGATGCCCAGAGATACCCATGTGATTAATTTATCGGTTGTCTCTTTCATAACAGTTTTAAGGATTTTGAAAGGTTAGTAAAAAAATGGGCTCCTTAATACTATTATTTGTTGTTCTTGACAAGGATGTCCATGAAGGAGATAGAACCATCTTCCATCTGACCGACGAGACTTTCGATTTTGGTGAGGATATAGTTGTAGAAGATCTGAAGGATGATAGCAACGATAAGACCGAACACAGTGGTCAAAAGAGCAACTTTCATACCACCAGCAACAACGGTCGGGCTGATATCGCCAGCAGCTTCGATGTCGTCGAAAGCCTGAACCATACCTACAACGGTACCGAGGAATCCGAAGGAAGGAGCCAGAGCGATGAACAGGCCAATCCAAGTGAGGTTGCTTTCGAGACGAGCCATCTGAACGCCACCATAGGAGGTTACAGCCTTTTCTACGTTGTCAAGACCTTCGTTGACGCGGTCAAGACCCTGATAGAAGATGCTGGCCACAGGACCACGGGTGTTGCGGCAGAGCTCTTTGGCACCGGCATAGTCGCCCTTCTTGACGTAACCCTCGATGCCTTCGAGGAGTTTCTGTACGTTGGTGGAGGCCATGTTGAGATAGAGTATGCGCTCGATAACGAGGGCCATGCCGATGATAAGGCAGAGGAGCACGGGGGTCATCCAGCCAGCACCGCCCTGGATATATTTCTCTTTAAGAACCTGATGGAAAGATTTGGTCGTTTCTTCGGCTTCGGCAACAACCTCTTCTGTGTCTTCGGCTGCCTCTGCAACTTGATCGGTGGTTTCAGCGGCTTCGGTGGTTTTCTGCTCGGCAACGACGGCTTGTTCGCCCTCGGTGGCCTCTTGAGCATTCAGTCCATTGAAATTGGTGAATGTCAATAATCCAATGATTGACATCAATGCAATTACTTTTTTCATGGTTTGATAATTGAGTTGATTATTAATTAGTTGATTTTATTTCGCTGAATGATATAATCTTTGCAAATATACATTTTTTTGTAAAAACAAAAAAGCAAAAGGCTGCTATGGCCGTGTTTTCTTTACTTTTTGACGGTTTGTGCTGTTTTGGGAATAGATGTTGGGATTTTTGATAAATTGGAACAGCTGTCTTTTCAATTATTGTAGTATCTATAATAGGTATATCATTCGGGCATACGTGGAATGATTATTTGTTTCGATGCAGGAGTTGTTCCATGAGTTGCTGCATGGACGCTTTGTTGGATTGGGCTATTTCGATTTGTCGGAGTGCTGTTTGTGCCATCTGATAATGATGAGCTATGAGTTGGTTCATCTGCCGCGGAATGTCGAGTTGGTTGTATATTTCGCGGACGGCATGGACTTTCTCGTCACTGTCGGCAGGAGAGAACTGGAGCCAAGAGGCGAGCTCCTGTTGTTGGCTTTGGGTGCATTGTTTGAGTGCGGTGATGAGCAGTATGGTTTTTTTGTTGTCCCGGATGTCTTGTCCGGGTTTCTTTCCGAATTTGGCTTCATCGCCGAAGGTGTCAAGCATGTCGTCTTGGATTTGGAAGGCAAGTCCGAGATGATGTCCAAATGTTTCGAGATAATCGAGGTCTTGGGCGTTGGCGTGAGCGATAAGTCCTCCTATACGCAATGCACCAATGAAGAGGGCGGCTGTTTTGAGATGAATCATGTCAAGGTATTCCTCGGCGGATACATCGGAACGATGTTCGAAGTTCAGGTCATACTGCTGTCCTTTCATGACCTCGCAAGCCATGTCGTTGAATGTGTTGATGATGGCGTGGATATTGTCGTGAGGGTCTTTGGTCAGGTATTGGTAAGCGAGGATGAGCATGGCGTCGCCGGAAAGGATGGCGGTGTTCTCGTCCCATTTTGTATAGACGGTAGGGAGGCCGCGTCGAAGGGGCGAGCGGTCCATCAGGTCGTCATGGAGGAGGGTGAAATTGTGGACGACCTCGATGCCGATGGCTGCGTTATAGGCACGTTCTATGTCGCCTCCGAACATTTGGCAGGCCGCAAGCAGCATGGCAGGACGTATTCTTTTGCCGCCCAGTTTTAGGGTGTAGTCAATAGGATTGTAGAGTTCTATAGGCTCTTTGCGAAAGTTTTCGGACGTGAAGAGCTGGTCTATCTTTTTTTGTATTTCAGGCAGGTTAAGAAGTGTCATGATGCGAGGATGTGTTTATATGATGATAATTATAGATTTAGAAGGGGTAGTCGATACCAAAATTTGCATTGATGGAGTTGAATTTCCAACGTGGAAGACGCCATCTTTGATTTCTTTCGTAGGTTGGGTCGTAGGCAGGCAGCGCCAAGTCAAGACGGAGCGTGAGGATTGAGATTTTAAGTCGTAGCCCCACTCCAATACCGAGAGCCATATCGGATAGAAGGTTTTTGAGTTGAAACTCGCCGCCGGGGAGGTAGGGGTCTTTGCGGAAGAGCCATACGTTGCCCATGTCGGCAAATAGAGCACCTTCGAAAGGTCCATAGATCGGGAAACGTTCTTCGATATTGATGACGAGGGTGATATCGCCGGTCTGGTCGAAGATGAAGTCGTCGTCATGGCTGTTGTAGTGGCCGGGTCCGAGGTGTCGTATCTGCCATGCCCGCAGGTTGTTAGGACCTCCTCCAAAGAAGCTCTTTTCGTAAGGCATGGAGGTGGAGTTGCCATAAGGGATGCCGAGGCCCATTACGCAGCGCGTCACAAGTATGTTGTTGCTTCCATGATAGAAGTAGTGCTTGTATTCGCCGTTGAGACGCAGGTATTGCGAGTAGCTGACGTCGAAGAGTGTGTGGGAGCCCCAGTCGTGGTCGGTGCTGCCTAGCGATGTAGTGGTGGCAATAAGTGCAGCCAGATTGCCCGCGGTCTCGATGGAGGCGGTGAGGTAGGAGAAGTCGTCCTTGCGTCCGATGCGTTGGTTGCTGAAGGTTATGTTGTATCGGGCATTGATGATGAGGTGGTCGGAGTATTGGTATAAGATACGGTTGTCAAGCATGGACCTGATGCGTTGTAGGAAGGCATCGCTGAAACTGGGGAATTGCACAAAAGAGATCTCGAAGGGCGTTAGCCGATGCTGTACGCGACGGGATGCGTTCCAGTTGTAGCTGAAGTTGGCGTTGGCCAGTCGGCGTTCGAAGTAGCTGCGGGATTGTCTGCCGATACCGAGGCCCAACGTGGTGTGGGGCAGCGAGTTGTCGCGCATCAGTCTGTTTCCGTAGGGGAAGAGGAATCGTGGAAGGTCGATAGATGCGTTGATGCCAGTTTCGAAAGCCGAGAGGTTTTTTCTGAGAGAGGAAATCCCGTCGTTGAAGACGGACTTGTTGAGTTCGACGAGGACATTGGCTTCTATGGAGAGTAATTCCGCACAGCCGAAGAGGTTCTTGTTCTGGTATTGCAGGACGGTCTCAGCCCCGAAATTGCCGTTGTTTTTCGATTCGCTCGAAAGGGGAGAGGAGTTGCTGATTTCGAGTGAGGCACTGATACGTTGCTGCTTGCTGTTGTGTAGTCGTATGTGGGTGTTGAGAAGACGGGCGGTATCGTGGCTGTGTGGCGATTCGGAGTATTCTATGTTGATGAGGTTGAAGTTGCGGAGGTTGACGAGTGCGTTGTAGGCAGCAGTGGAGCGGAACGGAGCATAGGTCATGCCTGCACGGAGGGGCAGAATGCTGCGAATGGTGGACTGTCGCACGTTGTTACTATCGATGAAGATCGAGTCGATGGAGTATTTTTGAAAGGGACGTCGTTCTGTGCTCCTGTCGGGGAGGGTTACTTGAGGGTTGTCGATATGTAGTTCGAGACCGATGCGTTGCGGCGCATAGGTGGTGTCGAGTATGTAATGGATGAGGTCGGGAGTGGCGTAGAAGTATCCATTGTTTTGTAGTCGTCGGGCTATTCTGTCGCGCTCGCCGACAAGGTTGTCTTGGTCGTAATAGTCGCCAATGTGGAGGGTGGACGATGTGCTCCATTGGTCGAGAAGCATGGCCACGGCGGTGTCCGAAACGTGGTAGTCGATGTCGTCAATCTTGTACCGAGGGGTGGCCATGACGTGATAGTTGACGACCACCCGGCGGCGTGTCAGATGGGTGGTGTCCACGGCGACTTGCGATCGGAAGGATCCTTTGCCTTCGAGAAGCGACTGGATCTGTTGAGCGCTGACCAGCGATGCCGAATGGGAGTAAATTACCGGACGGGTGCCGATGTTGCGCATGGTGCGGGCCCACCAGCTGCTATCGGATATGCTGACGTAATAGTATGGGTTGAATATGGATTGATAAATGCCCAGTAGCCCGTTTTTAGGCTGTTGGCGTACGTATTTATCCATATCTGACAATGCCTTGATGACCTCTGATGTGGCAGGGGTCCCGTCTGTCATGCGGATGTCGTAGTGGTTGCGATAGAGCAGATACTCATCGTCTTGCAGCACATTGGATATGTTGGCGCAAGATGCCATCAGCAATGCGGTTAGGCAGAGCGTGAGAAGTGATATGGGGGTGTTGTGCTGCAAAGGAGGGGTGGGGGATTAGACGGCGGTCTTGCTGATGATTTTGTCGCTGCTGCCGAGATTGTTGTTTAGGTATTCGGTGCAGGCAAGCGATGCTTTCTGATAGGCGTCGGCATTGTCTATGAGCCGGTCGAGGATGGTTTGGAGTGTGTCGTATCGGTCGTAGGTATAACCGCCGCCAAGGCGGATCAGGTCGTGGGCTTCTTGAAACTTGTGGTAGTTGGGGCCAAAGACTACGGGTTTGCCGAAGGCTACGGCTTCGAGGGTGTTGTGGATGCCACGTCCCCATCCTCCGCCGATATAGGCCACGTCGGCATAGCGATAGAGCGCCGAGAGCATCCCTATGTTGTCGATAATCAGGATGTCGCGTTTTAACTCCTCTGGCGTGGCTTCGTGGAGTGCGGAGAATCGTATGCAATTGTCGGGCCCGAAAAGGTGGAGTATGGACTGGATGTGGCCCTCGCCGATCATGTGGGGGGCAAGGATGACTTTGAGCCGTGTCTTGCGGTAATCCAAGTATTGTTTGATGAACTGCTCGTCGGGTTCCCAACTGCTGCCAGCCATGAGTACGGGGCGGCGTGTGTGGTCAGAGGTGGCATCGATAAAGGTTTCGATGGGTTCTACCCGACGGGCCTTCTGTGCTATGTCGTAGACCCGGTCAAAGCGGGTGTCTCCTGTCAGCGTGCAGTGGTCGATACCATGACTTTGCAACAGCTGCAACGACTCTTGGTTTTGGACAAAGATGTGGTCGTAGCCCGTCCTTAGTTGGTGGAGAAACCAGTGGCCATACCAGCGAAAGAAGTAATGCGTGGGACGGAAGATGGCGGAGAAAATGTAGGTCTTGCTGTTGTGGCTTCGCAGTTGATTGAGGTAATTGAACCAGAAATCATATTTGACGAATAATGCGACACGCGGCATGACGGTTTGGACCAGCCAGCGTGCATTGGACGGTGTGTCCATAGGAAGGTATGCCACCATGTCTGCCTGTTGGTAGTCCTTGCGCACCTCATAGCCAGAGGGTGAGAAAAAAGTCAGCAGGACTTTGTATGCGGGGTTGAGTGTGCGGAACTTCTCAAGGACGGGTCTCGCTTGCTCGAACTCGCCCAGCGATGCGACGTGGAACCAGGCCACGGGGGCATGGCCCAAATCCTGGGCCCATAGCCATATCTGGCGGTGGGAGCGCTTCCATCCTTGGACCATCTGCCGTGCTTTGATGTTGAAGGGGGCTGCGAGACGCACGGCAAGAGTATATGCGTAGATGCCCAGTGTATAGATGATTCGCATGGCTTAGAAATAATAGTATTCGTGGATGGTTTTGCCTTTGAGCGGAAACATCCAGCAGAGTTTGAGTGTGTATAGCAGGTCGAAATAGCGGTTGTTGTCTTTACCTTTGAGATTGAGATATCCGTCAATCATGTAGTCTCGTGTGGAGCGGCTCCAGCACTGCGAGAGTTCGAAAAGCACGTAGAAGTTGATGAGATTGGCTCTATTGCTCATAAACCAGAATCCGAGGCCTTCGGTGAGCATGACCCCCTGCCGCTGGTGGTCGTAGAGGAGAGCGTAGTCGCCGTCGACCTGAGGCGCATTGACTTCGTTGAGGGTGAAAATGGTCTGTTGTTGCAGCCATCCGCCGCTAAGCCGTGTGAAGATGCCCGAGTTGGGGTTCACGGATGGCATGACGGGAAATATTTTGCCAATGCCACCCTTGATGGAAATGGCTCGATTATAGGCCGTAACAACGGCATCGGTGCCATTGGTTCCAATGATGATGCCGTCACGGCTATAGATATTGGCCATACGGGCCTCACGGTGTTTCAGATTGTCCGATCCGAACCAGAAGTCGCCTTCAACCGAAATCAGCCAGTTCTCCTTCCATTTATAGAAACCATTGATGCCGAAGTCAAGCCACGGGGCTTTGTACAGGCTATGCATGGTGGCGTTACGACTTGTCGTGCCGTTGGCCAGCGACACGGCAGAGCCTTTGTCGGACGGAATGAGGGTGCCAATGTCGAAACCTATGATGAAGCACTGGATGCTGTCGAGACGGGGAGTCTCCTGGGCATGGCTCGGTGTCGTTATGCAGAGCGATAACAGACAGCTAAGCACAAAGGCAATTTTTTTTTTGCTTATTCTCATGGTCTTATACTGCCGTTTGCTTTTATTTTCGTACTTTTGCGTCGCAAACAAATAGGGTGCAAAAATAACGATTTTCTTTGATACTGAAACCAATACTTTGTGCTTAATAATAACAAATAGCTGTTCAGAATTTGCCGTGCGGGAACTCTCGACAATGTCGACTATCCTGGGCAAGGATGCGAACAGCGTCAAACATTCAATCAATCTCTATGGCAAAAGATTTTGTAAAACGCTCTGAAAACTACTCCGAATGGTATAACGAGCTCGTGGTGCGTGCCGACTTGGCCGAGAATAGTGCTGTGCGTGGCTGCATGGTCATCAAACCCTATGGCTACGCCATCTGGGAAAAGATGCAGCATGCACTGGACCAGATGTTCAAGGACACGGGACACAGCAATGCCTATTTTCCCCTGTTTATACCCAAGTCATTCTTGAGCCGCGAGGCCGAGCACGTGGAAGGCTTCGCCAAGGAATGCGCCGTGGTGACCCATCACCGCCTGATGAATTCGCCCGATGGCAATGGCGTGGTGGTAGACCCCAACGCACGTCTGGAAGAGGAACTTATTGTACGCCCCACATCAGAGACTATCATCTGGAGCACCTATAAGAATTGGATCAAGTCCTATCGCGACCTTCCGATCCTCTGCAACCAGTGGGCCAACGTGGTCCGTTGGGAAATGCGCACCCGCATGTTCCTGCGTACTGCCGAATTCCTATGGCAGGAGGGCCACACGGCCCATGCCACACGCGAAGAGGCCGAAGCCGAAGCGCGCCGTATGCTCGATGTCTATGCCGACTTTGCTGAGAACTGGATGGCGGTGCCTGTTGTGAAAGGCGTCAAGTCGCCCAACGAACGCTTTGCCGGCGCCTTAGATACCTACTGCATCGAAGCCATGATGCAAGACGGCAAGGCTCTGCAGGCTGGCACTTCGCATTTCCTTGGCCAGAACTTTGCCAAGGCCTTCGAAGTCCAGTTCCTTAACAAGGAGAACAAACTGGAATACGTGTGGGCCACCTCTTGGGGCGTCTCCACTCGTCTGATGGGTGCGCTTATCATGACCCATAGCGATGACAATGGCCTCGTCCTGCCTCCCAAACTGGCCCCTATTCAGGTGGCTATCGTCCCCATCTGCAAGTCGGACGATCAGATGAAGGAGATTGACGCTAAGGTGGAGCCCATCATTGCACAGCTGAAAGCCAAGGGCCTCACAGTGAAATACGACAACCGCTCGGAATACAAGCCGGGATGGAAGTTCACGGAATATGAGTTCAAGGGCGTCCCCGTCCGTCTGGCCATCGGTCCGCGCGACATGGAGAACGGCACCTGCGAAGTGTGTCGTCGCGACACGCTCGAAAAAATCACCATGCCACTCGATGGCATCGCCGACCATGTGGCTCAGCTGATGGACGAGATACAGGCTAACCTCTTCAAGCGTGCTGCCGATTTCCGTGCTTCGCAGACCCGCAAGGTGGATACATGGGAGGACTTCAAGGTCGAGATCGAGAAAAACGGCTTCCTCCTCTGCCACTGGGATGGAACTACAGAAACCGAAGAACGCATCAAGGAGGAAACCAAAGCCACTATCCGCTGTATACCCTATGATGCTGTCGAAGAGGAAGGCAAATGTATCTATAGCGGCAAACCATCGCATCGCCGTGTTATTTTTGCCCGTTCCTACTGATTTTTCGCTGTGCTAAAACGCAGAGTGCTCTTGGCCTTCGTAGGTACGTGCCAAGAGCACTTCTCTTTTCTTTCTCCGTTTTCACATACAGGTTGCTCGTTCAGCGGTCGCCGTTGGAATTGAAGGCCTGCAACAGATTCTATAAAAAATAACGACGTAATGACTTCCTTCCGTTTGTCACGCTCTGTGATAGGGGTGCTGTCGGGCATCTTGGCAGCTGTGTGCTATGGGACCAATCCCCTCGGCGCTCTCAACCTGTATAATGACGGCATGAACACAGGCAGCGTACTCTTCTGTCGGTTTGGTCTGGCATTGATAATCCTTACCATCGTGATGTTGTGTCGTGGCGAGTCATTCCGTGTCAGTCGCCGCGAGTTTATGATACTTTCGGTCATGGGTGTGCTGTTCTCCCTCTCGTCGCTGTCGCTCTACGTCAGTTTCCATTACATGGCGGCGGGTATTGCCTCTACATTATTGTTTCTATATCCTATCATGACCGCGGTCCTAATGTATGTCGTCTTTCGAGAACGCTTTTCATGGACTACGGCGGTGTCCATCGTTCTGTCTATGGTCGGTGTCTTACTGCTTTATCGTGGCGACATGGGCACCCATCTGTCCACAACGGGCGTCATCCTGGTCCTGATATCGTCATTCACCTATGCGCTTTATATCATTTTTGCCGACAAAAGCGGCCTCAGGATGTCAGTATTCAAGGTGAATTTCTATGTTCTGATTTATTGTACGTTAGGTGCCCTTATTTATGCATGCTTTGTAAGTGGCGATTTGTCTTTACCCCATTCGGCCAAAGCATGGTTCTATGCCTGCTGGCTCGCCGTCGTGCCAGCCATAATGGCATTGGTCTTGATGTATTATGCCGCTCAGATTGTGGGCTCTACTGCTACAGCCATAACTGGTGCCTTCGAACCACTGACTGCCATGTTAATAGGTGTGTTGGTTTTCGATGAGCCTTTCGGTTGCAAGGTGGCCTTGGGGATGGCCTTGATTTTGGCCTCCGTCGTCCTCATCGCATTGTCTAAGCGCGTCAAAGGCGTCTCTTCATGAATAATCTACAAGTATCTCCGGGATGGTGTTCTTAAAGTGTAAAACTCCATCCTCCACAAAACGGAACAGGGCTTGGCTGCGAGGGCTGTTGTGCCACATCTTACACTAAGAATAGTACCCTCCCCCCTTTTTGGGGTTCCCATGCCATGTTCCCAAGGTCGATGCACTGCTTGTGTATGGTTTGGAAAGAAGAACCTTCAATAGGATGGGTCTCCTCGCTATCTTCACAAGTATGGTGTCAGCTCCCGCATAGTTCGTCGAGCTCAAGCCAGCGGAGTTCCTTTTCGTCGAGTTCGCTGATAAGTTCACCAATCCTGAGCGAGGCAGCGGTGATTTTTCCGTTATCGGTCTCGGTGCCGTTGCTGAGCATGGTTTCGAGCTCTTGCCGCTCTTTGGTCAGTGTTTCTATTTCGAGGGTTAGTTGCTCGTATTCTTTTTGCTGTTTATAGGTGGCTTTGGGACGGCGTGCTACCGATGGCATTGTTGCCGTCTGTTGTGTTGCATTGTTTTTATCCTCTCTTCGTTGAAGACTCTCGGCTCTCAACCTTTGGTTTCTTGCCGCAAGATAATCGCTATAGTTGCTGTGATAGTCAACCACTTTCCCGGCACCTTCGAACACAAAGATATGGTCCACCAGATGGTCCATAAAACTGCGGTCATGGCTCACGATGATAAGGCATCCTTTGTAGCCCATCAAGAATTGTTCGAGTATTTCGAGCGTGAAGATGTCAAGGTCATTGGTGGGCTCGTCAAGGATGAGGAAATTGGGGTTGGCCATTAGCACTTTGAGCAGATAGAGCCGACGCCTTTCGCCCCCGCTCAGGTTGCCGAAATAGTTGTATTGCGTGGCATTGTCGAATCCGAAATAGGTGAGGAACTGGTGTGCCGTCATCTCTTTGCCGCCTTCCAGCTGTATCACTTCGGCCACCTCTTTGATGATATCTATCACCCGCATGTCGTCCTTGGCCGTAAGCCCGTCCTGTGTGTAGAACCCAAACTGGATGGTCTGGCCCACATTGATGCGCCCACTGTCGGGACGCAGCTGGTCGGTGATGAGTTTCAGAAACGTGCTCTTGCCAATGCCGTTGGCTCCTACGATGCCTATCTTCTCTCCTTTCTTGAAAACATAGCTGAAATCGTCGAGCAGTAGGCGTTCGTCAAAGGACTTGCTCACATTGTACATCTCCAGTATTTTGCCGCCAATGCGCTCCGTCTTCACGCTAAGCTCTGGCCGCTTTTCGTCGAAGCGTGTCTTGGCTTTGCTCTCCAGTTGATAGAACGCATCAATGCGCGCTTGCGCCTTTGTGCCGCGGGCTTGTGGCATGCGTCGCATCCAGTCGAGCTCGGTGCGGTACAGGTTTTTGGCTTTTTCTACCTCTGTTTTTTCGGCGGCTACACGGTCGGCCTTCTTCCTGAGGTAGTAGTCATAGGTGCCTCGGTAATGGTAGAGCCGGCTGTTGTCTATCTCTAAGATATCGTGGCACACATGGTCGAGGAAATAGCGGTCGTGGGTTACCATCAGGATGGCGAGGCGCTGTTTGTCGAGAAACTCTTCAAGCCATTCTATCATATTGATGTCAAGGTGATTGGTCGGCTCGTCGAGTAGCAGTAGGTTCACATTGTCTATCAGTATATGGCTCAGTGCCACTTTCTTTTGTTCTCCGCCGCTTAGGGTGTCTATTCTTTGGTCGAGGTTATTTATGCCTAGTCGCGAGAGGATTTCTTCTACGCGGTGTTCATATGTCCATTCATCCTCATGGTCGGCCCTCTCTGCCGTAGAGATATAGGACCGTATGGTACTATGACCTCCGAAATGAGGGTTCTGTGGTAGATAGGCCAGTCGAGCCTCTTTGCTGAAGGTGATACGGCCCTCGTCTTGTAGCACGCTTCCCGTGATGATGTTCAGCAGCGAACTTTTGCCATAGCCATTGCGGGCAATAAGGGCTGTTTTTTGTCCGGCATTGATGCCGAAGGAGATGTTTTCAAATAGTATTTTGTCACCATAGGATTTGGTGAGGTTTTCGACAGTGAGCAGCGCGTCGGACATTGATGTGTAGTCAAAATGTGTATAGTGGGATTAAAAAAATGGCATCCATGATGGATGCATCAGTGGGTGAGATAGTCTCGGTGTTTGTTCAGTAGCCGTATTTCCCCTGCCATTTTTCGTGCAATTGCCGTCGGGTCTCTTGCTCGCGGGGATTGTTGCCGGGCTGGTAGAAAGCTGAACCAGACAATGCGTCGGGCAGAAACTCTTGCATGACGAAGTTGCCCTCATAGTCGTGCGCATATTTGTACCCCTTGCCGTAGTTGAGCTCTTTCATCAGTTTGGTCGGGGCATTGCGTATGTGAAGCGGCACGGGGAGGTCTCCGGTCTGTTTGATGGCCTGTTGGGCGTTGGCCAGAGCCATATATGTGCTGTTGCTTTTGGGCGATGAGGCCAGATAGACAGCGCATTGCGAAAGCGTGATACGGCATTCGGGATAGCCTATCTTCGTTACAGCGTCGAAGCAGGCATTGGCCAGCAGTAGCGCATTGGGGTTGGCATTGCTGATGTCCTCGCTGGCAAAGATGAGCATCCTCCGTGCGATAAACACAGGGTCTTCTCCTCCTTCAATCATCCTGGCCAGCCAGTAGACGGCAGCATTGGGATCGCTCCCTCGCATGGACTTGATGAAGGCAGAGATGATGTCGTAGTGCATCTCGCCCTGTCTGTCGTAGTAGGCGAGGTTTTGTTGAATGACTTCGGTGGCTCGGGCGTTGTCAATCACCACGTCTGCGGTTTCTGATTTGTTAACAATCAGTTCTACCGCATTGAGGAGCTTCCTTGCATCGCCACCGCTGATACGCATGATGGCTTCGGTCTCCTTGAGTTCTATATGCCGTCCCTGATGGGCATAATAGTCTACTGCTTTGTCAAGCAACTGCTTCATCTCGGCTTCACCAAACTCTTTAAGCACATATACTTGGCAGCGCGACAGCAGAGCCGAGATGACTTCGAAAGAGGGGTTCTCCGTGGTGGCTCCTATGAGGGTGAGAATGCCGCGTTCTACGGCCCCGAGGAGCGAGTCCTGCTGAGCTTTGTTAAAACGGTGTATTTCGTCGATGAAAAGCACTGCACCTTCTTGCTGCTTGGCGGTGTTGATGACGTCGCGCACCTCCTTGACGCCGCTACTAATGGCACTCAGGGTGTGGAAAGGACGACGGAGAGTGTGCGATATAATGGTGGCCAGCGTGGTCTTGCCAATACCCGGAGGCCCCCAAAGTATCATCGACGGGATGTGGCCAGCCTCTATCAGGGTACGCAAAACAGCACCTTTGCCTACAAGGTGCTGTTGTCCGATATATTCGTCCAGTGTCTTAGGACGAAGTTTTTCTGCCAATGGTGTCATAGCGTTGCAGGGCTACACGATGAGCATGGCGTCGCCATAGGTGCTGAAGAGGTACTTCTCTTTGATGGCTACCTCATAGGCCCTATGAAGCAGCAACGGCGTGGCAAAGGCAGCTGTCATGATGTATTGCGACGACATAGGGTGATGGAAACTTGTCAGCAGCATGTCGGCAACGGTGAAATCGTAAGGGTAGAAGATGAATTTGTTGGTCCATCCGTCGTAAGGGCATACTTTGCCGGGTATAGTGACAGCAGTCTCAAGGGCTCGCAGCGAACTGGCACCGACGCTCAGGATTTTCTTTCCGTTAGCCTTGGCTTCGTTGATGGCGTTACAGGTGTCTTCGTCGATGTGCATCTCTTCAGCTCCCATGCGATGCTTAGAGAGGTCTTCCACCTCGATAGGAGTTCCGAGGCCTATATGCAGGGTCAGCTCTTTCCACACCACTTCTTTGATCTCAAGCCGTTTCATGAGCATCTTGCTAAAATGGAGCCCCACATTGGGTGCCATGACAGCTCCCTCTACGGAAGCGTAGATGGTCTGATAGCGCTCAGCATCGTATTTCTCGATACCTCGCAGATTATAGAGTTCATCGGGAATTGGCGGTGCCCCCATCTTTTTAATGATGGAGATAAACTCATCATGAGGACCATCATAAAGAAAACGTATGGTTCGTCCGCGCGATGTCGTGTTGTCATATACTTCGGCCATGAGCGACTGATTGGAACCAAAATAGAGCTTGTTGCCGATTCTTATCTTGCGGGCGGGGTCTACTATCACATCCCATAGGCGCGTCTCCTCGTTGAGTTCGCGGAGCAGGAAGACTTTGATTTTGGCATTTGTCTTTTCTTTGATGCCTTCCAGTCTGGAGGGAAAGACCTTGGTGTTGTTCGCCACCATCACATCGCCGGTGTCTACATATTCGATGAGGTCCTTGAAGGTGCGGTGTTCTATTTCCAATGTGTCGCGGTGCACTACCATGAGACGTGCCGCATCGCGGTTCTCTTCTGGACTGGAACTGATGAAACCTCGTGGTTTCGTAGCAATTAATTCTTTGGGAAGCTTGAATTCGTATTCTTTGAGTTTCATGATGTTAGGATGAATGTCATGTGCCTTGTTTTCTGTAGATGGGCAATCCGTGGTCCGTCCCATTCTATCATACGGAAATATAACGACAAAGGTTTCAAAAGATTGTATCTTGGGTACAAATAAACATTCATCAGCAAGTTCTTCAGTCTTTCACTCTATCATAGCTTGATTGGATATAGGACAAAAAAACATGCATCATACTACAAGGTCGGAAATAGTTATTTGTAGTGTGCGATTGGATATAGGATAAAAAACATGCATCATACAACCAGTATGGATATGCGTTTCTTTCATGACATTGCGTCTCGGATACAAAGAGTATGCATCATACCACCACCAGTATGGATATGCGTCTCTTTTATGACATTGTGTCTCGGATACAAAGAATATGCTTCATACAACCAGTATGGATATGCGTCTCTTTTATGACATTGTG